>NZ_JAEUPY010000685.1 GCF_016790065.1 Steroidobacter sp.
ATTACTCACGCAAAATGCGGCTCATGATTCGGTTCCTGCAAATTGTCTCGGCACTCGTGTCGCTGTCGTTGGCGACGGCGAGCGCATTGGCCGATGCATCAGCGCAGCGCGAGGATCAATTCAAAGCGGCTTATGTGTTCAACTTCGTCAAGTTCGTCGAGTGGCCGGCCGACTCGGTCGCCGATACGCTGACGGTTTGCTTCGTCGGTGGCGAGGGCGTGTACAGCGCATTTACCTCTGACATCGGCAACAAGAAAGTGGGCACGCGACGTTTGGCTGCGCTCCAAGTCATCGATCCGCCGCCGCCGGGCACATGCCACGCTCTGTACATTCATGCGTCGATGGCATCGAGCTATGAACTCGCGCCGGAACCGGCGGTGTTGACTATCAGCGATGCCGCGAGCCTTGCAGCTACCGACGGCATGATCGGCTTATTCACTGAGAACCAGCGGCTGCGTTTCAGTATCGACATGCAGCAGGCGACTCGAGCCGGACTGCGCATCAGCTCGCAATTGCTAAAGCTGGCCGCCATCGTGAAACGGCAGTCGACGTGAATGCCGTGAAGCGTTGGTTCGAACGACTGCCCATCGGCGGCAAGCTCACCATGCTCGCCAGCTTGGTGAGCGGCCTGGCGCTGCTGATCGCCGGCCTGGTGCTGACCATTGCCGACTACCGCACCGATCAACAGGAGATGTGGCGCCGGCTGCACACTCAAGCGCAAATCGTTGCTCGGGATAGCGAAGCGGCCGTGGCATTCGACGATCACGAGGCAGCCACGCGATCCTTGTCCGCTCTGAGTGCGGATTCGGCCATCGTCGCTGCGGAAATTCGCCACGCTGACGGTAATGTGCTGGCTCACCACGGTCGCGATGTTACCGCTGTGGCCGACGGTGACCTGTACGTGCACGTCAGTGCCGACATCGTGCTCGACGGACACATCGGCGCGGTCCATCTTTGGGCCAGCCGCGATGAACTGCGCGAAGGCATCGTGAGTCGTATTTCGTTGTTGGCGGTGGTGATCGTCGGCGCGCTGTTACTCGCCAGCCTGATCGCCTTGCGCATGCAACGGTTCATTTCCAAACCCATCCTGGCGTTGTCTACAGCGGCTGAGAGCGTGACGCGCGCTCGCGATTACAGCCTGCGCGTGCATGCGCCTAACAGCGATGAGATCGGCCGCCTGATCGGCGCATTCAACGACATGTTGGGTCAAATCGAAATGCGCGACGCCGAGCTACGGCGAGCCCACGATGAATTGGAACAACGCGTGTCTGCTCGCACGCATGAACTGGCAACCAGTAACAGCCGCTTGGCGGATGCGACTCGGCAAGCCACGGAATCTGCTGCCAGCGCCAGCGCGGCCAACAAGGCCAAGAGTGAATTCCTGGCCAACATGAGTCATGAAATCCGCACGCCCATGAACGGGGTGTTGGGCATGACCGATCTGCTGCTGGATACCAAGCTCGACCCCAACCAGCGCGATTTCGTACAGACCATTAAAGACAGCGGCAGCGCGCTGCTGACCGTCATCAATGACATTCTGGACTTTTCCAAGATCGAGGCCGGCAAGCTGGAACTGGAGTCGGCAGACATGGACCTGCGCGACACGTTCGAAGACGTCGCACGGCTACTGTCGGTACCGGCGCATGCCAAAGGCTTGGAAGTCACATTACAGATCGATCCGGATTTGCCGTCGTCACTACGGGGCGATGCGGCTCGGGTGCGCCAGATCCTGCTGAACCTCGGCGGCAACGCAGTGAAGTTCACTCATCGCGGCGAAGTCTCGCTGGCGCTGAGCGTGCTCTCTCACGACACGAACGGAACATTCATTCGTTGCGAGGTGCGGGACACCGGCATCGGCATCCCCGCCGATCGCATCAAGGCCTTGTTCTCGCCGTTCACTCAAGTCGACTCGTCTACCACGCGTCGTTTCGGCGGGACTGGACTAGGACTGTCCATCGTGCGGCGACTGGCCGATCTGATGGGCGGCGACGTGGGTGTGACCAGCCGCGAAGGCGAAGGCTCGACGTTCTGGTTCACCGCTCGCTTCAAAGCCGGCAATCCAGTGACCGGCGCGTTCTCCATGCTGGTCACATCGATTCGTGGCAAGCGCGTGCTGGTGGTGGACGACAACGCCACCAATCGCAAAGTGCTCGTGGGTCAGCTGCAGCTGTGCGGTGTTCGTCCCGCGGCTGCCAACGATGCGAATCAAGCGCTGACGTTGTTGCGTGAAGCCTGTGCCAACGGACGCCCGTTCGACGCCGCGCTGCTGGATTGCCAAATGCCCGACTGCGATGGCGCGCAACTCGGCCGCATGATCGTGGCCGATCCGCAGCTCAAAGCGACGCGGCTGATTCTGCTGACGTCTTCCGGGCAACGCGATGACAGTGAAACGTTCGCGCAGCTGGGTTTCGCAGGCTATTTGTTGAAGCCCGTGACCCAACGAGATCTGGTCGGCTCGCTACAAGTCGTGCTCGCTCAGCAGCCCGAGGTGTGGCACCTGCAGACGCAGTCCATCGTCACCAGTCAGCGCCTGAACGCGCTGCACGTCGGCGACCAGCAGAAGCACATCCTGCTGGCGGACGACAATCTGGTGAATCAGAAGGTCGCGGTACGGTTGCTCGAGAAGCTGAACTACCGAGTGCATGCTGTCGGCACCGGGCGCGCCGCCGTCGATGCCTGGCTCACCGGTCAGTACGATTTGATTTTGATGGATTGCCAGATGCCGGATCTGGACGGCTACGAAGCCACTCGCGAGATTCGTAAAGTCGAGAACGGCATCCGCCGCACGCCCATCATTGCGCTCACCGCGCATGCGATGAAGGGCGCGGATGATGAATGCAAAGCGGCCGGCATGGATGGTTACTTGTCGAAACCCATCGACCGCGCGCTGCTGCAATCCACGCTGGCGAGTTTCCTCGGGCGCTGAGCCGACAAAGTTGGGATACTCGCGGCATGCGAGCCTTCTGCAAGGTCATGCTGGCGCTGGCGCTCATTAGCGCAACGGGCTGCGTGGCCGTGCCCAATCGACCCGAGCGACTGGCGAAATCGTCGTATGGCTGTATGCAAGCAGTGGTGCGCGACAAGCTGCCCACTGGAATTCCAGATTCACACGCGCACTGTCTCGCTTCTGGATTGATCGCGCGTTACTGCAGCGGCAGCGAAGCGTATTTGGCGGGCGCAGGAAAAGAGTTGCGCGACTTGGTCGGCCCGGGCGATGCCGAATGGCGCGACTGGCGTGCGGATCGCGTCGGCATCGCTTGCGCTCGGCAAGCGAGCGGCGACGACGAACTCGCGAAGTGCTGTACCGAGCGCGGCTACTGAACCGGCCTGGTTAGCCGGCCTGCGGGCAGGAGCGCAGTTCCAAGCGCAAGATCCGGCTCTGCCCGACTTGGAACACGCTGGTGTCGATGGCCTGGCCCGGCTCCTTCAAATCCACATCGATCCAGAACACCGAACCGGCACGCTTACGATCGCTGATCTGCGCCGTGAGCCCGAGGGCACGCACTTCTTCAGCTCGCCGTTGCGCCCGCTGATAGTCAGAGAACACACCGAGCGACAACACGTTCGGCGGATCCGAGCCCGGCATCAAATAAACATCCGTGATGCCGCTGTCGTTGAGCTTCTTCAACGCCGCCTCGGCAGCTTCGCGATTCGTCGAGTCGCGCACGCTCACCCAATAGCCCGTCCACAGCTCGCCCTGCTCCACTCGCTGCCGAGGCGCGAAGCCCATGCTGCGTAAGGTCGCCTGCGCCTGCGAGGCCTGACCGAGATCGGCGAACGGCCCGACGCTGCTACAAGTCAACGCATCTTCACGCGCAACCGCCGGCGGCACCCGAGGCTGCACGGTTCCGCTGGATTCCAACGGTTCGACTTGCGGAGGATCCACTTCGCGCACGTCGGCGACCGGTTCGTCTTCCTCTTCGGGTTCCGGCTCGGCGGGCGGCTGAGTGCCGCTCTGAGCTTCTTTGGCGAGCACGATGCGCGGCGGCGGTGCGGCCACCCGGATCGGCACTCGATCCAGGCTGCTCACCTGCACATCGATCACTTGGGACCAGATGAAGTACAGGGCGTTGACCAGCACCAACAGCAAACAGAACGCGCGCATGTCGTGGTTATGCTAGAGCGATCAACGTCGCTTCCTGCCCTTCTGGCTGCTTTGGCCCCAGTACGCAGCGATGTCGGCCACCTCGGCCGGCGTCAACTGCAGCGGTGCCTTGTGTTTGACCTTGCCGGCGACGATATCCCGAATCAGGCTTTCCAGCGACGCCGCGCTCTCGCCTTCCCAATCGTCGGCCTCGTGGCATTGGCTGCATTTGGCCTGGGACACCGTCTTGCCCGCTTGCACGTCGGCCGCCAGCGCCACCGACAGCGGCACTGAGCCCAGCGCCACCAGCGCCGTGCCTGCCCACAACTGTCGGAATCTGCTTCTAGCCATCCAAGCTTCCTCGATGACGCGACCACCCCGCCGCGTGTGCCGAACCGGGCGGATGATACACGATGGCTCCCGGCTCGCCCGGGCGCCACGGCATCAGGCGGCGGCTGATTCAGGTAGCGCGGCGACCACAGCCAGACCGCGCAATACCAGGTCGGGAATCTCTCTGCCGGCAGCACGAATTGCGCCCAAAATCCTCGGACTGGCGCCGCCCGTGAGCAACAGCACCGGCCGCTGGCCGAGCTGCTTTTCCAGCGTTTCCAACGATCGTTCCACCAATGCCGCCAAGGCATGCACCGCGCCCTGCTGAATCGCACCCAAGGTGTTATCGGCAAACAACGCATCGCGCGTCTGACCGCCGGCGGTGCGCTGGGCAATGTCGCTGGTGTTTTTCAACAGGCTGGACACCATCAAATCCGGGCCCGGCACGATGACTCCGCCCAAGTGCTGACCGTTCGCGTCCAAACCGTCGATGGTCATGGCCGTGCCGACACTGACCACACACAACGGCCGCGGCTCGATGGCCCGCCCGCCGAGCAGCGCCAGCCAGCGGTCCACGCCAAGCTTGGCCGGTTCCGGATAGGCGTTATGCAGACCAGCTTGCGCGGCCGGCGACTGAACGAAGCGAGGCTCGATCTGCCAAGCCTCGGCGATGGCCGCTTGCGCGAGCGCACCCATGCGTTTGCCGCCGACATTGGCGATGAACACGCGCTGCGCTCGCGGCCCGGAGTTCAGGATCTGCTGGATGAAGTCGTCGCGCGTCCAATCGGCATGCACGGCAGCCGACTGTTCACTGAGTCCGCCCGGGCCGGAGCGCGCCCATTTGATACGCGTGTTGCCGATGTCGATGAGCAATAGCATCGCGATCAGCTCTTCACCGCTCGCAAGCTCACTTCACCCGAAACGAACTTGCGCAGCTCGCCGTCGACGTCCACCAGCAGCGTGCCATCGAGTTCGACACCGCGTGCCGTGCCCAGCGTGGTCTGCGCACCGCTAATGACTTTGACGGGCGCGTTCGCCAGCGTGTCCAGCGACAACCATTGATCGTGGAACGGCGCAAAGCCGCTTTCCGTAAATGTCTGAAGCATCTCGAACAGTTCGGCCACGACTGCGCCGATGAGCGCATTCCGAGTCGGCGTCTGTTCGCGCGCGATCTCGTGCACGTCGGCGATCATCACCGCTTCGCGTTCCACCAGCTGCATACGAATCGCCGCCGGCATCTGCATGTTGATACCGATACCGATGATGACTTGCGCCGGACCAGCCGACTCGCCGCGCATTTCGATCAGGATGCCGCCGAGCTTGCGGCCCTGCCATTGCAGATCATTGGGCCATTTCAGGCCGACGCCTTGAATGCCCAGCCGCTGGAACGCCTTCACCACGGCGACGCCGACCGCCAGACTCAAAGCGGAGAAGGTCGGCGGGGCTTCGGCGAATTGCCAACCGACTGACATACACACGCCGCTACCGAACGGCGCCACCCAACTGCGACCGCGCCGACCACGACCGGCGTTTTGCACTTCGGCCGTACACAGCTGCACACGACCCGGCTGCGGCGGCGAAAGCTCGGCGACGAAACGATTGGTGGAATCGACCGTCAACAGCACATCCGCCCGCTCTAGATGCTGGCGAGCCGCGGCCGGCAAGGCAGCGAGGATGGCTTCTTTATCCAATAGATCGACCGCACGCGGCAGCCGATAGCCCTGGCGCGGCACCGATTCGATGTCGATGCCCAGCGCCTTGAGCGAGTTCATCAACTTCCAGATACCGCCGCGCGAAATCTTGAGCTTCTTGGCCAGCTGCTCGCCCGAATAAAACGAACCTTCCGCGAGCATGGCCAACAAGCGCTGCCGGCGTGCCTGAGCTTGAGTCTTGGGCGTCTGCGACTTGCTGGCGGTGGGCATGGCAGTGTCAGCGGGGCCGTAACAGCCAGAGCCTTCGCGCCCGACTTTCGGTGCCGGCTCGCATACGCTCGATGTTGCCGCGATGGGTATAACAAACGAACAAGGTCATGGCACAGCCGAACACCAGCACCGCCGTCGATGGCTCGGCTTCGGTCAGTGCCAGGTAGGCAGGAAACGAAGCCACGGCGAGCATGGTGCCGAGACCGACGAAGCCGGTCAGCATCACCACCGCCAGCCATACACCGAACACCGGCAGAAAGGCCGCCGGCTTCAAGCCGACCAGCACACCGATCAAGGTCGCCGCTCCCTTACCGCCGCGGAATCCATACCACACCGGATAAACGTGGCCGAGCACGACGGCAGCCGCACAAGCCACGGCCAACCAATCGCGCCCCACCTGCGGATCGATACCGACGCCCGGCAGATTCATGGGCGCGAGCAGCCCAGCAGCGAGCCAGCCCTTGCCAATATCGATGATCATTACCCACACGGCGAACGACCACCCCTGGGTGCGTAGGGCATTGGTGCCGCCGGCATTACCGCTGCCCAGCTTACGAATGTCGACGCCGCCGCGCAGCTGGCCGACCAGCAAGCTGCCGATCAGCGAGCCGAGCAAATACGCCAGCAGGGTTTTGACGCCGAGTTCCAGCATGGGAGGCCGTGAGTGGTTGGCCGGCGATTATAGTCGCTTCTTTTTGGGTAAATGCAGTTCCGCCAGCATGCAGCGGACGCTGCCGCCGCCGAGCTTCTCGATGGTCGGAATGGGCGCGGACACGATCGGGCCGGCGCTGGATTCCAGGATGGCCCGTTGCTCGGCGGTCAATGCGTCGTGGGCGCTCTGAGACATGGCCACTGCACTGCCGGTCAGCGACGAGCCCACCTCCAGCATGTTGCCGGCGAACGCGTTCATCTGCTCCCGCGACAGGTCGATGACGGCCCGGCCGCTACCGCGCAGCTGATTCATCACGCCTTCCCGTTCATCGGCACGAATGGCGGTGAAACAGACGGCAGCGAAGCGCTCGCCCACCGACATCAAAACGTTGGTGTGATAGATCGCCCCGCCGGCGGCGTCGAGCGCCTCGAAGGCCACGATGTCGTAGTCCAGCTGTTGGGCGAAGTCGCCCAGCACATCCAGGTCGGTGCGCGGCGAAACGCAGGCATAAGCCACGCGATGAATCCGGTCCAGCACCAGGCTGCCCGTGCCTTCGAGATACCGGCCGGCGTGTTCATGGCGCGTGAGGTCGATGACTCGCGTGGTATGGAAACCGCGCTTGCCACTGAGTTCTTCGAGCAAGTCCATGCGCCGCTCCAGCCGGCGGTTCTCCGCCAGCATCGGGTACAACACCACGGTGCCGTCGGCATGAAAGCTCACCCAGTTGTTGGGAAAGATCGAATCCGGGGTGTGCGGCTCGGGCGTGTCGTTGAACACATGCACGGTCACGCCGGCCTTGTCCAACGCCGCCGCCAAACCGTCGAACTCGCGCGCCGCCTGGGCCTGATTGGCCGCATCGCCGCTATTGGCATCGAGTTGTTGGAACGAGTTGGAAGCCTGCGTCTGCAGGTTGCCGGCGAAAGCCACCGGGCGAATCATCATGATGTCAGTCGTGGTTTGTCGATCAGCCAAGCTCATAGCGCCCCCTGGGTAGGGCGCCATTATCGCGCCTTAAACTTTGAAGTCGAGATTGATGCGGGTGACTAGCCTGGCGCCACCATTGATGGGCCCGTTGGCGACGATGGTGGTGGTCGGCAGCTTGGCGTCGAAGCTGCGAGAAATCCAGCCGTGGGGCTGCGGCCGTTCGACCCCGCGATACACACTGCAGCGCAATCCTTCCGGCAAAATCATCGACAACAGCACGTCGCCGCACGTCACGCGCACCGCCCGGCCGTCGGCGATCACCGAGCACTGTTCGGCGAAATGCCAGAACAGCTCCACCTCGTGGGCGCCGCTGCCCAGCAACTCGTCAGTGACCTGTAGCCGGGATTGCTGTTTCTCGAACAGAATCTCACGTCGATGAGTGAGCGGATGCTTGAGCCGCGAGTAACCATCATGGCTGGCCACCCAGCGATCTGCCAGCGGCGTGCGCTCCACCGTGACCACTTGTGCCTGCGCGTGTTTGATCCACAGAAAGTTGCCGCCGCTGACGGACTGGTCGACGCCATCGACGCGCACCGTATTGTGAGCCGACGTGCCTTTGAAGTAATCGCGCCACAGCCGCTGCGTGTGATAGGCATAGGTGCCGGGGTCGATCAATATTTCCTGGCCGCCCGCGCTCAGCGTGAATGACAAAGCATCCGCATGACCGTGCGCGGCAATGGATAGATAGCCGAGCGGGCCGGCGTCAGCGACGATCCGCACTTCACGATTGGTTTCGTAGCGGTCGCCGAGAATGTAGTAACCCGCATTGGCGAAGTCCTTGCGCATTGGCAGCGACACGCGCGCCATGTCGATGGCTTCGTACTTTCCAAGCGCGGCATCGCCTAACAACCAGCGCGTCTTGTCGTCGATGACGGCGCCGGCTTTGAACTTGAACTCGGCGCTCTCGAACAACACAGCTCCGGTCGCAAGCAACGAGCGATAGACATCCGGCACGTCCGGATCCAGGCGCGCGATGATGGCGTCATCGGCGTCGCCGAAGTTGGGCACCTGGCCGCCGGCATCCATGATGCTGGCAATGTATTGCAACATCCCTCGCAGCCGATGCCAGTACGCCGTGCTGAAATCGCAGCCATTGGCGCGTGCAATCAAGCCGCTGACCAGCATCATGTCGGCGACTTCGTGGTGATACCAATTCGCTTGCTCGCGATTCACGCCGTCCTCGCCGTTCTGGAGCAGCACTTCTCGCTCCAGCTGGCGTTGCGCCGTGTTCTTCCAACGACGACTGCGCTTCCACAGCGGCCAGGTCAGCGCGGCGACGAACAGCCCCATCAATTCGCCGAGCAAATGATTGTTGGCCGATGAGTAGCGCGAGAAATGTCCGGCGATGAAATGACAGTGTTGATACACACTGGTCAGCCAGCGCTGCTTGAACGCCTCGCCCGTACTGCCTTCGAAAATGGTCGCAGCGTCGCCGCCCAACAAGTGCCATGCGAACGACCAGTTCACCAAGCGAATCGAATGCTCCAGGCTGCTGGTCCAGTGCACGCCGGACGGATAAGGACATTGATCGAACCAGGATTCGAGCAGCGTGCGGCAGCCGTCCGCGTACTTCTGCTCGTGCGTGAGATGCCATGCCTGCGCCAACGTCACCAGCTGCGCGTGGCGACTCGGCTCCCAAAGATATTTGATGTCGCCAACCACCGCTTCGTCGCGATAGTTCAGCGTCTTGCCGAAACGCAGCGGCGCCTGCTTCCGGGTCTTGGGATCGCGATTCCATTGCGGCGGAAATCCCAGAACGGCGGCTGGCATGGCAAACACCGGAAAGCGACCGTCGAGAATGTCGTCGGCTGCGCGCCGATACTTATCAACGTTGAATTGTGTCGGCAGCGTCGCGACCCAAGCCGAACCCGCCTGGTTCTGTGCCGGCGGCGGAGGCGCAGCCGAATGCAGACCGAACTGCTCCACGCTGGCCTGGACACGCTGCTTGACTCGGTAACCGACTTCCCACCCACTCATTGCCGACAAGCGATGCAGCTTCCACTTCAGACTCATGGCCTGCGCCTCACGCAATGTTTCCGTGGGCCCGCGTGTTGTTCAGCAGCTCTTTCACCTGCGGTCGATGAATGACGAAAGGTGTCTTGCCGCGGGCCGTGCGCTCCAGCGCCGTCACGCTGCGAATCTCGATGTGCATATTCCTTGGCAACTTCTCGCGAGCATTGTGCAGCAGGCGCTCGCGATCCCAGTTCGAATAACCTTCGGCCTCCAACACCAGGATGACTACTTTGGCGGCAGTCTCCTGAATCACCTGGATGCGCTCGATGTTGGCCACGTCGCGCTGGAAATGACTGATGCCAGTGACCTTCACGCCATTCGGGGTGATCAAGATGTCGCTGTCACGTCCCAGTACACCAGCAAACGTTCGCACTCCCAGCGCCAGTTCTTCCAGTTCTCGCTCGCCCCATGCTGCAGGCACTCGAATCATGTCGCCAGTGCGATAACGAATCATCGCCATCGAACGATTCCACAGCGGCGTGCCGATGATCTCGTAAAGCTGGTACGCGCCTTCTCTTCCCGCCGCCTCGAATTCGACATGCGCGTAGCCCGGCAAGAACTTGTACTCGCCAGGTGCGGTCGCATACGCGAAGGCGACGCGCTCGGCTTGGCCGTAATAATCCAGGATTCTGCAACCCAGCGTCTCGCGCGCCACCTGCCACACTCGGGGATGCAACACTTCGGACGAACACAACACCGCGGGTATGTTCACCCGGCGACCGGCGCGTCGTAGCAAGAAACACAAAGCTTCGAGCGAGGTCGGATAACCGAGCAGACACTCCGGCGCGAACTCATCGATAGCTCGTGCGTAGTGCTCGACAGTCGCCGCGTTCAAGTGAGTCGAGGACAGCACCAAGCGATTGCCGCCACCGGCATGCACCCAGTACGGCGGTTTGAAGTCGTTGGGATCCTTGATGCTTTCAGTTCTCAGCACCGCGCATCTGGCAGAGCGCGCATCCACGCCGACCTTCTGCATCATCCGATCGATACACACTTGCTCGAACACTATGGAGCGCAGCGAACGCACGATCTCCAATGGCTCGCCTGACGTACCGCCGGTGTTGGCTTTGATGGTGAACAGTCGCGATCCCATGGCGAATGCACCGGGCGCGGCGCGGACCTCGGCTTTCGTCAGCAACGGCCAACTGGCAATGTCGCCGCCCCCTCGTACGATGAGTCCGTAACCGCTGCGACTCGCCGGGAACAACAGTTTGCTCAGCCGATCCCGCGTCCACTGGCGACGCTCATTGAAGCCAGCCGCTTCGAGACGTTCCAGCTCACGTTGTGCATCGGCATAGAACAACGGATTGCGACGCACGGCGGCGTCGCCGACTTGCAGCAGCTTGAGTTTTTTCACCAGCGCTTGCATGCCAAATCCCGAGCCCGCCATCAGCGCACCGCCGCCCGGCGTCCCTTGCCATTGGCGAGCGAGCGATACATCGCACACATACGATTCGAATACTGTTTCACGCACAGTGGTTCCACCGTCGCGCGCGCGAGGCGGCCCATGTGAACGCGCTCCGCCTCTTGGGTCACCAACTTTTCGATGGCTTGAGCCAGCTGCGACGGGTTACCTGGCGCAACCAGTACACCGTTCGCACCATCAACGACGTATTCAGGAATACTGCCCACTGGCGTGCAGATCGGCGGCAAGCCCCACGCCATCGCTTCGAGCAAAGACATCGGCAAGCCTTCGGTGTGCGACGGCAAGACAAACGCATGAGCGCCGGCCAGCAAGCGATCTCGCTCTGCCGGATCGACCCACTCGCGAATCTCGACTACGTCTTGCACGCCGAGTTTATTGGCGTGTTCGCGTAGCTCGGCCACTTCACCATTGCCGGCGAGAACAAACTCGACACGGGCGCGAGACTCGGGCGACAGCTTGGCCACCGCTTCCAGCAGATCGAACACACCTTTACGCCGAGAAATCAGGCCGAAGTAAACAAAGCGAACCTTGCCACCCAACGGACGTTCGGGCACGGCTTCCGGCAACACCACCGGATTGGGCAACACGACGATGCGATGGCTCGGCACGCCGATGGATTCGAAAAACGCTTTCCAGCCCTCGCCCAACACCACCAGCCTCTGCACACGCAGCAGCGTACTGAGCGTGATGGATCTCGCCGTCGGCGACATCGTGGCCCAATGCTTCTGATAGTTGCCGCCGTGCGCGTGCATGATCACGCTCGCACCTCGGGCCAGCGCCATGCGTGCCAAAATGATCTTGCGAATATTGCTCGCGCCACTGGCGAAGTGAATGTGCACCACATCCGGATGCTGGTTCAGCTCCAGAGTCAGCTTGGCCAGCGACTGCGCGAAGGTCATGGCCTTGGTCCACTTACCGCCTTCGACCATGGTGGCAATGTGAGTGGCACGCACTTCTTTAGGCAAAGCGTTGAGCAGCAGCCGCTCCACTCCCGAAACGCCGCCGCGGACATTCAAGCCCGGACCGAGCATCACGACATTCGCTGCTTCACGCATGGCTCACCGCCTCACGCGTGCTGAGCAAACTCTGATATTCAGCCACCATGCCTTCCCACGAGAACGCTTGTTCAGCTCTCAACGCCGCAGCGGCTGCCATACGATTGCGCAACATGCTGTCGAGCCGGAGTTGATTCAGCAGTTCGGGCAAGCGTTGCGGCAGCTCGGCAACGTCGACCACATAACCTTCAGTGCCGTGCTCGATCATCTCCCCCGCCCCGCCGGTGCGAGTCAGGATCACAGGCACTTGCATGGCCATGGCTTCGAGTGCCGCATTCGAAAAGGTTTCCGAAAGCGACGGCAGCACGAACACGTCGAACGACTGCAAAGCTGCTCGTACGTCAGCCAGCGCGCCGGTGAAAGTCACGGCTTCGGCAATTCCGCGCTCCGCAGCTCGCCTTTCCAATGCCTCTCGCAGCGGGCCGTCACCCACCAACATCAGATGCACATCGGCGCCGCCACTGCGTAGATCGGCGACTACGTCGATGAGTGGCGATTGGTTCTTCTCGGCGACCAGCCGTCCGACCGTGCCTACGACGAATGCGTTCTCGCCGATGCCATATTGAGCTCGCATGCCGGTAGCACCGGCGCGAGTTGCCGAGAATTTATTGAGATCCACCCCGTTGTATATCACGCCTGATCGAGCTCGCATCGGACTATCGGCTGCCAGCCAGGCGTCCCGCTGCAGCTCACAGCCATAGATGGTCCAATCCAGATAGCGCAGCACTCGCATATAGAAGCTGCGTTTCCAGCGCGCGCCACGACGCATCTCGGTCGTATTCATCAATCCGATGGTTCGCGGACGATGGCGGGACCAGCGAGTTGCCGTGACCACATACAGCGCGGGATAAAGGTTCACGGACACTACATTGCGCGGCCGTTGTTCCTCGATGAGCTGGCGCAGCGCCTTGCTGGCTTGAAGCGAGAAGCGACCTTGTCGCGACAGGAAGAACGTCGCGACGCCGGCGGCAATGTCCGTCAACAAAGTCGCCGGTTCATTCAGGTATGCGACGCCGACTCGCAGGCCTCGCAGGCACAGCGCGTTTGCCAGCCGTACGATTTTGGTTTCCGAACCGCCGACCGCCAGATTGTTCAAAAGAAACAATACGTCCAACTGGCCGTCCGTTGCGCCCGGTTGTAGCGAGCCGACCTCGCGTTCGAGCTGTGCCGATGCGCTCGCCATGATCAACCACTGGTCCCGTAGTTCAAGACCTGCGCTCCATCGCGGGCCGACAACATATCCAGATAGCGGCTCGCGATATGATTCGCGCCGAACTGAGCAATTGCGTACGCACGCGCGCGCTCACCGATTCGCTCGCGTTCCGCGTCGTCTGCCAGCAATCGTTCAATCGCGCGGACCATGTCGTCGAGATCGGTCACCGCGTGTCCGAGCTGGCGCTGCTTGATCAGCGAATCCGGATCGAAGAACGCCACCACCGGCACCGCCCGCACCCACGCCTGCAGAAACGTGTTCGGGAAGCCTTCGATCTCAGACGTATTCAGGAAAAGTTTGGCTCGGCTGAACATCGCGCCCACATCGGTGTACGGCACGGCGCCGGGACAAATCACATTCGGTATCGCACTCGCCG
This sequence comes from Steroidobacter sp., assembly GCF_016790065.1. GTDB lineage: Bacteria > Pseudomonadota > Gammaproteobacteria > Steroidobacterales > Steroidobacteraceae > Steroidobacter. Next base: position 14,056 of record NZ_JAEUPY010000685.1, read on the forward strand.
CGTCGAGCACCGTGCGGTAATAGTCTTCGGCGCCTGGCAACGCACCGCCCGCAAGCGTGAATCGGACATTCGGCAATCGGCGCGCCAGCTCCAGCACGATTTCGGGCCGTTTCACCGGCCTGAGATTCGCGACCCACAGCACGTCGATGTCCTTGGCCGGTTGCGGCCCGCTCGGCATCTCGACGGCCATGTCGAGCACTTCGCTTTTCACGCCATAGTTCTGTCGTAGCAAGGTGCGTTGCTGCTCGCTCTGCGCGACGATCAGATCGGCATTGCGCACGCCGTACTCGTAGATCTTGCGATCGCGCCAATAGCGGATCAGTTGCTTACCTGGAATGCACGCTAGATCGGAAGCAACGCGCATGATGAAGCGCTTGCCATAGCGGCGACAGAACCAAGCGGTGATTCCAGTAGCGGCGCCAGCGGGCGATTGATAGTAAACATCGGCATCGATTTCGCGCATCGCGCCGATCATCCCGGTCAACCGTGGATGAGCGAAGCGAAGCACAGGAATACCTTCATCGCGCGAGTACGGAGCGACGGCGCGAATTCCACCCACGGTCGTGTCCCGACCTTGACCGTAGTCGTGCACGATCATCGACACATCGTGCCCGAGATCGCGCCAAGCTCGTGCCAACAGCACATGTTGCACGGACTCGCCGCCCACGTATTTCGCGTCCTTCAGCTGCGCCAGTTGCGGATAGTCGTCGAGGCCGACAATACAAATCTTCATCGCTGATCCCAATCAATGACGAACGGCGCCGATCCAGCCATAGGCGTCGGCGCGCGGCGGCGTGACCGACACCGGCTGCTCCACTGCCGCCGGTTCCGGAACGGTCTCACGCGCAATCATTGCAATACGCATGGTCACGCCGGCATATGCCCAGAAATAGATCCAGGGCACGTAAAGATCCACGAAAAAGGTGGCGGTGGCATAGGCGACGGTAGCGACCACGAACCCCGCCAGCGGCGCTCGCAGATGCCGCGGGGCAACGGTGAAAGATTGCAACGCCGTGCGCGCCGGAATCACCAACAACAGGATGCTACAGATCAAGCCCGGCAGGCCCAGATTGAACCACTGCGCCAGGTAATAGTTATGCGGCGAGTACCGGAACGGCATGACCCAGTAAGCATTCCAACCGAAGCCGGTGAGCAGGGTCAGCGGATACTGGAACATCATCTCGATGGCGGTGGCCCAGATTTCGGTACGGCCCGACGAGGTGTCGCCCATGTCCTTGCTGAAACCGGCGACCACGCGCTCGTACAGCAAATCGCCGAAGCTGATGCTCACCAACAGCAAGATCACTACCATCGCACCGCCGGCCGCCATGCCCCAGGTGACGATCTTGCCCAGCGATAAATAGCGGCGGAACAGATAGGCGCCGGCCACGGTCGCAACGAAGGTGGCAACGAAAGCACCGCGCGACACAGTCATCAACAACGTGCCTGCAGTAAGCGCAGACGCCGCGATCCAAAACCAGCGTTGCCAACCTTTCACGGCCACTGCCATGGCGACGGCGGCCGGCAAGGTCAGCGCCACGAAAGCGCCATATTGATTCGATTCGCCGACCGCGCCTTGCACTCGACCATCGCCGCGACGCTCGATATCACCGATGTGCAAGTGACCCAGCGCATCGAGCACCGCCACCGCATGCGACAAGATCCAGGACAACAGCAGGCACTTGAGCACGAACATCGCGTCCTTCTCCGAACGCGTGCCGTAAAAGAACACCAGGAAGAACAACATGTAGTCGACCGCACGATTCTTCAGATCGAACGCGCTGGTCAACATGTTGTAGCGCGGATAGTCGATGAACAGCACGATGGCCAGGTAGGTCAGGATGGAATAGCCGATCAGCACGATGAAAGACACGTTCATGGCCGGCAGCTGGATTTTGAATTTGCGCCCCGAGGCGTAGCTGAGCACCAGGCCCATCACCAGCAAATACAAAATGAAATTCTTGATCTTGACGCCGGGCGCCGGGCCCGGGTCCCAAGAGAACACACTGCTCAAGGTCAGAAATACAGTGAGCGTGGCCAACAAAAAACGCATCATCGCCTCGGTGAAATCCGCTGCCGTCGAGAGCAGAGCAAGTTGCATACCAGCAAACAGCCCAGGACTGGGCCGCCGAGCGGTCAGTAAAGCCGGGATTTGTTGTAATTATTGCAACGACGGCTTCAGGACTTACATTACCTGGCCCGCTATCCAGCCATGCGTCGATGGGTCGTGTGGAAGCGAACTGCAGCGGCCACCCCTCGGCGCGACATGCCGGCAGCGACCAGGTGCATGCCATCTTTCATCTTGAGTACTCGCTGCATCAAGCGTGAAAGATTGGCCTGTTGGGTCGCTCGCACCGGCGTGTAACCCAAAGCCTGCATCGAATGCCAGGACAGCGATTCGATGGCCAGGATTTCTCGCGGCGTGAGTCGCGTTTCGAACTTACGGAAGTTGTCACGCACGATCTCGGTTCGACCGGCGGCATAGCCGCGTTGCTCGACCGACTGCGACAACTCAGTGAGGCCCGGAAAGAACTGCAAATCCAAAAACAAACAAATGCGACGCATCTGGGTGTCCGGATCCTGTAACAACTCTTCGAAGCGCACTTCGAGACAGCGCTCCGGCATGTTGGTGCAATGACGATGCGCGGTCAGCACGTCTTGGCCCCAGCGCCACGCCGAGCGACGAATATCCTTGCCCCACGCATTTCGCATGGAAACGCAGTGATCCCGCACGTCACGCACGATATGCAGTACTCGCGCGCCGGCAAAGTGTTTCAAGATCAGCGGAATGTGACGAATATACGCGGGCGATTTATCCGCCCAGATCGTGCCCGAGCCGCGCTCGGCGTCGAGCTCATAGCGTACGAAGCCTTCGAACAAACCACTCACGTCGAAGTTGCCGTTGCAGGCCGTTCGCCAGTCCTGCCAACGAAACGGTCCACGCGCGGCCGGGCGAAAATTGAAGTAATTCGCGCCTTGCATGGCATCGGAGAATTGCTGGAACGATTCAGCGCTGACCGGGCTGCCATGAGTGCGAACCCACTCGTCGAAGAACGGCAGGAAGTCGGTTTCGGCCGCGAGGATCCGGATGCGTGGATGCTTGGCCAGCAGCCCACGCAAAAGTTTCGTACCCGATCTGGGCATGCCGACGATGAACAGCGGACCTTCCCAGGCGGTCGTCGTGCTGTCCATGCCGCTGTCTACGGGTACTGAGTACTGTTCCAGGGTCATGGTAACTGCCTCGTTACGCCTGAGTGACCAGGTTATAACCACCGGAAACGAAATGCATCCTCCGTGCCTGAAGTTCACGGATGATTGTGTTGATTGAGGGTCAGGTACTTAAGATTTGGCGGCCAGCGTCTCGGTTTTACGCAGCCGGCCCAGCATGGAAATGGCTTCGGGCACGCGGAAGGCAAGCATAAACACTACAAACAGGGCCATGAAAACCGCCGAGCCCAGGATGACTCCCACCAACCCGAAGTAGTCGAGCCAGAAGTCACCGTAGAAAACTACCGACGCCAGCAGGGCAGCCAGGGCTACGCGACCGAGATCGCCCCAACGCGCCAGATCTTTCACTCCAATGTGGTAGGCGCGCATGGTGCTGCGGCTGAGCACCAGTCCTTCGGTCCAACGTGAAATCACAAAAGCCAACGCGGCCGCTGGCAAGCCCCAGATCGGCAACACAGTGATCAGCAACACCAGATTGAGCAGGATGGCGAGCAGACTACTGGTGACGATGGGCGCAGTCTTATTGGCTGCACGGAGCGCCACACCGAAGTCGAACACTTCGCGGACCAGCACCAATAGATAGATCTGGAAGATCAACACAGCCGGCTCGTAGCTGGGCGAGAACAGCGTGACGACGAAGGTGTGCGCGAACTCGAACACCACCACACCCGCCGCCGTCAGCAGAATCATGGACACGATGGTCGAACGACGCCACAACGCCAGCGCGCCCTCGCCTTTACTGTTCTTCAATGCCGCCAGCTCCGGCAACACCGCATCCGACACCGAGTTACGCAACACTCCGATGACGGGTTGAATATGAGTACCGATGGCGTAGTGCGCCAATGCCACGACGCCGAGCGTCTTGGTCACGAACAAGTTGCCCAACGATTTATTGAGCGTGACCAGAATCAGCGCCAGACCGATGGGAAAGCAATAACTAAACTGTTCGCGCCAGCAGGACTCCTCGGTCGCCTGATCTGTTTGATCGATACTGCGCCCGGCCCGTTGCCACGCAATCCATGAGCCGACGATGCGTGCGGCTTCCAATGCAATCAGTGACCAGACGATAGGCATCACATCGCGCCAGATCGACGCGGCGGTGACGACGACCACGATGCGAGCGATCAAGCGGCCGGTGGTATACGCGAACACCGGCACCGGTCGTTTCAGCGCCAGCCAGTAAAACTCCCAGAAATCCAGATTGACGAACAACAAAACATAGATGGCCACCGGCATCGCGACAGCACCGAGAATGGCGCCGCCGGAAATATAGTCAGCCAGCAACGTGACACCGACGACCAGCGCACTGGTGCCCAACGTCATCGTGGTCGCCTGCCGCACCATCTGCCGCACGCTATGCGGCCGCGACGGAATGAAATACAACAAGCTGTTGTTGATACCGAAAGCACAGATGGTGGTCAGCAAGCCCGCGTACAGCAGGAACTCGCGATAACGGCCGAATTCTTCGACCGTCAGCAACCGCACCAGCAAGATGGGACTGATGACCACCAGTCCCTGATTCATGAACCGCGTGATCGATATGATCGCGGTTCGGCTAACTAACCCAGCGATGACTCTACTCCTGCGGCGGCGGTGCGCCGGTGGCGCGCCAAACCTGTGTCAGGCCGTCCCGGCCTTCATAAACCACTTCGAACTGATTGGAATGCAATACCGCATCCATATCGCCCCGCATGCCTTTGCGCTTGTCGCTTTGATTCTCGCCGCTACCGATGACGAAAATCCGCTGGCCGCGCTCCTGACGCAACAAGTCCTCCAATAGCTTGGCGCTGCTGACCACACCCGCGCCAGTGTAGAAATCGCGAATTTTGCCGTCCACCAACTCCACGTAGCGCCGCGCATGATTGCGGCTCATCAGCCAATAGTCGACGCGCCCCAGATAATAAGTCTGCTGTAGCACGTCCTCGGCAATGATTACGTCGGCGTCGACGATGTGCTGTGCCTTCATGAATTCAGCCGCGCCCTTGTGATCCGGATGCGACTCGTAACCCGAGTTCACGTTGGCTACGACTTCGACAGGATTCACCACCAGAATGGTTACCACAATCGCGGCAACCATCTGCAGCGGCCGATCCCAGGTCATCGGCACGTTGCGTGTTGCCAGCTTCGCTTGCAGCCAGTCTGTGCCCTTCTGGGCGAACGCAAATGCGCACAACAACATCGGGATCAGCGACGCAACGGTGTATCGCGGCGGCATGCTCCACACAAAGAAGCCGATGGTGAACATGGGCACCCACACGCCCAACACACCGAACAACACGTAGTCCGTCACTCGGCGGCGCTTCATCAAACGCCATAAGCCCCACGCCAGCGCCGCGAGCGCCAGCAATCCCGCGACTTCACTGAACGCCACCACTCGGAAATACGGCCAGATGCTGGGCTGCCCGACCAAGGCGCCGATCACTTTCTTCAGCGAGCCCGGCGTCGCCGCCAGCAAGCTGAAATGGATCAATGCCAGCAAGCCGCTGCCGAGCGCGAAGATGCGTAATCGGCGCCAGACTCGCGGCCCGCCGAAACGTCGCGCCACCACCATCGCCGCGATGAACAGGATCCCGGCAATGTGATAGTGCAGTTTCAACTGCGCCAGCAAGCCGAGCAGCAACAAGCTCGCCACGCTGATCGCTGCAATTCGCTGTGGCACCACTCGAGACAAATGAATCGCGAAAAATGCGATCGCCAGGCCGGCGATCCATAAGGCCACTTCGAACGTCCTGGCAAACCCTTGCGAGGCTCGACTGCGATCCCACATCGGCGGTCCCAGGTCGGCTGCATACTCCGGCGGTGGCACTGGATAGTGTGAGTCGACCCAACCGTTGATGAGCATGTACGACACCATCACCACCGCCGCGGCGACACTGCCAAGGAGCAGCTTGCGTAGATCGCCTTGCAGGATGCCTGGCATAAGGAACAACAGAATCACGGTCACTGCCAACGCTTGCAGGTCGATGCCGATCACCAGCGCGACTACCGCACCGATCAGCCAAGCGACTCGCCCGCTGCGCTCCCACGCGAACACACACACCATGCAAGCGGCGACGGCAGCTAGCAGGAAGATGTACATTCGCGCCGTTTGTGAGTACACGATCATCGCCGGCAACAGCGCCACAGCGGCCGCGAAGGCTAGATTCCAGTAAGGCCGCAGAAAGCGGCGCCCTGCCAGCCACGACAACCAGATCACCAGCACGCCACACACCGCCGACGGGAAGCGGAACGCCCATTCGGACTCGCCGAACAATTGCACCGAGCCGGCCATCAGATACAACTGCGTCATGCCGCGCGGATAAAACATTCCGCTGGGAAGATACGGGGCGCCCTCACGCACGATACTCATGGTCGCCATGGCCATGGTCTCTTCGTCGCCGTGCAAGCCGACGTTGTCCAATCCCCAGAAGCGCACCCAGGTGCCGACGGCCAAGATGGTCAGCAACATCACCCGATGCGCCAACAGATCGCGTTCCATGGGTGCGGTCACGCGAAACAGCTCAGCGAGCGAGCGCATGAACTCGCCCACTTGTGTCGTCAGAATCGGACTCACCGGAAACAACCCGCGGTTGGCCGCACCCGAGAGCATGGCTGACCCCTTATAGTAATGAGCGCTCTAATAAGCCTTGTCGGTCTTGAATAGTTTCGGCACCGTCAAAAACAATATTTTCAGGTCCAGCCACAGCGTCCAATTGCGCAAATATTCCAGATCGCACTGAACCCGGCCCTGCATGTCCTGCAGACGCGGCGTGGCGCCACGGAAGCCTCTGATTTGCGCCAGCCCGGTGATGCCGGGCGGCACTTTATGCCGCACCATATAACCCTTGATCAGACGACGATATTCCTCGTTGTGGCCGACCGCGTGCGGCCGCGGACCGACCAGGCTCATGCGTCCTTGTAGAACGTTGATGAGCTGCGGCATTTCATCCAACGAACAGCGCCGCAAGAACCGCCCGAACGCCGTGACGCGATTGTCGTTGCGGCTCACTTGATTCAGCCAGCCGGCATCCTCGGTGACTATCATGGTGCGAAACTTGTAGATCACGATTTCGCGCCCGTCCAACCCATAACGACGTTGCCGGAAGAGCACGGGACCTTTGCTGGTGAGCTTGATGGCCGCGGCAATGGCCAGCAGCAACGGCCCGGTGACTGCGAGCACCGTGGCCGCGATGAACAGATCCATCAAACGTTTGGCAGCGCCTCGATAGCCGTAGAATGGACTCTCGCGCATGGCAATGACCGGCACGCCGAGAATCTCGCCGGTGCGCGCCTGGAACTGATCGGAGACCAACACATCCGGCAAGTAATACAGCGACACAGTGGTGTCGCCGAGTTTCTCGAGCAGATCCTGAACGCGGCGAATGTGTCGCAGCGGCAGCGAGATGAAAATGACATCGATGTCGTTCTGCTTGATGTATTCAGGCAACTGCGACAACGGCCCGAGCAACTTCTGTCCGTCCGGCGCATCCAGCCGTTCGGCGCTGCGATCGTCGAAAAATCCTTGCACCTTCAGGCACAGCTCGGCGTGACGGGAGAAACGCTCGGCCAGTTGCTGACTGGTTTTGTTGAATCCGGCGAAAACTACTTTGCGTCCATTGCTCGGCCGGCATAACACGCGGCGTGCAATCTCATCCAAGGTCAACATGCTGGGAATCAGCAGCGCCGGCGTCGCGACCGCCCACACCAACATCACTCGCGGCGAGTAGGCGGCTGGATAGCCAGCGATCAGACCGATGATGAGCAGCGCCAACAGCAGCACTGCCCAGCGCACCAACAAGCCCAGAGCAACGAGCATGCGCGGCGCGATCAATTCCGCTGCCGGCGTGCGCGGCGACTGCAGCAACGTGATGGACAGGATGCTGACGATGATGGTCACCGCGCTGAAGTAGTCAGCGCTCGCGGTGCCGGTCAGTTCGGCCAGGACATATAAAGTGAGAATCGAAACCGCGGCTGGAGCGGCGGCGCGTACCGAAAAGAATATCCCTGCTAACGCCGGCTGGCGCTTGAACAGCAATGGTGGCGTGACGTCATAGGTCGCTGCCTGCGGAAGAATGCTGCTGTCGGGAAGCTTTACTTGTGACAGCCGCGGTTGTGGCGCTCCGGCCAGCTTCACTGTGCTCCGGACCGCGCTGTCGGGAACTGCGCTCATTCAATGGATCCACGAAACTCTTGGGGATATCGACGCGTCGACAAAGACCATCGATAGGTAAGAGCAAGATGCGTACCACGAACGCGCGACGCGGGTGTTGCCAGGAACACCCGCGTCTCGAGCCATCAAATCCTCTGGTGATGTTGGCTGCAACCCACCAGAGACAAGTCAAAAGTTGTAGAAGTTACCGACTCAGCGTCGGCGCCTCGGGCTGAGCCGCAGCGCGCCCTTCAACTTCTGCCGCCAGACGCTGCAACCAGAGCTCTAGATTGGTATAGCCGCTGTCGGTCACGGTATTGGGGTTTGCCGGCAACGTCAGCGTGCGACGGTTTTCAGCCAGCGTCGGCCAGCCGCCACCGTTACGGTTACAGCGCGTAGTCCCATTCGAAGCAACGCAGTTGATGATGCGGCCGGTGCCGTTGCGAGTCTGCGAGATGATGCGACTGTCGGCACTGTCACGATCCGCCGGACGAGCACCCGAATACTTCAACACATGTTCGCGCACCACATTGTCCGAGGTAGGCAACGTGGTCATACCGGCCGGCCAGGCGAGCGGTGACGTGGAACGGAAGTTCGCCAGCGTCAACGAGCCGTAGATCGAACCGGCCACCGAACTCGCCCAGGCGTCGCTGGTGCTGCTGGCACCGGGAGCCAGGTTATCGGACAGGAACACTTTGGCGCCTGGCCGCAGCGTCGCCACGTCGGCACGCAAACCGATCGGAGCATGGCTGCCGGCGGTATCCGGTCCACGCACGAACACGTTACCGACCACGGAGTTCTGAGTCACATCGCCGCGGCTCTGCAAGTCGACGGCGGTGTTGCCCCAGTTATAAATCAAGTTGTTGACGATGACGGTATGCGTGGCCGCAGTCATGGGATTGCGCGACTGCATGTTGGCGAACAGGTTGCCGGCCAGCGTGGCATTGCCATCCACCGGACCGATCAGCACGCCGAAGCCATGATTGCCTTCGGGATGAATGGACTCATGCAAAGGCTCGGCAAAAATATTGTTGATCAGGCTGATGTTGTTCCAGTACTGCCAGGCGCTGGCGATTTCATCGGTGGACCAAGTGAAGGTGCAGTGGTCGATGACCACGTTGCTGATCGGCGCACTGGCCGGCGCTTCGATCTTCAGCGCGTCGCGATTGATGGCCGGCTCACCGCCGGAACCGTCGCCGGGACGCACGCGAATGTGCTGAACCAACACATCGGACGCCTTCACCAGCAGGCCAGAGCCTCGCAGCGTGATGCCTGGCGACGGCGCCGTCTGGCCGGCGATGGTGATGTAACGATTCCGAATGGTGAGGTCGTCGGGCAGCGTGATGGTGCCGGAGACTTCGAACACGCAAACGCGCGGTCCGCTCGCGTCGACGCAGGCCTTGAGCGAGCCGGCGCCGGAATCATTCAAGTTTGTCACGCGGATAACAGCGCCGCCGCGACCGGCAGGTGTGGTGATGCCGTGACCAATAGCACCGGGCAACACCGGCACGGCGTTGGCAAACGGCACCAGGCCGCAGGTCAAGGCCACCGCGGCGGCAACTCGGCGGATCGGCGCTTTCATGGCGGGAATCTTCGCAGTCATTAACGTCATTACTCCGTTCAGAGTTCAGCGGCCGCGCCTCGAGGGACCGACCTGCCAAAGCAGTATTTGATGCATACGAGTGAGGCGAGCCGCGCTATGCAACTCGACGGAAAAGTTACAAGCATGGTTGCAACGATTACATCGGCAAAGCCCCGAAAGCCGCCCCAGTCGTCCTTGGCCCAGGTAGGTCGATTCCCTGCCGGGCGCTGACGACACCAGTCGCAATCGCGATTCACAGCCGCGCCCGTGTCGCCAGTGAGCTACGCGGCTGCCCAAAAAATCCCTGCGTCGTGGGCACTGAAAGTGCATTGCAAGCGTTGTGCTGGAACACTTCGAGAACTGCGACGAATGCAACGAAGAACGGCGGCCCTGGCGCAGCGCGAATACGACCTGCTCATCATTGGCGGCGGTGCCTTTGGTGCCGCTGCTGCGCGCGATGCCGCTTTGCGCGGACTCAGCACGGTGCTGCTCGAACGCAATGATTTCGGCGGCGGCGCGTCGGCCGAGTGTTTCAAGATGGTCCACGGCGGGATTCGATATCTGCAGCACGCCGACGTGCCTCGACTGCGGGCGTCGTGCCACGAAAGATCGGCGCTGTTGCGTATCGCTCCGCACCTGGTCAGCCCCTTGCCCATCGCCATTCCCACTTACGGTCAGGGCCGCAGTGGCAAAGCATTTCTCGGAACCGGTGCTCGCGTATACGACCTGCTGACCTTGGACCGCAATCGCGCCATTCGCGATCCTGATCGTAAGATCGCCAATACGCGTTTGCTTTCGCGCAGTCAGGTGTTGGCCATGTTTCCTCACCTACAGACTCCCGACCTGAGCGGCGCCGTAGTGTTCGAAGATGGCCAGATGTACAACGCCGCGCGGCTGGTGCTCGCCTTCGTCAAAGGCGCAGCAGCTGCCGGCGCCGATGTTTGTAACTATGCCGAAGCCGTTCGTTTCCTGTGGTCCGGCAACGAGGTTCGCGGCGCACGCGTTCGCGATCAACTGAGCGGCGAAGAATTCGATGTGCGCGCCCGTCTGACGTTGAATGCCGCCGGCCCCTGGGCCGACTATTTGCAGAACGATCCGGAACGTTTCGGCACCCACCAACGCTTGCCGTTCTCGCGCGACGCTTATTTCATAGTCAATCGCGCGCCCACGTCGAAATATGGCATCGCCATTCAAGGTCTGAGTCGCGACAAGGACGCGCTGCTCGGCCGCCAGACGCGCCATCTGTTCGCCGCTCCGTGGCGAGACAAAACATTGCTCGGTGTCTGGCATACGTTGTTCCCAGACTTTCCGGATCGTGCCCGCGTGCAGCCGAGCGAGATCGAGGAATGGATGACGGAGATCAACACCGTCTATCCGACGCTGCAATTGCGGCCCGACGAAGTGAGCTTCGCGCACTGTGGCCTGGTGCCGTTCGGCGCAACCGCCACCGCCACTGAATTGAGCTTCGGCAAAGAATCTCGCTTGGTCGATCATCGACACACTCATAACGTCAGCAAGCTGGTGAGCTTGGTTGGCATTCGATACACCATGGCTCGGGTCGACGCGGCACGTGCTCTGGACCTGCTGCTGAAACAAACCGAGCGTGCTCCCTCGGCTGCCGCCAGCGACCGAATTGCGTTGCCAGGTGGCGCCATCGAAAACTTCTCGGCGTTCGAAGCCGCGGCGACTCGCGCAGTGCCGGCTGAAATTGCGACGACAACTCTGCAAGGCCTGCTGCGTAATCACGGCACCGACTATCGCGCGGTGCTGGATGAGAGCAACCGTTCTACCGTTGCAAACATTCCGGGTACGAGCACCCTGACCGCGGAAGTTCGTTACGCGGTGAGCCAGGAACTGGCCGTGCATCTAGACGATGTCGTTATGCGCCGGACGGATCTTGCCGCCGGCTCGCATCCAGGCCGGGCAGCATTGCTCGCCACCGCGGCTGAGATGGGCCGACTATTGTCGTGGTCAGCCGAGCGTTTGCATCAGGAGATCGCCACGACGGAACACACTCTGCAACGGCATTTAGCGCGCGACTCCAGCTCGACGGCTGAGTCAGATCGTACGGACCATCCCGCTGTGGCTGACGCCGCCAGTGCGACGGCATTGCCGCTGAATCATGGCGCGATGCTTGCAGAAACCACGGTAAGAGCGACTGCATGAATTCACTCTCGACTTCAACTCCCCAGAAATTGCTCGTTACGGGCGCCACCGGCTTTATCGGTGCGCGACTCGCGTTACGAGCCCATCAACTCGGCCTCGATGTGCTGGCCACCGGTCGTGCCGAAGTACGTGTCGAAGCCGAGCGCTTGCAGGAACTGCGCGCCGCGGGGGTCCGCGTCGAAGTGGGCGTGCTTCAGGATCTCGCGCTGGTCGATCGCCTGTTACAAGGGCGCGATACGGTGATTCATCTGGCCGCCGCTCAACACGAGGCGGAGATGCCCGAGTCCTATTTCCGCGCCGTCAACGTGGACGCCGTGCGTACGTTGTTGGCCGCTTGTCGTGACCACAACGTCCGTCGCTTCGTCTATGGCAGCACCATAGGGGTTTACGGCGAGGCTAGCGAATCGTTGCTGGACGAAGACAGTGCGGTGCGTCCGGAAAACGTCTACACGAGCACCAAGCTGGAAGCCGAATCCGTGGTGCATTCGTTCGCCAGCCACTTCGAGACCTGCACGGTGCGCATCGCCGAGACCTACGGGCCTGGGGATCGACGGCTGCTGAAGCTGTTCAAGAGCATCGCGCGCGGACACTTCGTCATGATCGGCAGCGGCACCAACCGGCGGCAATGCATTCACGTCGACGACCTGTCGCGCGGCTTGCTATTGGCGTCTCAGCATCCTGCGGCTGCCGGCGAGACCTTCGTGTTCGCGGGCAACGAGATTATGACCACGCACGAAATGGTCCGTCGCATCGCCACCGTGCTCGAGCGCAAACCGCCGCGCTTGCAGCTGCCGATGTGGCCGTTCGTGGCCGCAGCCGGCGTCATGGAGACCACGCTGCCACCGCTACACATCGCGCCACCGTTGCATAGTCGACGGCTGGATTTTTTTCGTAAGTCTTTCGTTTTTTCTACCGCACGTGCACAGTCGTTGCTAGGTTTTGAACCGGCGATCGATTTCCGA
>NZ_JAEUPY010000710.1 GCF_016790065.1 Steroidobacter sp.
GGCGTACCGTGATCTTGCGACCGAAGTCGGGCACGTAGGGCAGGTAGGTGCGCACGTCCGCGTCGAGGTCGAGCTTGCCCTCTTTGGCCAGCAGTGCCACCGAGAAGGCGGCGAACTGTTTGGACACGCTCGCGACGTGGAAGCGGGTTTGCGGCGTGATCGGCGTGCCGGCCTCGACGTCGGCCAGGCCGTAGCCTTTGGCGAACACCAGCTGGCCGTGATGGTAGACGCCGACCGCGGCACCCGGGCTGCCGGGCTGCGTCTGTTCACTGAACAGCGCGTCGATCTCGGCGGTGTGCTGACCGACGGTGGCCTGATTGCCTTGGGTTTCCGTGGTGTCGAGTGACGGGGAGCAGGCCGTAAGCGCGACCAGGCACGCGACGGCGACGAGGGAACGAACCAGCATGAAGCGCTTCCTGTGAGGTTTGAGCAGTGCAAGCCAATCGCGCAGACTAGGTAATCCGCTCGGTTCGGGGATCAGAGATATCACTGGACGCGACGGGACAGCGCGCTTGGGAAAAATTATGATCGCAGAGACTTGGCAAAAGCGCAGGTTCATCTGCGCTGCCCCAACTATCTTGGCCACTCTCGGTTGCGACAACGCCTTATGAGTCAGCGATCCTCGGCAGGCCGGCTAGATGCACGCGACCTGAAAATTCTGGCGCTGGTGCAGACCAACGGCCGCATCTCGACTCAAGCGCTGGCCAAGGCCATCGGTTTGTCGCTCGCGCCCTGTTTCAAGCGGCTCAAGCGTCTGGAGCGCGACGGCTTCATTCGCAGCTATCGAGGGGTGATCGACGCGCAGCGCTGCGGGTCGTTCGTCGTGGCGCATACCGAAGTGACGTTGGCTCGGCATCGGGCCGTCGATTTTTCGCGCTTCGAGGCGGCGGTGTGCCGGCGCCCGGAGATCGTCGAGTGCGACGCCGTCAGCGGCGGCATCGACTATGTGTTGAAGGTCATCACTCGCGACCTGAATCATTATCAGCAGCTCATCCACGGCCTGCTGGATGAGGATCTCGGGGTGGACACTTACTTCACCTACATCGCCACCAAGAGTGTGAAGCGCGATGGGGTGCTGCCGATCGAACTGCTGATGCAAGGGGAGTCGTAGATGTTCGTCAGTCGTCGCAATGTGATCAAGCAGGGCGTGGCCGCCGCGGTGTGCACGGGGCTGATGCCGGCGCTGGCACGAGCAAGCGACGGGCAGGCGCTGATCGCTTGGCTTCGCGGCGCTGAGTTTGCTCAGTGGGTTCGCGACAGCATGAAGACGGGACACGTCGCCGGGCTGAGTCTTGCGGTATTGGATGAGGGGCGAGTGGTGCACACCGCGGGCTTTGGTCACGCAGATATTGCGACCGGCCGTGCGATGACGCCAGACACGGTGATGAACATTGCCTCGGTCACCAAGACCATCACCTGCACCGCTGTCATGCAGTTGCATGAGCAGGGCAAGCTCGATCTGGATGCGCCCATCGATGAGCGCCTGCCCCTGAAAATTCGTAATCCTGCCTTCGCTGGTCGGCTTATCACCACGCGGCAGCTGTTGACGCACACCTCATCGATTGCGGACGGCCCGGCTTACGAGGCGAGCTATGCGTGTGGCGATCCGCAAATCGCGCTGGGCGATTGGTTGACCGGTTACTTCACGCCGGGCGGCGCTCACTACGATGCCAAAACAAATTTCCACGCGTGGGCACCCGGTGGCACCTGGAGTTACAGCAACGTGGCTTATGGCGTGCTGGGCTGGCTGGTAGAGCGGGTCAGCGGGCAGTCGTATGCGCAGTACTGTGCCGAGCATATTTTCACGCCGCTCGGCATGAATCACTGTCGGTTCTTGCTCGCGGGCATGGATCGCACGACGCACGCCACACTCTATAGTTATGTCGATGATGGTCGCTTCACCAACGTGGGCGTCGTGGATCCGTCTTGGACTGCGCCCAAGCAAGGCGCGGCGCTGGTGCCTCATTGTTTATATAGCTTCGTGACGATGTCGGACGGACTCGCTCGCTGCTCAGCGGCGGAGCTGGCTCGCTTCGTCATGGCCTACGCTCAGGGCGGCTCGCTGGACGGTGCTCGCATTCTCAAGCCCGACACCGTGCGCCAGATTTTGCGCGACCAGCGTGTTCACTACGCCGAGCCCAAACCTCAAATACAAGGACTCACCTGGCGTGGCCGGGACGCTCGCTGGGGCCACACCGGCGCCGATCCCGGCGTCGCCACCGGCGTCGAATTTCGCCCCTCCGACGGCCGCGGCCTGGTCGTGCTGACCAACATCTCGGGCGCGAAGTCGTTCTCGCAGATTCTAGAGCGGGTGTTCTGATCGCTGGAGGAGACTGACGGACGATTCCGCACGCTCGGGGGGAATGATTTTATTCCGATAGTTGTTCCCTCAAGTCAACTCTCAGGAATAATCAATGCAAGAGTTCCTGTTGAGGATGTCGCACCTTGCTGCGTCTTAAGGGGCTGTCGGTCATTTCGGAGCGATCATGAGCTATCGTTGCCTGGTTGCGGTGGGCATCCTATCGCTGGCGCTGGTCGGCGGCTGTAGTCGCGACAAGAGTCCTCAGCCGGCTCCAGCCTCCGCCGCAAACCCTGGCGCGGCCACCGCGCAGGTGGATGCACTCGCCGACGAGCTGCTAGAGCATTTGCGTTCGACCAGCTCCTACACGCGGCTACTGAGCGATCTTCCCGTCACCGAGATCGAGGATCTGACCTTCGAACAAGCGCAACGAGAAGCCGCGTTTCATAGCGCGGCGCTCGCTCGCTTGCAGAAGGTCGGCATCGCTGAGTTGCCACAAGACCGGTGGTTGCTCGCCAAGCTGCTCGAGCACACCTATGAAATCGGTAAGAACGCGGCCGAGGACTACTGGCTCAGCTTCGCCGTGACGCCGTACATGGGCGGCCAGGCGATATTGAGTATCCATACCGTGCTTGCGGGCCAGAAGATCGGCAGCCAGGCCGATCTGGATCGCTATCTGACCCTGGTCGATGAATATGTCGGCTTCGTGGATCAAATGGCAGCCAAGACGCGTGCTCAGGCAGAGAGAGGGATTCGCGTGCCGAAGCCAGCGCTCGACGGCGTTCGTAAGACCATCACCGGGTTGCGCGCCAGCGCGCCCGCTGCATTGGATGTGGCACCGGCGCGTTTGAGTGAACTAGCGGCGACGGATGTAGAAACCTTTCGTCGCGAGCTCGATCAACGCATCAAGGAACGAGTTACGCCTGCGTACGATCAGTTGCTGGCCGTGTTCGACAACGCCTATGAGTCGGCGGCACCCAGCCAAGTCGGTCTGTCTCAGTATCCCGGTGGCAAGGACAACTATCTTCGACGGATCGTGTATGAGACCGGGCTGACACTGACGCCACAGGAGATCCACGAGCGGGGTCTCAAGGCCGTCGCGGCACTGGATGCGACGATGCAGGCGATTCGCGATGAGCTGAAGTTCAAAGGCGATCGCGAGGCGTTTCATAAGATGCTCCGCCGCGACCCTCGGTTTCTCGCCAAGACGCCTGAAGACGTCGAGGCGCGCTATCG
>NZ_JAEUPY010000748.1 GCF_016790065.1 Steroidobacter sp.
CGAGTAGGGATCGAAGTTGGTCGTTACGCCGAAGGCCAGCGCCGCGTAACGCGCCGGCTGTAGCTTCGGCATCACGCCGGTTCGATAACAACAATCGATGTGGCCGTGCATGTCGATCAAGCCCGGCAGGATGGTCTTGCCGGTGGCATCGATGACCTTCGCGCCCGCGGGTACGCTCACTGCGTCACTCGGGCCGGCAGCAACGATGCGGTTGCCATCGACGACCACTGTGCCGCGCTCGATGACTTCCTCACCTTTCATGGTGATCAGACGAGCGTTGGTGAAGGCCAGCTTGCCTTTGGGTACATCGGCCGGCACGGTCAGCTCGATCTTCGCGTAGGGCTGTGGCAGCGGCGAAGATGCGGCGTCGGCTACGTTGGCTTTGTATAGCGACGATCCGAGCGTCCAATACAACGTCGAAGAATCGCTGGACCAGGTCAGTGAGTAGCCACCCAGATCCGTCAGCGTGCGAACCGGAACTTCACTGCTGCGCGCGGTAACGGCCAGAGGCACGCCGATCTCTTGGAACGGCATCACGTAGTACTGCTGTGTTTCCCGGAATGCGATCCATCGCAGATCGGGGCTGACTTTCAAGTCCAGAGTATCGGCATTGAGCGTGTGGGCATGCTCGCGATGGCCGAGACCATCTAGCGTTACGCTCACCAGTTGGTGGACCAGCTCGCCTTTGACGCGCGCGGTTTCGACGAAGTAGATGCGCTTACCGTCGGGGGAAAACATGGGCGCGTCGTCGCCAGCGACGACGAAGGTGCTCGCACCGCCGGTTGCAGGGACGGTGTAGATGCCGGGTTGTGTGCCGTAGCCGCCCATGGTCTTGTCAGCTTCATCGAGGCGATAGACGATGAGTTTGCCGTCGGGCGAGAACTCCGGAGTACGAATGACGCCTCGGCTGGTTGCTATGACTTTTCCAGCGCGTCCCGCGCCGCTAGAGACTTTCAGAGTGCTGCCGCGTGCGTCGTCCCATTCCACATACGCGAATAGACGGCCGTCCCGAGAGAACGCCGGATCGAACTCGAACGCGTCAGCCTTGCTCAACCGAACCGGCGTGCTCGCCCCAGCCTGGCTCCATAGCCGACCCAGCGCCGTGAAGACGAGCCTCTTGCCGTCGACGGACGGCGCGAGTTGGCGCACCGAGCGCACAGTAACGGCATCCGGGGCCGGGTCGTGCTCGAAGTGCGGAGCTTGCACGATGCGATGTTTGGCGTGCGCTCGAAACGGAATCTCTTTCGCCGTGCTCGCCTGCGTATCGACTTTATAAAGCTTGCCCTTGCCCCAAATCGCGATACTGCGGTTATCCGGAAACCAATCGAATCTCGGATAGTAAGCATTCTGCTGCACGAAATCGGCGTGCAGATCTCGATCCAAATCATCGAACACCGGCGTCTGCGTGCGCGCCGCGACGTCATAAACGAACAACACCGTCTTTTCCTTGACGCGACGAATGAACGCCACCTTCTTGCCATCCCGAGAAACCTGAGGCGACGTCGCACTGCCCCAGCCCCCCATCAACTCTTCAGTCGCCCCGGACGCCAGTTCGCGCCGGTTGATCACATAGTTGGGATGACTGGCATTGATATAAATATTGGGCTGGATGATTCGTTGCGTGTAGTAAACGAACTGCCCATCGGGCGTGAAGCTCGGCTCTTGCACATCGCGCCGATTGGCAGGCATCTCCACCAACACGGCGCCCTTACCGCCGCGCAGATCGAACAACCGAATCTCCGACGCCTTCATCAATGAGAACGTCGAGTACGCCTGCACTACCGCAATGGATTCGTCCTGCGGCCCCCAAGTCGGCGCACCCAACATGTTGACGGCATCATGAGTAATCTGCCGCGGATTCGAGCCATCGACGTTGGAGATCCAAGCGTTGTCGAAACCGCTAGCGTCGCTTTGATATAGCAGCTTGCTGCCGTCAGCGCTGAAGCTGGGGAAAATTTGCATGGCTGGTCCTCCATGGACCAGCCGTGCATCACCGCCGGCGGCAGGCAGCACATAGATGTCGCCGAGCAGATCGAACGCGAGCGTGTTGCCATCGGGGCTGACATCCACGCTCATCCAGGTGCCTTGATCGACAGTGAACTCGGCATCGACGAATGGCTGGCCGGTGTCGGCCACGTTCCAGACATTCTCCGCCGCCGAGGCGGTAGCGGCGACGCTCGCCGCCAGTAACAAAACACAGACCCGCGCATTCACCGTCATTCAATGCCCCTGCT
Organism: Steroidobacter sp.; assembly: GCF_016790065.1. Classification (GTDB taxonomy): domain Bacteria; phylum Pseudomonadota; class Gammaproteobacteria; order Steroidobacterales; family Steroidobacteraceae; genus Steroidobacter. Next base: position 2,235 of record NZ_JAEUPY010000748.1, read on the forward strand.
TATTGTAGAAACCCGGCCCGACTACCAGCGATAACGGAATGAACCTCGAATCGAACGCGTCTCACCGACGGTGCACAACACCGAGAAGCGGGTGAAGCAGGACGAGGCATATTCCTTGTCGGCCAGGTTCTGCACGTTCAACGCGACACGCATGTTACGCCACTCATAGTGAACCGCGGCGTCGTACAGCGTGAAGCTCGGGCTTTCTACCGTATTGAGATCGTTCGAGAAGGTCGAGGACTGATAACGCGTGCCGAAGCCGACACCGAGTGCATCCAGACCGAACGCCTTGAAGTTATAGTCCAGCCACAGTGCCGCCTTGTGCTCCGGAATTTGGGGGAACTGCTTACCGATCAGCTCGGGCAGTTTGTTTTCTTTCTGCTCGGTGTCCAAGTAGCTGTAGCTCGCAATGTAGCTCAGGCCGTTGTCCATGGCGGTGAACGCTTCGAGCTCGATACCGCGCGAAGACGCCTTGCCGGTCTGGAACAGATTGAAGTCGTCATCGCGATCCACGAAGTTGGTGCGTTCCAGATCGAACAGCGCCAGTGTGAACAAGCCGTTGAAACTCTTCGGCTGGAACTTCACGCCCACTTCGTACTGCCGACCCGTTTCGGGATCGAACGGATTGCCGGCCGCGTCCACGCCCGAAGACGGCAGGAACGACTCGGCGTAACTGGCGTAAGGCGCGAAGCCGCTATCGAACACATACACCACACCACCGCGCAGTGACAGCTCCTCGTCGGTCTGGTCTTGAGTCTTGGTCTGACTCAACCGCGAATAGGTCTGGCTGGTGGCTCGATCGAAGCGTGCACCCAGATTGAAGATCAGCTTGTCTTGGATCTTGATCTCATCCTGCAAATACACGCCGAGTTGATCCAGGTCGATGTCATCGTCACCCCAAGGCGCCGGTCGGGCGATGGCCGTGCCATATGATGGCGCGAAAATATCGATGCCGGTCAGCGTGGCGTTGTGATGCTGCCGATGCCAGGCACTCACATCCTGATAGTCCACACCCGCCAACACCTTGTGCTTCACAGCGTCGGAGCCGAGCGCTACATGCAATTGATTGTCGATGGTCAACCCATCCAGCGTGCCGTAGCTGAAGGCGGCGCGACGGAACACGATGCGATCAGCATCAGCCGGGTTCTGACTGATGCCCATGCTGTACACGGCGATTTCAGTGAGATTCACATCGTTGTAGCGCGCGTTCTGGAAGAAGCGCACCGAGTCGTTGAACCGGTGTTCGAACTGATAGCCCACCGAGAATTCTTTACGATCGTAATCGTCCAGCGACGGCTCGCCGCTGAAACGACTGACCGGAATGCTGCCGTTACGATTCGGTACCAGCATGCCCAACGCCGGCAACGATTGCGACGGCTTGGTCTTGTCTTGCTGGTAATTGCCGAGGAACGTGAACGACGTGTCCTCAGAGATGCGCCAGCGCAAGGCGCCCGCCAGGAACTCGCGATCGTCCGGCACATAGTCGATCTGAGTGCCGCTGTCGCGAATTAAGCCGGTCACGCGGCCGCTCCAGGTGCCGTCATCGTCGAGCGGCGCACCGAGGTCGAACTGCGCCTGTTTACGATCGTTGTTACCGAACTCCAAACCCACCTCGCCGAACGCTTGGTCTTTGGGCATCTTGGAAACAAAGTTGATCAAGCCACCCGGGCTGCCTTGACCGTACAGCACTGAAGCCGGGCCGCGCGGCACTTCGACGCGCTCGGCGCCATACGGCTCGAGGTTGTAGCTGACCGTCCAGCCCGGATTGATCAGTGCCAGACCATCGCGAAAGATGCCAGCCGCAGCGGCCGTGAAGCCACGCATGTTGACGCTGGTAAAGCGAGGCTCGACACCGAATGGCTCGGCGTTCACGCCCGGCGTGTAACGCAATGCTTCGGTAAGTTTGCTCGCGCCCCAGGAATCCAACAGGTCGCGCGAGATCACCGACAGCGATGCCGGCGTTTCGATGGGCGGCGTATCGGACTTGGTGCCCGAGCTGTTCACCGGCGGCACGAAGTCCTTACCGAACACCACCACTTCTTCGACGGTTTCGCTCTGTGCCAGGCTGACCAGCGGCTGCGTCAGTGCAACCAAGGACAGCAGTAGCGGGCAATGAGATTTCTTGATCATGATCTACTCCCCATTCTCTTAGTAAACGTCAGTAGCAACCCACTTCCAACTCCACGGGCCGACTACACGCCCGACGCCTCCACCACGCTGTTGAAGAAATCATTGTCGGCAATGACTTCAGAGCCCTTGGGCTTGGCGCGAGCACTCAACACAACGACGACCAATTGCCGCGCCGGATTGATGTAGATGTATTGACCGAAGATGCCGCGAGCGCTGTAAGCGCCGTCGGCGAATGAGCCGTTGCGAGCCGCAACCGGCCACCACATGTATCCATAGTTGAGCTGTTGACCGGCGATCTGGCGCGGCTGCGTGGCTTCTTGCACCCAGCCTTGCGGCAGCACGCGTGTGCCGCCGATGACGCCGTCGTTCAACATGAACTGACCGAAGCGTGCATAGTCGCGCAGCGTCGCGTTGATGCCGCTGCCGGCGACTTCCAGACCGTGCGGCGCTTCCAGCCACCAGCTGGCGTCGGACTCCATGCCGAACGGTTGCCAGATCTTTTCCGAAAGATAGTCGGCGCACCAACGCCCGACCGCGGCATGAATCAACGCACCAACCACGTGCGTCTCGCCGGTGCTGTAGTTCCAGATGGCGCCGGGATCGGCGACGCGCGGTTGTCGCGACAGGAAATTCAAGATCGCGCCGGGCTGCTGGGCGATCTGCATGTCCAGCATGATGCGGCGTTCGGAAGTCGGGTCGGTGTGCGTGTCATCCCAGCGCACGCCCGACGTCATCTGCAACAGGTGACGAATGGATACGCTGTCATAGCCGCCGCCTTTGAGCTGCGGCAGATAGCGGATCAACGGATCGTCGACGCTGCGGATCAGGCCGTCCTGAATGGCCGCGCCCACCAACGTGGTGCTGATCGACTTCGCCATGGACATGGAGATCCAGCGCGTCCTGGCGTCGTTGCCGAACTCGTAGTGCTCGAGGCTGATCTCGCCTCGGTTCAGCACCAGCACGCCGGCGATACGATTGCGCGAGATGTAGTCGACCAGGTCGTAGCGCGTGCCATTGGCATGTACGGCCAGATCGTCGATCTGGCGTTTGGCGCGCGACAACGGATAGGCGTGCGTGCCGCGTTTGATGAGTCGCGTCGAAAACACCCAGCTGTCGTCGCGAAACATTTTCAGCTGGCGGTCGGGACGCAACTTGCCCGCGTAGGCATTCCTCGCGTCTTGGTCCTCAAAACCGTTCTGCAGCGCTTCGAGCGCCGCCGCCTTCGTTGTACCGTCCCGCTGCAAGCCCATCTCCCGATCCATCTCGTCAGGTGTGAGCTTTTTTATAGGCCATCCGCGGCCAGGCATGGGTTGCCTAGCGCGCGCCAGCGGTGATGGCCATGCACCGGGACACCCCAGCGGTGTGCCATTCACACCAGGGCTTTGTCGATGTCACCTCGGGCAGGCGCAGCGAATGCTGCAATAATCCTCGGTCCTTCGAGGAGAAACGAGTGGCAGCACTTCCCGAGGCAGCGAACCCAGCTGCCGCCCCGCCCGCCGGCTTTCAAGCCAGCAACGGCTATCGGCAGTACGTGGTATGGCTGCTGTTCCTGGTCTACACCTGCAATTTCGTCGATCGACAAATCCTGTCCATCGTCATCGAGCCCATCAAGCAGGAGTTCGGGCTGTTCGACTGGCAGCTCGGCCTGTTGAGCGGCCTGGCCTTTGCGGTGTTCTACTCGACCTTGGGAATCCCGATCGCCCGGCTCGCCGACCGGCGCAGCCGGGTCAACATCATCGCCGTATCCATCGTGGTATGGAGCGCGTTCACCGCGGTGACCGGCCTCGCCAAGAACTTCTGGCACCTGTTGATCGCGCGCATCGGCGTGGGTGTCGGTGAAGCCGGCTGCAGTCCACCGGCGTACTCGTTGATCAGCGACTACTTCAACCAGAGCAAGCGCGCCACCGCGCTGTCGATCTACTCGATGGGCGTTTACGCCGGCGGTGCGCTGGGCTTCGTGGTCGGCGGCCAGATCGCTCACGTCTATGGCTGGCGCGCAGCGTTCTTTGCAGTCGGCTTGCCTGGTTTGATCGTCGCCCTGATCGTCAAGCTCACTTTGCGCGAACCACCGCGGGGCTTTTCAGAACATAGCGCGGTCGCTCCCAAAGACCCGATCGCGTTCAAACTGATCGTTCGCGATCTTTGGTCGCGACGCTCGTTCCGTCATTTGTCGTTCGCCGCCGGCTTGCACGCCTTCGCCGCGTATGGAGTGAACAACTTCTACTCGCCGTTCTTCATGCGCACGCACGGCATGACCATCGCCGAGTTGAGCGCCTGGTTGGCGTTCGTGGTTGCGGTGGGTGGACTCACCGGCACCTATCTCAGCGGCCGCCTGTGCGACAGCTGTTACAAACGCGCCGAAGATCCGCGCTGGTATTTGTGGATCCCGGCGGGCTCGTTGTTCTTCAACGCCGCTATCGGCCAGGTCGCCTACTCGGTCGACGATCGCTATCACGCGCTGTATGCGTTGATTCCGTTCGTCGCCATGAGCGCTGCGTATCTGGCACCGAGCATCGCTGCCACTCATCGGCTGGTCGGCCTGCATGAGCGAGCGCAGGCCAGCGCTGTGTTGCTGCTGATCCTGAATTTCATCGGCTTGGGGCTGGGACCGATGTTCACTGGTGTGGTCAGCGACACCATCAACAGCTACTTGGTCAGCCAAGGCGTGAGCGCGCAACAGGCATCGGCGGACGGCCTGCGTTATGCCATCCGCGTCACCATCATGATCAACCTGTGGTCAGCGCTGCATTACATCCTGGCGGCGCGCACGCTGCGCGAGGACATCAAGGCTTCGATGCAGGCGGCACGACGGTAGCGTCGTAAACAACGACGCGCTCAAAGAGGTGCTCACAGTCGGCGACGAATTTTCTATGGATGGGATGAACCTGATAAGCGTTCTGCCCAGCCACGTCGTCGAAGCACAGAATTTCTGAAGCCTGGTAGCTGGCATCCACCACACCGCGCTGCTCGGTGTTCGCCGGCACCCCGATGTGGATGGCCTTCACCGACTCGATGCCTCCCAAGGTGTGCAGGCCCGCCAGCAGCTTGGCCAGATCCTCCTTGGACTTCGGATTCTTGAGCCAGAAGAACACGTGATGCACCACCGGCGGCAGCGTCGCTTTGTTGGCTGGCGTCGGCTGGCACGATTGAGTGGCAGCTGCAGCCTGGCCAGCCACGCCGGCACCCGCCAGCGCGGCGGCAGCGGCAATCACTTCTCGTCGGCTATGAGTGGTCATTCGACGGGGCCTTTTTTCCCAGAGTTAGTCGGGCAAGTCTATTGGCTGGGCAAGTATAAGCCGGCCGCATGACAGCGCTAGTCGGGCGACCGGGCGGCCAGTCCTTTATGATCGTCGGTATGAATAGCGCCGCCGCCACGCCTTCGACGCCAGCCGAGCGCTCGCTGCCCGTGGATACGATTCGGCAGCGAAGCCTGGTGGCGGCTTTGCGTACATTCCTGCCGGACAACGCCGTTCTGTACCGCGAAGAAGACACTCGACCTTACGAGTGCGACGGCCTGACGCTGTTCCGCCAGCTGCCCATGGTGGTGGCGTTGCCCGAGACTGAAGAACAGATCCGCCGCATCCTGCAGCTGTGCCATGAGCACAAGGTACCGGTGGTGCCGCGTGGCGCGGGCACTGGCTTGTCGGGCAGTGCTCTGCCCCATCATGCCGGGGTGCTGCTGTCGCTCGCCAAGTTCAATCGCATTCTTGCCGTCGACCCGCGCGCTCGAACCGCAACGGTGCAGCCTGGCGTGCGCAATCTGGCGATCAGCGAAGCTGCCGCGCGTTATCGACTCTATTACGCACCGGATCCGTCGAGTCAGATCGCCTGCACTATCGGCGGCAATGTCGCGGAGAATTCCGGCGGCGTGCATTGTTTGAAGTACGGACTGACTGTTCACAATGTGCTGCGCGTTCGCGGTCTCACGGTCGAAGGCGAGTCAGTGGAGTTCGGCGGTCTTTCACCCGATGCACCGGGCCTGGATTTGTTAGCTCTCGTCGTCGGCTCAGAAGGCATGCTTGCCGTGGTCACTGAAGTGACCGTGCGGCTCGTGCCCGTACCGCAGACCGCTCGATGCATCATGGCGAGCTTCGCTGACATCGGCGAGGCTGGCGACGCGGTCGCAGCCTTGATCGCCAACGGCATCATTCCTGCGGGCTTGGAAATGCTCGATCAAGCAGCGAGTCGCTTGGTCGAACCGTTCGCCAATGCCGGTTACGACCTGGACGCCGCGGCAGTGTTGTTGTGCGAGTCCGATGGCACACCCGAAGAAGTCGCCGAAGAAATCGAGCGCATGTCGGCAGTGTTGTTGGCTGCTCGCGCCACGCGCATTCAAGTGTCCAGCAATGAGAGCGAACGGCTGCGCTTCTGGGCTGGGCGCAAGAACGCGTTCCCTGCCGCGGGTCGCGCGTCGCCTGCTTACTATTGTATGGACGGCACCATTCCTCGCCGTCGTCTCGGCGAAGTACTGAAAGCCATTCAAGCGCTCGAGCCCAAGTACAACTTGCGCTGTCCCAATGTATTTCATGCCGGCGATGGCAACTTGCATCCGCTGATTTTGTTCGACGATGCCGATCCCGATTCGGTAGCGCGCGCCGAGGCGTTCGGCGCTGAGATTCTCGAATTGTGCGTGCAGATGGGCGGCACGGTGACTGGCGAGCACGGCGTCGGTGTCGAGAAGCTGGATCAAATGTGTTCGCAGTTCGGACGGCCGACGTTGGATGCTTTCCTGGCCGTGAAGAGTGCGTTCGATCCTGCCGGTTTGTTGAATCCCGGCAAAGTCGTGCCGTCGTTGCATCGTTGCGCCGAGTACGGTCGCATGCGGGTCCACAGCGGCAACCTTTCCTTCCCCGAGTTGCCGCGATTCTGATGGATCCAGCGCTGCGCCAGATCTGCGAAACGGTACGCGCTGCGTCGGCGTCGCAGACGCCTTTGCGTATTCGCGCCGGTGGGACTAAGGATTTTTACGGCAACGAGCCTTTGGGCACCTTGCTTGATCCTCGGAGTGTGGCAGGCGTCGTCGATTACGAACCCACAGAGCTGGTGGTGACTGCCCGTGCGGGAACTTCGCTCGCTGAGCTGGAACAGTTGCTGACTGAGAATGGGCAGATGCTCGCTTTCGAGCCGCCCCATTTCGGCGTTGGAGCAACCGTTGGCGGTTGCATTGCTTCTGGCCTCGCCGGCCCGCGACGCGTTTCCTTCGGCCCGACTTACGGTGGTGTTCGAGACTTCGTCTTGGGAACCAAGCTGGTGGATGGTCGCGGTGAAGTGTTGAGCTTCGGCGGGACGGTGATGAAGAACGTCGCTGGCTATGACGTGTCGCGAGTGTTGGCTGGCTCGCTGGGCATTCTCGGCGTCATTGTCGAAGTCTCGCTGAAGGTGTTGCCTCGGCCGATGTCGCATCACACGCTGTCTTTTGAGATGAGCGAGACCGCCGCTGTCGATAAGCTCAATGAGTGGGCCGGCCAACCACTGCCTTTGTCGGCCTCGGCCTGGCACGACGGCGTTTTATATCTGCGCCTGGCCGGCGCGCCCGCCGCCGTCACTGCCGCTCGCCGCCAGCTCGGCGGAGAGGCTATCGACAACGCGCAGGCCGATGTGTTTTGGACCAGCATTCGCGAGCAAACGCATCCATTTTTCACCGCGCCCCCGAACGAACATTCGCGCGCCGCAGGCAACGCGACGGGCCGGGCCGGGACAGCGACGGAAAATTTGAACGCTGCTGGCAGCGGCCTCGCGTTGTGGCGCATCTCCGTGCCATCGACAGCGCCTGCGCTGTCCATTCATGGCCCGCAGTTGATCGAGTGGAACGGTTCGTTGCGCTGGCTGCGCACCGATCAAGCCGCAGCCTCGGTGCGCGAATGCGCCAAACAAACCGGCGGACACGCCACATTATTCCGCGGCGGCGATCGCACGGCGGGCGTGTTCACTCCGCTGAGTGCATCGCTCGCAACCATTCACCAGCGCCTGAAAGCGCAATTCGACCCGGCCGGCATTTTCAATCCGGGCCGGCTGTATCCAAATCTTTAAGCGCAGCTCAGCATGAAAGCCCAGCTCGCCGACTTCATCAAAGACACGCCCGAAGGCAAAGAAGCCGAAGACATCGTGCGTCGCTGCGTGCATTGCGGATTCTGCACGGCCACCTGCCCCACCTATCAACTGCTGGGCGACGAGCTGGACGGCCCACGCGGTCGCATCTACCTGATCAAACAAGTGCTCGAAGGCGTCGAACCCACCGAGAGCACTCAGCTGCACCTGGATCGATGCCTCACTTGCCGAGCATGCGAGACAACCTGCCCGTCAGGCGTACAGTACGGCCGACTGCTAGACATAGGCCGCAGCATCGTCGAAGAAAAAGTCGCGCGCCCCGCCGGCGACCGCCTCATGCGATCGGCCTTGAAACATGGACTAACCAGCAAGCTATTCGGCCCAGCCATGCGCACCGGCCAAGCGTTGCGAGCGCTACTGCCCGAAGCGATTCGCGCCAAAGTTCCAGAACGACGCGCAGCCGGCGCGTGGCCGCAGCGATCGCACGCTCGCAAGATGTTGTTGCCGTTAGGCTGCGTGCAGCCATCAATGTCGCCGAACATCGATGCAGCCACAGCACGCGTGCTGGATGCATTAGGTATAGAGTCGATCACGCCACCAGCCAACTGCTGTGGCGCCATCAAACATCACCTGAACGATCACGACGCGGCGCTAGCCGAGATCCGAAGCAACATCGACGCATGGTGGCCGCATGTCGAAGCCGGCGTCGAAGCCATCGTAATGAATGCCTCGGGCTGCGGCGCGATGGTCAAGGAATACGCGCATCTGCTTCGACACGATCCAGCGTACGCAGAAAAAGCCCGCCGCATCGTCGCACTCACCCGCGACCTGGCAGAGCTTTTACCTGAGCATGTGCCGACGCTCATAGAAAAGCTCAGCAAGCGCCAAAGCGAGCGCGTCGTGTTCCATCCACCCTGCACGCTTCAGCACGGACAAAAAATCCGCGGCGTGGTCGAGCGAATGCTCAGCGATCTTGGCGTGGAAGTGTTGCCGTTAGCGGAAAGCCATCTGTGCTGTGGCTCAGCCGGCACGTACTCGGTGTTACAACCAGAGCTGAGTAAACAACTGCGAGATCGCAAGCTTGCGGCGCTGGAAGATCAGCAACCGGAACTGATTCTGTCAGCCAACATCGGCTGTATCACTCATCTAGCCAGCGGCGCACACACACCGGTGCGCCACTGGATCGAGTGGCTGGACGCCAGACTGGCTGACTAGCGAGCGCCTTTCAGTTCGCGACGGCGCCGATGCAGGATGAACTCGGTGTAGCCGTTCGGCTGTTCGCGTCCCAGGAAGATCAAATCGCTGGCCGCTTTGAAAGCAATGCTGCTGTTCAAACTGCCTGCCATGGGCTGATAAGCGTCGTCGCT
>NZ_JAEUPY010000248.1 GCF_016790065.1 Steroidobacter sp.
CGTCGCTCGTCATGAGCGGCAGCATCGAAGTGCCCTCGTCCATACCGACACCAGAAGAACGCGCCCCCCGTTCGTTGCGTGAGGTGCTGACGTTTCTCGCTGTCGGCTCCATCGGATTCGTCATCGAAGCTGTGATCCTCACGGCGCTCACGTCCTACGCAGCGTGGTCGCCATGGCAAGCACGCATCCCGTCATTTCTCACCGCCGTGCTGGTAACGTGGGCGCTGAACCGCCGACACACATTTCCCAATCGCGGCCTGCAGCGGCGTTCGACGGAAGCGTTCTTCTATACTGCCATCCAGGGCGGCGGCGCACTCATCAATCTGGGAATCTTCGGTGTGTGTCTGGCTCTAGCGCCGGCGCTGCGCGAGGCGCCGATCATTCCGCTCGCCATCGGTGCCGTCGGCGGATTCGTTTTCAATTTCGCGTTGAGCAGCAAGTGGCTGTACTCGCGACTGCGCTCCGGTCAGAGCGGATGAGCGACATGCAACAAGAAGCCTACACCGGCGTCGACAATCTCGAAGTGATGCAGGAGGCGGTGAACTACAACCGCTATCTGCTCGACACCGTACGCAAACACGCGCCCGCCGGCGCCAGAGTTCTGGATTTCGGCGCGGGCGGCGGACAATTCGCGGCGCCGCTGAGCAAGCAGGGCTTGGACATCACCGCTCTCGAGCCCGATCAGCTCTTGCAACAACGACTGCGCGCGCAAGGACTCCGCGTCGTCGGTTCTACTGAAGAGTTGTCAGACGCATCGCTCGACTACATCTATACCTTGAACGTGCTGGAGCACATCGAGGACGACGCAGCAGCGTTGCGCAGCTTGCATGCGAAGCTGGCCAAGAGCGGCAAGCTACTGATCTACGTACCTGCATTCCAAGTGTTGTACACGAGCATGGATGCGAAAGTGAAACACATACGGCGCTACACCCGTGATGCGCTCGTAGCGCGCACTGAAGAAGCAGGATTTCAAGTGGAGCACGCCGCGTACGCCGACTCAGTGGGCTTCTTTGCCACGCTATTTTTCAAACTGTTCGGCAACAAGAACGGTGATGTCAGTATTGGGGCGCTCAAACTGTATGACCGCGCTATATTCCCACTTAGCCGGTCACTGGATCGGCTGACGCAGCGTTGGTTTGGTAAAAACCTACTACTGATCTGCAGCAAGTACGACAGGTAGTCTCGATCAGTGTGGCGCAGCCGCCGCTGTCGATCGAGATCTCGAGATGAGCTTGCTTCTAGCCAACCGAACGAGACTGGTCGCAGCGGTCGCGGTTAGCACCATGAATAGGGGCTCAATCAAGAACCGATACCGATAATTCTCGGCAAGTTCGAAAGCTGTGCCGACGGCGTACAAATACAAGGCCGTCAGAACTATGAAGCCAATTACCAGCGCTCGGGGCAGCTGCTCAGGATTCTTTTGCATCAGCGCGCGGCGCAACTGCACATAGCCGTAACTCAGTACGAGCACCCAGAGCGCAACCGTCGCAAGCGAAAAGTTCACCTCCAACAAGGCGCCGTTATTGAAGCCGAAATGAGGTTGTTCAATGGCCTTCGGTGTAGCTCCGACCCCGTATAGCAGTGGGTTGAAAATTCGCTCCATCGGGCGCGCTGCAGTCCTATTCTGCTCACTGAAGTACAGATTCATGCTGGACGGCGAGAAGAACAGCCGATTGGAAATGGTCAGTCCAACGACATATGAGAATGGGTAGGTGCGAATGACGGTGATGGCATCATGCGTGTAGAAGCGATTGATGTTGATGAGCTGTTGGCAGTTGAAGTTGTAATCGCCGGTGGACTTCTTCACTTGATCCAGGACCGCAATCCCAGTCGGCGGCAACTGCTGGGACGTAAACAACAAGTCCTTGTGTTCGTACCGAGAAACCAGAGCGAAGGGAGTCAATCGCCCGTCCGCAACCAACGGTTGCAGTTCCTCACGCGTCGGCACGAGGGTGGCGATGTTCGACAGCCCCAGCCCCATCCAGGTGC
>NZ_JAEUPY010000768.1 GCF_016790065.1 Steroidobacter sp.
CCGCAGCGTCCGGCTGCGCCAGCTATCGGGAAAAGCCGCTCGAAGCAGGCGCTGCGACGGCCACCACCCCGCTCTATGTCGACGCCGCGGCGATGCCATTGCCGGCCCTGCGACAGCATCGATTCGACCCGACGGACGGCCTCGATCAAACCGAGGTCGCGATGCTCGCGGTAGCCAACAATCCCGAGCTGCGCCTGTTACGGGATGATCTGGGTATTCAACGGGCGCAAGCCTTCGCCGCCCGTCTGTTGCCTGATCCACAACTGTCCTTCGGGCAGGACTTTCCAGTGCGTTCCGGACCGGATCTGGTGACAGCCTTCACCGCCGGCATCACACAGGACATCACTGCGCTGCTGATGCGCTCGAGCACGATGCAAGCGTCTCGGCTCGACACGCGCAAGATCGAACTCGATGAACTGTGGGCCGAATGGCAAATGGTTGCGCAGGCACGCGCGCTATTCAATCAAGTGCAGGCCGACACTCGGCTCCTGCACGAACTACAGACGTTACTGCCCGACCATGAGCGACTGCGCGAGGCCGTTCAGAGTGAACTGCAGGCCGGCAATCTCACCAGTGACGTCGCCGCCGGTCCACTATTGGCGCTGGCCGATCTGCAACGGCAGATCGATGACACCGCGCAAAAGCTCAATCTCGAACGTCACACGCTGCAGCTGTTGCTGGGCCTCGACGAGCATGCCGAGCTGCGCCTGGTCGACGATGCCGAGCCCACACAGGCAGAACAGCTGCTGCCTGCGGGCATCGACCAACGATTGGCCGCCTTGCCCGAGCGCCGCCCTGATCTGCTCGCGCTGCGCATCGGCTACCAGGCTCAGGAAGTCAAACTCCGTCAGGCCGTGCTCAAACAATTTCCGTCGATCTCCCTAGGGCTGAGTCGTGCACGCGACACCAGCAACATCACCACCCGAGGCTACAGCATCGGCTTGACGCTGCCGTTGTTCGATCGCGGCCGAGGCGCCATCGCAATCGAAACCGCCACGCGCCAGCGCCTGTTCGATGAATACCAATCTCGCTTGGCCACTGCACGCTCGGAAGTCGACCGGATTCGTATCGACTTGCCGGAGCTCATCCGTCGCACGCAGCAGGCCGAACGCGATGCCGAACATCTGCGCACGCTACAGCAAGCGGCAACGCAGTCGTTTGCCGGCGGAGTGCTCGACTGGAACGCCTACGTCACCTTGAGTACGGCAGCGGTCGCCAGACGCATGGAGGCCGTGCAGCTCGCACTGACGCTGCAAGAACAGCAAGAGATGCTTCGTACGCTTTTGGGCAGCGACCTGCCCGCGCCGCCGGAGGCTGGCCGATGATCACACCGTCAATTCGCACACTTTGGATTGCTTCGAGCATGCTCGCCTGCGCCTCGCTCGGTGCCTGTTCCCAGCAGCCTGCCTCAGCGGAAACAGACGCGGACACTGGCAGCAGCGCACTCGTCACGACTGCTCAGCTACACAAAGGATCGCTCGCCTCCACGGTCACCGGCTACGGGACGGTGACACCCATCCCCGGCAAGACGCGCAATCTCACGTTGCCACAAGCGGGCTTGGTCACTGATGTGCAAGTCACACCCGGAGAAGCGGTTCGGCACGGCGCGATCTTGATGACGCTGACCAACGAACCGACCGGTCGACTGGCGTATCAACAATCGGAGACCGGACTCACCTTCGCACGCGCCGAACTGGATCGCATCAAAGCCTTACGCGCCAAGAACCTCGCCACCGAGTCGCAAGTCGCCACCGCAGAGAAAGCGCTGAACGACGCGACCACCGCGATCGCCGCCCAACGAGAGTTAGGCGGCGGCGATGCACGCAGCGATCTCAAAGCCCCCTTTGACGGCATCGTACTCGACGTTCCAGTGGCGCCCGGCGACCGAACCGCAGCGGGTACCGTGCTGGTACGAACGATTGCCAACGACTCGGTACAGATTCTGGCGGGCTTCTCACCGCTGGACGCGCACCAGATCGCCGCCGGCATGACTGCATCGATTGAACCGGTCGGCCGACGCGATCCGATTCCGGCACGCGTCACTCACGTGCAGGCCATGGTGAATCCCACATCGCGATTGGTCGATGTCGCGCTCGAGCCGGTGGATCCAGCCACGGCGGATCTACCGACCGCCGAGGGTGCGCGTGCAGTGGTTACAGTCGCAAGCACGACCAGTTGGCTTGCGCCACGCGAGGCGGTACTGCGCGATGAAACGAGCGCCTACCTGTATCAAATCGAGAACGGCCACGCCAAGCGAGTCAATGTGACCACGCCTGGCGCACAAGATCAGCAACAGATCGCGGTCGAAGGTCCACTGGACTCGACGCTACGCATCGCCGTGCTTGGCGCCTACGAGCTCGAAGATGGCATGGCGGTGCGCGAGACACCGGCTGACAAAGCGAGCGACTGATGAATCTGATGACCTGGTTACGGACGCATCAACGCGCTCTGCTTTTTCTGTGTGCGCTGCTGACGCTAGGCGGCATTGCCTCGGTGTTTCGTCTGCCAGTGGCACTGTTCCCGGACGTGCAGTTTCCTCGCGTCGTCATTTCTTTCGATGCTGGCGATCGGCCCGCCGAGCAAATGATGCTGCAGGTTACGCGCCCTGCCGAAGAAGCCGTACGCAGAGTCCCGGGAGTCCGCGATGTTCGATCTGCGACGAGTCGCGGCACGGCCGATGTTTCCGTGAGCTTCGACTGGGGCACTGACATGCGTCGCGCCTCGCTGGAGCTGAGTTCCTCGGTATCTCAGGTGCTACCCACGATGCCGGTGGGCACGACCATCGACTTGCGCCGCATGGACCCCACGGTCTTTCCCATGCTCGCTTACAGCAT
>NZ_JAEUPY010000770.1 GCF_016790065.1 Steroidobacter sp.
TGAAGGGGCCCGAGCGCGAACTGCGGATCAGAGATCTGTCGACGCGCCGAGAACTCCGCTTCCCGGAAGTTGACGACTTCTACTTCAGTGAGGGCGGCGGCGTTGTTCTGGTCACTGGCAAGTCGAACTCGCACGCGTTGCGCTGGATCGATCTCAACGATGGTGAAGCGACCACGATCTGGCAAGGTCGCGGTCTTAGCAGCGGCGTCGTGTTCGACGAGAGCCATCGTCAGGTCGCGTTTGTGGTGGAGGAAGACAGTGCCGAACAGCCGAGGCGATCGTTCTGGCGCTACCGCGTCGGTGACGAGCGGGCCAGCATGGTGGCTGATGCGCAGGTGATGGGCCTCGACACCGATCTGCGGCTGCATGCGATTCGAGGATTCTCTAAAGACGGCACGCAACTGCTGGTCGATCTGCAGCCCGCCGACCTGCTCGGTCAGCCTCATGAAGATGCAGTCGACGTCGACGTTTGGAGTTATACAGACGAGAGATTGCAGTCTCAGCAACTCGCGGAATTGGCGGCGGGCAAGCCAGGGCGTAGCTATGCGGCCTTGCTCGATATCGACAAGCGAGCGTTGACCCGGGTAGAGCAAGTCAATGAAACACTCGGTGATAGAGCCTTCGATCCCGACCTCGGTGAGATGGCCTTGTTGGAGCGTCGCGCGGGAAATCCGGATCGCGGCGAGTACAGCTGGAACGCGGCCGCCAAGCTGTCGACCGAGATAGTGTTCTTCCGCGATGGCCGACGGACCGCGGTCGTCGACGGGAATCTTCCTTTGGAAGGGCGTCCGCAGCTTTCGCCGGCAGGACGCTTCGTCGTGTACTTCGATCCCGGCCGAGAGTCCTTCCTGAGTCGCGACGTCGTTTCCGGCGTGGTGCGCGATCTGGGGCAAGGCATCGACACGAGTTGGTATCGCTTCGATGCCGCTTGGCGGCCTGCGAGTTGGCAAAGGCTCCGTGGCATCGCCGGCTGGCTGCGTGACGATGCCGGCGTGCTGATCTACGACCGGTACGATCTATGGTTGCTGGACCCCAAAGGCGTGGCGACGCCGATCAATCTCACCAATGGATATGGCGGTCGTCATCAGATCATTTTCTCGGTGCGATCCCAGGTAGCGTCTCGCGACCGTATCTTTGCACCCGGCGAACGTCTCATCCTCACTGCCTTCGACCGGGTGAGTAAGCACAGCGGGTTCTTTGCTCGAAGCCTGCAAGGTGCGGCCGATCCACAGCGTTTGACGATGGGGTCTCATGCGTACCACCTTCCCCAAGGAGAAGGTTGGATGCCCATCAAGGCAAAGCATGCGCACCGATATCTGGTGCGGCGGGAGAGCGCCCGCGAGTCACCCAATTTTTTCGCGACCGCTGATTTCAAACGGTTCACGCGGCTGAGCGATTTGCATCCGGAGCGGCAATACAACGGCCTCGACGCGCAGTTGCTGACCTGGCAGCGTGATGACGGAGTGGCGACGCAGGGCATCCTGTACACACCGGAGGATTTCGACCCCACTCGCAAGTATCCCGTCATCTTCAACTACTACGAGTTAGTCACCGATGGCCTGCACGTCCATCGGCCGCTGCAGCCGCTGACTACGGGTTGCGAGATCAACGTCATGGCCTATGTGAGTCGGGGTTACGTGGTGATGAGGCCGGACATCCAATACGAGATCGGCAGAGTGCGCGACAGCGCGGTACGGGCCGTCATCTCGGCGGCGGAGCAGATGAAAAAGCTCCCGTGGATCGACGGCGCAAGAATGGGCGTGCAGGGCTGCAGCTTTGGCGGCATCGCTACCAACTCCATCGTCACCAGCACAGGGTTGTTCGCGGCGGCGGCGTCCTCATCGGGAATGGTCGATCTCATCAGTGCCTACGGGGGGGTGTGGTTGCCCGATCCCAAAGCGGCTTCGGCTGGCGCGAGTCTGCAAGGACTGTTCGAGACCGGCCAGCTCAGGATGAATGCGACCTTGTGGGAACGGCCGGATCTATACATCGATAACTCCGCCATCTTTCATGCCGACAAGGTGAGTACGCCGTTGCTGTTGATGCATACACGGGACGATGTCATTTGTCCGTTGGCAAATGCGGTTGAGTTTTTCACGGCCTTGCGCCGTCTGGGCAAGCCGGCGTGGTTGCTTCAGTACAACCGTGGCAACCATTCGTTGGAGGGTCGGTCCGCTGAGGATTTCAGCGTGCGCCTGGCGCAATTCTTCGATCACTATCTGCGCGACGCACCGCCGCCAAAATGGCTGACCGAAGGAGTGCCGGCGCGACTCAAGGGGATCGAGACGGGGCTCGAGTTGCAGCCCTCGGGATGAGCGATGCCTTGCGATTTTCGGGTGCGAACGCACCAGAACATTACCGGGACGATTGGCCGCAGGAATTCCTCCCATCGTCCTCAAAAAAAATGTTGCGAGCCCCATAATCCAAGGGATTTCGCGCGATAGGCGTTTGTAGATCCCGGGTCCTGGGTTAATGTGCCGCGGTGATGAATGAATCGCTCCACCGCTGGTTTGCTCGCGAGATCTGTGCCCACGAAGCGGCGTTGACCCGCTACATTGCCCGCGTCTGGCCGCGTCAGGCGGAGGTCGCAGACTTGCGGCACGAGGTCTACATCCGCGTGCTCGAAGCCGCGGCTCGCTCGCGCCCGCTATCGCCAAAATCGTTTCTGTTCACGACCACCCGTCATTTGCTCACCGACCGGGCGCGGCGTAACCGCATCGTCTCGATAGAGCTGCTGGAGGATTTGAATTCGCTGAACGTCTTGGTGGATGAGATTTCACCCGAACGGTTGACCAGCGCGCGGCAGCAGTTGCGCCGCGTCTCGGACATCCTCAACCAATTGCCAGACCGATGCCGGGACGTGGTCTGGATGCGGAAGGTGGAGAACCTTCCGCAGAAGCAAATCGCCGCGCGTCTGGGCATTGCAGAGACGACTGTGGAAAAGCATCTGGTGCGTGGCATGCAAATGCTGGGCGATTTATTTCATGGCGCGCCGACGGTCGATGCGGCCCACAAAGAGCAGAAGCGCGAGCGAGATGAGGCGCACGATGGAAAATAGCGCGCAAGTTCATGAGGCCGCGGCTGTGTGGCTGGCCAAGCGTGACTGTGGCGAGTGGACGCCTGAGGATGAGGCGAAGCTCGAAGCTTGGTTGAATGAATCCACCGGCAATCGCGTGGCGTTCATCCGATTGGAGTCTGCATGGCGTGAAGCTGATCGGATTGGGATGTTGGGTGTGGGCGTGAAGCCCGGTGTCATTCCGCCGCGTGATGATCCGAAACGCGGGCGCTGGCAGGTCGCTGCCAAACATCTTGCCAGTGCGGCCAGCATCGCTGCCT
>NZ_JAEUPY010000782.1 GCF_016790065.1 Steroidobacter sp.
TTCCCATCTTTCTGAACGCCCTGCCGGGCAATGCCGACGCGGGGGCAGCGAAAAATTTGATGCGGTATCGGACGATGGCGACGCGGCATGCGACGCAGTTGATGCCCGTGGTTGCGGATTGGAAGGGAACGGGAACGCCCGCGCTCACACTCTTGTCCCGCAACGGACAGTTCATGGCTGTGGATCTGTTCGACAGCCCCACCAACTATTCGGCGATCGTCGCGGCCGAGTCCGGCAGCGGCAAATCGTTCTACGTGAACTACTTGGTGACTTCATATATGTCCCTCGGGGCGGACATCTATCTCATCGAGGTCGGCAGGTCATTCAAAAACCTGTGCAACGTGCTCGGTGGCGAGCACTTGGAGTTCACGCCCACCTCAGAGCTGTCGCTCAATCCATTCACGGCAATCGAGAACTACGAGGAGCAGAGCGATTTTCTCATGGCGGTTCTGGTCGCGATGATGTCCTCGAAGGGCGCCATCAGCGAGTACCAAGAATCGGCGCTGCGCCGGACCACGCGCGAGTTGTGGGAAGCGCACGGCAAGGCACTCAGTCTCGACGCACTTCAGGAGTGTCTGCTCGCGCAACGAGACGCCGATGAAAATCTCGATACCCGTGTCAACGATCTGGGCGTGCAGCTCTATCCCTTTACGTCCAACGGCGAGTATGGCCGCTGGTTCAATCGTCCTTCGACCGTCAATTTCCGTAGCTCGCTGACCGTTCTCGAACTCGAGGAGCTCAAGGGACGACGCCACTTGATGAAGGTGGTGCTGGTGCAGCTCATGGCGACGATCCAGCGCGCCATGTATCTGCGCGACGATGGCCGACCCAAGCTGCTGATCATCGACGAAGGTTGGGATCTGATCACCGAAGGACCCGAGGGCGCCTTTGTCGAGCGCGGTTGTCGTCAGCTGCGCAAGTACCGCGGCGGAGCGATTCTTATCTTGCAGGGCGTAAACGATTTGTACCGCACGCCGGCCGGCGAGGCGATCTGGGAGAACACCGCTCACAAGTTCCTCCTTGGACAAACACCGGAGGCCATCGATGGCTTGCTCAAGAACGGTCGCTTGGCGCTCGGGCCCGGCGCCGCCGATGTGCTCAAGAGTGTGCGGACGGAGCGCGGCTTGTTCAGTGAGATTTTTGTCTATACGCGCAACGGCGCCGGAATCGCCCGCTTTGTCGTTGATCGGCGCACCGAGTTGCTTTACTCGACGGACCCGCGTGACAAGCAGGCGATTAGCACCCGCACTGGCGGTGGCATGTCGCTGGAGGAAGCCATCGATGACATCGTCAACAACGAGCAACGAACACTCCGCCGAGCAGGTTGAGAGAGCCGGTATGTCAGCGGCAGGTTCGACACTTCTGAGCATCACGATGACCGCATCGATAGCGGCTGTCTCCGGCGCGCTCGGAGGGCTGCTGTACGCGCGATCGCAGGATCCGCCACCGCAGATTCAGGTGTTGGATATGCGGCGTGTTGTTGAAGCGGTCGCGGGCGATCCTTCGCTCGATGAAGCGAGCCGACGAGTGCGGGCCCAGGAAATCAGTAGCGTCGTGAGCCGATACATCGATGATCAAGCCGCACAGGGCGTGATCGTTCTTGATGGCTCGGCGGTTCTTCGCGCGCCGGAACGATTGTATGTGGAACCGTAAGCGCACGCGTGCGGAGGACGTGCCGGTGCCGCGGACCAGGCGGTGGTGGGCTGTCGGGCTGATGAAGGCAGCCGTGGCGTTTGCAATCGTCTATGCGCCATTGGTCTGGTTCTCTGGACAGTATCGAATCGTCTATGACTCGATCAAAGGCGCGAATTGTTTGCCTTACAGCGTATTTGTCGTCGATCTGAAGAACCGATCGATCCGGCGGGGTGACTATCTCGCATTTGTGTCACGGCAGATGGAGCCGTTCTACGCGGATGGGACGCCTGTGGTGAAGCTCGTCGCGGGCGTGCCCGGCGACCACGTTCAAGTGAACGCGGCAGGAGTGAGTGTGAACGGGCAGCAGCGGGGCACCCTGCTGCATTTGCAGGATGGCGAGAAATTATGGCGACTGGGTCGTCGGCTGACCGATGTGGCGCGCGATGATGTCATCCCGGCAGGACGCGTTTGGATGATGGGCACCCACCCGCGCAGCTACGACTCGCGTTACTGGGGTTATATCTCAACTGAGCAGGTGATCGGCCGTGCAATTCCGCTCTGGTAGTCTCATGCTCTGCGTGCTCGTGAGTGTCGCCGCCAGCGCTCGCACTGTGCCGCCGAGCGAAGACGCGGACTGGTTGGAACGGTCCCGCCAAATTCTCGATCAGTCGGCGGCGGCGCCGGCGCCGAACTGGCTCAATCGTCAGCCTTCAGCGCGTGCAGTAGAGGCGGCAGATGAGATTGCGAGCCGTTCATCAGGCTCGCCTCCGCCCGCAGTAGCGAACTCTACGTCCGGGCGAATTCTGATCTTCGCCTCATTCTCCATCCCTCGTCCAACTATGAAGAGCCTGCTAGTGCAGGCCACGGATCCGAATGTGACGCTGG
>NZ_JAEUPY010000810.1 GCF_016790065.1 Steroidobacter sp.
GAAACTCCAGAGTCGCGGTCGTCTCGCGAGACGGCCAAGATGTGGCTGCACGGTTTGCACGAAGGTGTGGCGTTGGGCGCGATCGGTCAGTGGCTAGTCACTGCGATCGGTATCGTTCCGCTGGTTCTGCTGTGGACCGGATTGCGCAGCTGGTCGCGTCGGCGTGCTGTGCGAATCCAGTCGACACCATCCGCATGACCACCGACAGATCGGTTCTCGACGAAGTGAAACTCACGCGACGACAGTGTCTGTACGCCGGTGCGCTGGCGTTGCTGGGGGTGCGGGCGGCGTCAGCAACTGGCCGGCTGTTCAGTCGTTACGTTCGTATGCGCGATGGAACTCGCATTGCAGTCGACATTTGGCTGCCGGCCGATCTGGGCACGCGCAAAGTCGGGACGATACTGCAGCCAACACGCTACACGCGCGCATTCCAGAAGATCGGCGCGTCTCTGGCCAACGATTCCAACTTCGAGACTGCCGAACTCATCAACAACGCCGGCATGGCATATGCGATTGCGGATGGTCGAGGTACGGGCGCTTCGTTTGGTTCGCGCGGTGGAGAGCTCACGGCGGCGGAGTTCGACGATTTCGGTCAGCTCATCGACTGGCTCTCGACGCAGTCGTTTTCCAACGGTCGCGTCGGCGCGATGGGCAGTTCCTATCCGGGAACACTCGCCGAGAATCTGGCCAAGATGCGGCGCCCGGCATTGCGGGCGGTGGCGCCGCGATTCAATTACTTCGACGTGTATCGGCATCTGTCGGTGCCGGGAGGGTTGTACTCGCGCACCTTCATGGATCGATGGCGTCAGTTGGTGGGCGTGGCCGATCGTGTGCCAGAATTCGTCTGCGCCGAAGCTGCACGCAAGCAGCAGACCTGCGCGGTATTCGCGGCAACGCTGCCGATACCCAAGCCCGTCGATGGGCCCGAGGGACTGGCGTTGTTACAGGCAGCACAACGGGAACACGCGTCAAACGTCAGTTTTGCCGGGCTGGTCGATGCCAACAAGTTGCTGTTTCGTGATGATGCTCGCGACCAGTTCAGTTGGACGACGATGTCGCCTGCGGGCGATCTCGCTGCCATCGAACAGTCGAACGTTGCGTATTTCGTGCAGGCCAGCTGGCTCGATGCGGCCTCGGCCGCTGGAGCGTTACAACGATTCGGTTCGTTACGCAACGTTCAACAGGTGCAGATCGGTGCGTGGAGCCACGGCGGCGCAGAAGTGTGCGACCCGTTGCTCGGGCCTGCATCCGGGGAGCGTTCGGAAGCTGACGTGTTGAGCGGGACCATTGCGTTTTTCTCACAGCATCTAAGCGATGCGGTCACGCCAAAGCAAACATCGTCGAAGCTTAGTTACTATGTCATGGGCTCCGGTGAGTGGCGTGAGACGTCGGTCTGGCCACCAGCAGGGACGCGCTTACAACGGCGTTACTTGCATCCCGATGGCACTTTGCAAGACGCAGTGGCACCCAGGCGCACTACGGTGCCGCTCGCTATCGTGACAAATCACGGCACTGGTAAGACTGCTCGTTGGGGTGCGCGACCCACTCCCGTCGCTTTCGATCGAACGCGAGCCGCGGGCTTGACGGCTTTCACTACTGCGGCTTTTGAACGGCCTTGCGTCCTGGCTGGCAACGTTCGTTGCGGTTTGCGCCTGACCTGCGATCAACCCGACGGCAGTGTGTTCGTCTATATGGATGTGGTTCTGCCTACCGGCGAACTGCGCTATCTGACCGAGGTCGGGCAGCGCTTGATTCATCGACTCGATTGGCAGGCGCCCGCCGGATCGCAGGCTGGTTTCACACGCGCTGAAGCGCGAGCGGTGCCAACTGGTGAGCCGTTCGAGTTGCTTCTGGAGCTGCTGCCGATCGCGGCACGGATCGAGGCTGGGTGGCGTCTGCGTGTATCGTTCGCGGATCGCGATGTCGATTGGTTCGATCGATATGATGACGGGCGTGCGCCGGCGATAGGCATTCTGGTCGGCGAGCGCGAGGGCTCCTGGGTGGAACTGCCGACGATGCTTACCCGCTGAACTTCCACGAGGAATCGTACTAAGACGAAGCAGCGCGGCGAACTACCTACGCCGCTTACGATGTGAGCGGCGGCCGCTGATTCCTCTGTATTGCCGGCACTGCGCGCGGTATCGTTGCCGCGTGCAGGACTCCCTCGACACCTGGTTCAAGCGCGAAATTCTGCTGCACGAAGCGGCTTTGCTCCGCTATCTGGCCCGAGTCTGGCGCAAGCATGACGAAGTGCAGGACTTGCGGCAGGAGATCTATGCGCGGGTGTACGAGGCGGCGCGCGCCGATCGGCCGGTGTCGCCCAAGTCGTTCTTGTTCGCGACCGCCAGAAACATGATCACCGATCGGATCCGCCGCGGCCGCGTGGTGTCGATCGAGGCGGTGGGCGATTCGGAACTGTTCGATGTGCTGGTGGATGAACTGGGTCCCGAGCGTCGCACCAGCAA
>NZ_JAEUPY010000815.1 GCF_016790065.1 Steroidobacter sp.
GGCTACTACATCGATGCGCTGGACACGCTCAATGCTCGTATCGGCTGGCGCTCGGATCGCCTGCAGATTACTGCGTTCGCTGAGAACATCGGCGGCGAGGATGACGCACGCTTGTGGAACCTCGGCAACTACTTGAGCGGCTACCAAGCCGTGATCCGGCCGGAGCGCTTCGGCGTACGTGTCGGCGTGTCGTTCTAACTCAGTGGCGGGGACGCCGGAACCTACCGGCGTCCTGCCTCGGAGCGAGATTCGCGTTTCCATTCCCAGCCGCGAGGGCCAACGGTGTCCGCCGAGAACGCGCCGCGTTCGCCCAGCGGCTTGCCGGGGCCGACGGTCGTGTCGTTCACGGTCTGGCGCTCGAGTTCCGAGTTGATCTCGGCGCCCAGGATCACGACGTAAGCGGAGACGTAGAACCACATCAACATCACGACCACGCCGCCGATGGCGCCGTACGCTTCGCCGAAGGAGTCGAAGTTGCGTACGTAGATGGCAAATCCAGCGCTGCTCAGCAGCCACAAGGTTGCCGCGATCCTCGCGCCGGCGGTGGCCCATTCCCAGCGGGGTGGTGCGCGATGCGGGGCGAACCGATACATGGTCGAGAGTGCGAACACCGCGATCAGCCAGAGTAAAACCCAGCGCACGCCTTGCAACACCCACTCGGTGGCAGTGCCGAGCGGGATGAACGCCAACACGATGGGCACGGCCACACCGATCAGCACCATCACCACGAATCCCAGCACGCCGCACACCGTGAAGGTGGACGAGATCATCAATCGCTTCAGGAAGGAGCGACGGTCATGCTCGTTATAAGCCACGTTGAGCGCGGTAATCATCGCGACCATGCCTTTGCGCGCGCTCCACATCGCCAGCACGATGCCGACGACGACACCGATGCTGAGCGTCTCATTGCGCTGGCTGACCAACTGCTGCAACTGGTTCTGCAGGATCTCCGCAGTCGCTGTCGGCAGCAGGTCGTTGAACGTTTGCATCTGGGTGGCGATGGCCTCGGGCGACGCCACGATGCCGTAGATGGCGACGGCTGCCGCCAGACTGGGGAACACGGCGAGCAAGGCGAACAGGGCCAGACCGCCGGCAACGATGGACACATTGTCGGCATCCAACTGATCCTGGACTCGCCACAGCACGTCCCACCAGCCGCGCCATGAGATTTCGCCCGGTCGATTCGCACCCCGCCCGCGATTCGCTTCGGTGCTGGCAAGCTCGGCCGGATCGATGGACTCAGGCATTGCCAACCCCGCTGTTCACTGTGGACTTTGCAATGACGCGGCAAGCGGCGGGATGTTCCCGCTCCGTCAGCTGCCGTTGACGGGAGCGCAGCGGCTCGGCACGCCCGGCAGCTGGCCTTTGCGCAGCAGGATCAGGTTGATTTTCGCGTGATACTCGTCGGGGCTGAGCGCGATTGCGCGTTGAAATGCCTGCACGGCTTCGTCGAAGCGACAGTCGACGGCGTACGCCATGCCAAGGTTGTTCACGGCGCGTGAGTTGCCTGGGTT
>NZ_JAEUPY010000818.1 GCF_016790065.1 Steroidobacter sp.
GATTCCGCACGCACCGCTCCGCAACTGCCGAAGCGTTACCTGGATCGATCCCAAGAAATCGCCGAGCAACGCCTGACCTTGGCCGGCTACCGCCTCGCCGCGGTACTGCGCTGGGCTTTTCGCGAGCCGCCCCGCTAGCGAGCCCTACCCGAAATAATCCAGCGTTACCCGTCACCACCATGGCGGCGGCACTCCGGAAGCGTTTGTATTACGCATCGGAGCACAACGGCACGCGGGGACGTAATGACCAATCGGGGCCTGTGGAAACAACTGGCAGCCAGCGTCGTGATGTTGCTGGCGCTGCCGGCGATGGCGGCACCAAAGCAACCTTCGCCGCCCGGCTACACCCTGCCGTCGACCCACATGTGGGACATGGCTTCGGACGCCGGCGAGATCTATCGCATCTTCGTTTCCTTCCCCGCTGCCACCGAGGCGCCGGCCGATGGCTTTCCCGTTTTGTATGTATTGGACGGCAATGCCTCGTTCGCCGCGTTCGCGGAAGCTCGGCGCATTCAGGAACGATTCGATATCGGCAAGTCCATCGTCGTCGGCGTCGGCTATCCCACGGACCAGACTTACGATGCACGCCGCCTCAATGACTACCCTCCAGCGATGCTCGACCCGCCGCCGAAGCTGTGGCGGCAATTGGCGAAATATAAAAGCGGCGGACGCGATACGTTCCTGGACTTTCTGACCGGCAAGCTGCGCACTGAAATCGCCAGTCGCTACAAAGTCGATCTGGATCGGCAATCGTTGTTCGGTCATTCGTTGGGCGGACTTTTCGCGCTGCACGCGCTGTTCACACGACCGCAGGCTTTTCACTCCATCGTCGCGGCCAGCCCGTCGCAGGAATGGAATGAACAAGGGGTGCTCGACGAAGAACGCGAGTTCACCGCGAGACTGACCAGCGGCAAGGTAGGCAAGACCAGCCGGTTGCTAGTAGTTGTCGGCGGCCGCGATATCGACGACGATCCCTATGTGGGCGAAGCGTTCACCAAGCGCATGGAACTACTATCCGGCTACGGACTGCGCACGCGCTTCCGTCGCTATGAAGAAGAAGGACACATGACGGTGCCAGCCCGTGCAGTCACCGACACGTTGCGTTTTGTATTCGAGTCGCACTGAGGTTGGCCGCATGACCCAGAAAAAGGATGCTTTCAAGATCAGCCGCCGTGAGGCCTTCGCTGCCACCGGGGTTTGTTTCGCGATGCTGAGTCAAAAGGCACTGGCTGCCACAGGGCCGGAAACAACCGGCGCCGCTGTAAGCCCCGCCGGCCCAAAGGCGACCTTCACCAAGGACTCCGAAGCCAACGGCATGGTCGAAGTCCCTGGCATTCACCAGGGCAAAGGCAAGGGCAAGATCAAATTCTTCCGCTTCGATGGCGCGCCCGCACCGGCTCACTTCATCATTTATGACTTACCGCCGGGCGCCAGCGAAGGCGTGCACGTGCACTTTCTGGACAACCGCAACGACGAAGGCTCGTTCGACGAATACTATTATTTCATCAGCGGCCAGGGCCAAATGGAAATCGACGGCCAGGTGGTACCGGTTGCTCAAGGCGAGCATGTCCACACACCACTCGAAGTCGCCCACGGCGTCGAGAACACGCATGCAACCGAGAATTTGCGTGTCTTCCTGACCTTCATCAAGCGAGGCAATGAAACGCCTCGGATGCGCAGCTCGGCCAAGTAACGAGGCTGCTTGCCGTAGGCAATCCCCTGCCCCGGCGGACACCTGGCGCCGATTCGTGGATAATGGCCGCCGGTCAATTCAGCCTTGGGTGATCAACTTGACGGGACGACGGGGTCGCGACGAAAAGCCGCTGTACGAAGCCATCATCGATGCTCAGAAGCTGGCCTTCGCCCCGCTCGCGTTTCATGCCACGCTCGCGCTGAGAGACCTCGGCATTCTGGCGAAGCTGGCGGATGCTCGAGCAGAAGGGCTCACCGCCGAGCAGGTCGCGGAGCTCACCAAAGTGCCGATCTACGGCGTGAAGGTGTTGCTCGAATCCGGCGTGGTCAGCGATCTGATCGCGCTCGAGGACGGCCGTTACTATCTTCGCCAACTCGGTCTGCTGGTGCTGCGTGACGCGATGACTCGCGTGAACATGGATTTCGCCGCGGACGTTTGTTATCGCGGCATGGCGCATCTGCGAGAGACAGTCACCACCGGCAAGCCGATGGGACTGCAGGAGTTCGGCTCGTGGAACACGATCTACGAAGGCCTCACTCAGTTGCCTCCGCACGTTCAGCGCAGCTGGCTCGCATTCGATCACTACTACTCGGATCACATGTTTCCGAATGCGCTGCCGCTGGTGTTCGCGGACGCGCCCAAGCGCTTGCTCGATGTCGGCGCCAATACTGGAAAATTCGCACTCACTTGTCTCGAGCACAATCCGCAAGTGCATGTGAGCCTGTTGGACTTCGCCGGACAGCTGGAGCTGGCCCGAAAGGCCATCGCTGCCAAAGGCCACGAAGCTCGCGCCAGCTTTCATCCCATCGACTTCTTGAATCCGGCGCTGGAATTTCCAGGCAATCAAGACGTGATCTGGATGAGTCAGTTCCTGGATTGTTTCAGCGAAGACGAGATCGTGTCGATCCTGGAGCGCGCCCGACGTGCTCTAGCACCGCACGGTCGCATCTACATCGTCGAAACGTATTGGGATCATCAGGAGCATGCCGCCGCACGTTTCGTACTCACGATGACGTCGCTGTACTTTGCGAGTCTCGCCAACGGCAACAGCAAGATGTATCTCTCAGAGGATATGCGAGGCTGCGTGCAGCGTGCCGGGCTCAAAATCGAACGCGAGATGGAGCGCTTCTCACCCAGTCACACGATGTTCGTGTGCCGCGCAGGCTAGCGCTCGCCGCTCCACCGCAATTGGTATTCCCGATGTGTTCGCAGCACTTCATCGACAGCCTCACTCGCGAGCTGTGATTTTCGGAACCCCGTCGTAATCTCGAGGACGCGCACGTCGCGTCCCTCGACACTGAAGCGAACGCGCCACTCTTTGACCGCCAGCTGCATCCCGCCGTCGATGCGACGGATGCGCCGATACGGATGTGGCTCCGGCCCGAGCATCAGCGTGGACCGAATGCGTTCGTCGATAGCGAGACCAGTTCGAGTCTCGATCCACTGAGCTTGCTCGATGGCCAATGGATCGAGCGTCACAGCGTAGGCCGCGACGGGATCTGAGGGCCGCTCATCCAACCAACCATTACCCGCATCCGGATGCGAATCGGTGTAGGCCACATAGGGTTTGAGATCCAGCACCGGCGTGCCGTCGAGCATGTCGCAATCCAGGACATGAACGTTCAAGCCCTCCACCTTCTCCAAGCGCACCACCGACAGGCCGAGCGGATTGGGTCTGTGCGGCGAGCGAGTGGCAAACACTCCCTTGCGGCCTGAGGTACTTCGCGGCGGCAACACCTTGGGACGCCAGCCGGGGTTGTGGTGAAACCAGAAGATCACCCAAAGCAATTTCCAGCCCGCCAGATCCTCCAGCGCATGCTCGAAATTCCGGCCCGGCAACAACTCGATGCGCGCCGGCGAACCCTCCGCAGCCCGCGGCTGACGTGGCGCTTCAACCTTGGTAACGGATGAAGCGCGGACGATGCCGATGGGTTCGAGAACCAGGCGCGACGGATCTTGATCTTGTTGCGGCGACATGGCGCGCAGGATACGCCAATGCCGAGGTCATTTCGGCACCGGCTTACGCGTCAGCTATTCCTTCCAGGGCCGCTGATATCTCGGCGGCACCACCTCTTGCCACGCTGGATTGGATTTCCAGACCGGCTCCAGCGGCGCGCGATCGGCGTAAGGAACATACGGCGAAGCTTGGCCGGTCACCAGGTCCGGGATGTAACGCGGGCAGTTGGGAAAGATGTCGATGGGCGTAACGCAGATCAGCGCCTGTGCGCCGACGAACTCGTTCATCAGCGGATCTTCCAACACGACCTCCGCGCGTCCATTGACGCGCAGTCGCTTCGGCGCCTCCCCCATCCGGATGAACAACAAACCGACGAACGGGTTGTGGCCGATGTTGCCCAGAGTCTTGAACATGCCGTTGCCGTCGTAATCCGGCCAGACCAACAAGTCCGGCCGCACGATGCGCACGAAGCCCGGCGCCCCACCTTTGAATGAACAATCCGGATGACCGTCCGGCGCCGCAGTGGCGACAAAGAAAAATTCCAGCGACTGAATGAACTGCCGATCTTCGTCGTTGAACTCGGAACGACGCAATCGCTCCACCAGCCTATCGGCCAGTGCCGTCGACCCGAAACGCTGCTGCAGGTCGCGGTTGCCTGAGTGGAACATCGTCATGAGATGCCTCCGGCTCGTCAGGAGCGAACCGAAGCATACGCCTTAGCAGCGCATCAGTGCTCCTCGAAATCCTTCAACCCGCTACCGCCGGCGCTATCCGGGTTCATGACAGCGAGGATCGTTCGAGTCAGCCGCTTGTAGTTAGCGGTGCCTTTGTAGGTGTTGGCCAGCACCACGATGCCGGTCTTGGTGGCGCCGTCGAATTCATAAGAAGAGATGAAGCCGTCGGCATCCGAGCCGCCGTGGCCGAGAGCGACTAACTTGCTGTCCTCATTGCGGACCGCGGCAAAGCCGACGCCGTCGCCGTAACGCATGAGAGCGTCCGTGGGCACCAACAGCTGATACGAATCGAGCAAGGTCGTCTGCTTCAGCACGCTCTCGTTGCCGCCCAGCATTTGAAAGCGCATCAGCCGAGCCATATCGAGAACGGTGGACTTCAAATCAGAGGCAGGCATCAGGAGATTCTTTGCGGAGTTGTACGGCACGTTGCCTGCGACCTGTGGCCGATCCAGCCGATAGCCCAACGCAAACTGTTCCTGCAGCTGCGGCGGGGCGACGAATGCCGAGTGATGCATACCCAACGGCTCCAGAATTTCGCTACGAATGTACTCGCCGAACGGCCGCTTTGCCGCGCGGCTCAGCGCCAGGCCGAGAATCGAATAGCCTGCGTTGGAATAGCGGCTCGCGGTCCCCGGCTCATACAGATATTCGAAGCCTGGAATGGCGAGTGCAGCCATGTCTTCGAACGTCTTCGCTGCAGCCACGGCCTTGCCCACGCCCGGCGGCATGTTGGCGCCTCGCTGTACCCCCGCCGTCATAGTCGCTAGCTGGATCAGCGTGATCGGCGGCGCCCAGGGATATTTGTTTTTCATCTGCCGAACTTCGGGAACGTAACGTTCCACCGGATCGGACAGATGCACCTGCCCCCGCTCCACCAGCTGCAACAGCATCAGGCCGGTGAAAATCTTGGTGGTGGAGCCGATGGGATAAACGGTGTCGACGCTCGCCGGCCGGCCCTTGGCTTCATCCATCTGGCCAACGCAGTAGGTCCACACCAGTTCGCCGTTCTCGACGACACCTACCGACACGCCGCCGCGTGAGTCCTTGCGAAACTCGGCGTCGATGAGTTGTTGAACGGCGGAGAATCGAGTTTCAGCAGCAGCGCTGACCGACAGACCCAGCAGCCAGACCGCGAGCAACGTCGTTCTAATTTTCATGCAGTTCCAAGTCCGTGGCGTGCGAGCACCTATTCTAGACTTGGAACCTGCGCGGCCTTAATTGTTTTTCACCAAGCTCGCGACAAATTCCTGCACCGTCAGCTTTTCCAGTTTGCTGCGATCGGCGAACAGGGTCTTGATGGCTTCGCTCTGCTTTGCCGAGAAATGTCCGGCCACCGACGCTTCGAACTTTTGCACCAGCAC
>NZ_JAEUPY010000820.1 GCF_016790065.1 Steroidobacter sp.
CCGAACAGTCGCAACAGATTGCGCTCGCGGCCGAAGCGCAGGGGATCGCGCCTTCAGTGGCGATGAGTGTCTACAAGCTCACTTCGGTGTCGTTCTTTGGCGGGCTGCTGTTGGTGTTGATCGGCACCGGACTGATCAAGCCGACCATTTCTTCCATCGTCAGTCATTTCTTCGCCGCAGGTGATCGGCGTCGCGATGGCGCGTTCGGGTTGTTCTTCGCGGCTGTCTATGTGGGCTGCATTCTCGGTACCGTCGTCGTCGGCTTTCTCGGTGAACGAGCGGGCTGGCATTGGGGCTTTGGCGCGGCGGCGCTTGGCATGCTGCTCAGCTTGTCCGTCTATTGGTGGAAGCAGCAGGACTATCTCGGTGACATCGGTGTGGCGCCGGTGGGTAGAGCAGAGGGGCTGTCCGCGCTGCGCCGGCTGACCACGCCCGAATGGGATCGAATCAAAGTCATCCTTTGGCAAGGATTGTTCACGGCGCTGTATGCGGCCGCGTTCTTTCAAGCCGGTGGCTTGTTGCTGTTATTCGTCGATGCGCATCTGGATCGGCAGTTCCTCGGCTGGGTCATCCCGAGCACCTGGCTGATCAATATCGCCACGATCTCGTTTGTGATTCTTACGCCGTGCGCGATCCGGCTGTGGAACAGGCTCGAACAGCGCGGGCGGAATCCGAGTGCGCCTACCAAACTCGCGTGGGGACTGCTGGTGATCGGTTCGGCCTATTTGTTGTTGGCGTATCTGGCGTCTGCTTCCTCAGGCGGCGTGAAAGTGTCGTGGCTGTGGATGGCGCTGGTCTACCTGTGTTTCGGCATCGGCGACGTGCTGGTGTGGCCCAATCAGATCGCGTTGACCAGTCGACTCGCGCCGCGCTCGCTATCGGCGGTATTCATCGGCGGCTGGTACATCACCATTGGCGTCGGCACTTGGATGACGGGCTACATCGGGGCGCTGGGGTACACCTGGGGCCTGCAGCCCTTGTTTTTCACCATGTCGCTGACGCTGCTGGCGCTCGGGGTCGTTGCCTGGTGGCTGACGCCTCGCCTGTTGCTCATGACCCATGGCCTGGAGCGGTGGACGTCGGCGGCAGGCCATTAATAGTGTAAGACGACGGCTTTTCGCCGATCCTCCACCGGCGCCAAAAATAGTTTAGCCGCGGCATCCAGCCAGCGTCCCCGTGTTATGGTCGGCCCTCAACAGGGCGATGGCCATGCATTCGTGCGAACCTTTGATCACTGACTTGCGTCAGCAGCTCAGTGGCCGTTTTCAGCGGCCGCTGATGACGTTTTTTCTGCGGCGTTGTCATGACCACGCGGAAGCCGAGGATCTGACGCAAGAAGTGCTGCTGCGGGTGGTTCGTGCCATCGGCTCGGAGCGGACCGAGCGTATCGAGCGGGCCGAGAGCTTCGTCTTCAAGGTTGCCATCAATCTATTGCGCGACCGCCGCCGCCGGGTCGAGCGCGACGGCAATCCCGGTTTCGTGCCACTCGAGGATATCGAAGCGGACGAGACCGAATGGCGGCTTGCGGAGGAAATGTCTCCGGAGCGCGTCATCTCCAGTCGAGAGACCTTGGCGGATGCGCTGCGCGCCCTGGAAGAACTGGGCTCGCGGACGCGCGATATTTTCATCCTGTTCCGTCTCGAAAACATGAAGCAGAAGGACATCGCTGCGCTGTACGGCATTGGTCAGAGCACGGTGGAGAAGCACGTCATGAAGGCGACGCTGCATTTGGCGATCAGGTATGGCAGGAGATAAGGACGCGATGCGTACCGAAAGTGCAGTGGAGGCGGCGGGCTCGCGACGACTGGTCGAGGCAGCGGCGTGGCGAACTCGGTTGACCGAAGAGGGTGTCGACGGCAGTGCCGAGTTCGAAGTGTGGCTGGCGGCTCACGAGGACAATCGCCGTGCATGGTTCCAAGTGCAGGAGCCGTGGGATTTGTTTGGTGAGCAGGCACATTCGCCTGAGCTGATCGAACTGCGACGGGCTGCGCTCGGCCGCGCGCGCGACGCTGGTCGGCATCGCTGGCTTGGCTCTTCGGGTGCGTGGCCGAAGCTGGCAACCGCTGCGGCCCTGGCTGTGGTGGTCATTGGAGGCTTGCTGACATGGCATGCGGGCCGGCCCGATGTCTATCGCACGCAGATCGGTGAACGTCGCGTCGTGACCTTGATAGACGGCTCGAAGATCGCCCTCGATTCGCAAACCGAAGTCCGGGTCAGCTATTCGCCAGAGGCGCGTGACTTGAGCCTGCTGCGGGGCCAAGCACGATTCGACGTGGCCAAGGACGTCGAACGTCCCTTTTCCGTGTACGCCGCCGGGCGCAAGGTGGTGGCGACCGGCACTGCCTTCAACGTCGATCTGATCGGGTCGGAGGCACTGATCACGCTGATCGAAGGACGCGTGGTCATCTTCACCGAGGCCGATGAGTCCGGCGCCAGCGCTCGTCGCGTCATCAGCAAAGAAACAGCAGCAACAGGCGAGGGGCCGCGCTCGGTTCGAGGCGATCAAACCGTCGAGCTGACTGCTGGCGAGCAATTGGTCATCGCCTCCGGCGCGGCACCGAACGTGACGACTGCCAATGTCGAACAGACGACGGCGTGGCAGAACGGGCGGCTGGTGTTCGAGAACGAGCCGCTGACTTCGGTCATCGAACGCATGAATCGCTACTCCACTCGCGCGCTGCGCATCGTCGATCCTCGCGCTGCCAAGTTGCGTATGAGCGGTGTGTTCAATACCGGCGATATAGAAAGTTTCGTTGCCACCATGACGGCCTATCTGCCGGTGCAGGCTGAGACGCTGCCGGGTGGCGATATTCAACTGCGTCATCGTTAGCGTGCCAAACTATTTAGCGGCGAATTGGAGGATCGTTGCAAAAGCCGCGTCTCTACTTAAGCGAGGGGCCGTTGTATTTCACAGCGGCGGATGCTTGGGGAGAGCGACTGCATGATTTGCCCACCAAAAAAAGCCGCGTCCATGGCCGTCAAGGCAGTGATCGCGCTGCTGGCGACTACGGCTGTTGCGCAAGAGCGTAGTTTTCATTTCGACATCGCCAGCCAACCGCTGTCGCAGGCGCTGAAAACCTTCGGCCAGATTTCCGGCCAGGAAATCATCTTTACCGAAGACGTGGTCGCCGGCCACGACACTGGCGCACTCAAAGGCGAGTACACAACCGAGGCTGCGATCGCACGACTGCTGGAAGGCACGGGATTGGTAGCGGAGCGTTCGCCCGCCGGTGCGCTGATGATTCGTCCTGCAGGCAGCAACCGATCCACCACGTCGCGCGCCAGCAGCGAAGATGTCGAAGAGATCATGGTGACGGCGAAGAAGCCGTTCATGGATCGTAACGTCGACATCGTGCGCACCCAGAACGACGCGCAACCCTATTACATCCTCAACAACGCCGCCATCGAACAGTCCGGCGCCGCCAACGTCGAGGATTATCTGAAGCAGAAGCTGACCATGAACGCCATGCCGTTGGCGAACAGTCAGTACGCGACCTATGGTCAGGGCAACATCAGCTCCATCAATCTGCGCGGCCTCGGTTCCAATCAGACCTTGATCCTGATCAATGGTCGACGCACTTCAGTGTCGAACTTCACCGGCACTGCCAATCAGCCCGACGTGAATTCGATTCCGTTGGCCGCCATCGATCGCATCGAAGTGTTGCCGTCGTCCTCCGCCGCGATCTACGGCGGCTCGGCCGTTGGCGGTGTGGTCAATATCATTCTGAAGCACAACTACGACGGCGCTCAGATCAAGGCGACCTACGAGAACACCTTCGACACTGACGCCGCGATCCGCAAGATCGACATGGCCTATGGCTTCAACTTCGAAGAAGGCCGCACCAATGTGCTGTTGACCGGTAGCTACTCCGATGCCGATCCAATGTTGCGTGGGGATCGTCCGCAGATCGCTCGCAAGGGCATCGAGACCGTGCTGCGTAACTACCCGGCGCTGTTGTACTCGAACGCTTCGCCGTTCAATGCCGGTGCAACCACCAACATCGCGTCGGCGAACGGCTCGCCGCTCACCTTTCGCGATGGCACACCGCTAGGTTCCTCGTATACATACGTTCCGGCCAGCATCGCACCGGGCTCCTCGGGCGCGACGCTCAACGCGGGATTGCTGGCCAACGCCGGCCTCTACAATCTGAACTTGCCTGATACCGCGAACTACTACACCGGCAGCCGTTTCTACATGGGCAGCGCGCCCACGGTGAAATCGTTTCAGGCATCAGTCCGTCGCAAGATGACCGATAACATTGAAGCGTTCGTGGAATTCTCCATGGGCCGCAACAGCGCCGAGTCGGATTTCAACTCGTTGTTCACGCTGCCGGTGCCGGCCAGTTCGCCGGTCAATCCGTTCCAGCAGAACCTGACCATCACGATGCCGGACCCGTACGCGGCTCCGTACTACGCCGAGATCGACAATCGTCGCGCTACGATCGGTGCAACGATGGATCTGCCGCATGATTGGCGCGCGCAGACCGACTACACCTGGAACTACACCGAAGTAACGTTCGGTTCGACCAACGCCAATACCGCGCGTTTGAATTCAGCCTTGGCGAGCGGGGCGATCAATCCTTTCGTCAACACGCAGCTGTATCCGTTGAATCTGGCGCCGTACCTGGGCCGCTACGAATACAACGCGCCGGCCGAGTTGAACGACGTCGGTGTGCGTGCGGCGGGTCCGTTGTGGCAGATGCCAGCTGGTCAACCGCTGTTGGCCATCGGGTTGGAGCACCGTAAGGAAGGCTTCGAGCGCGGCACCCAGTGGTTTCGCTATGCCGGCTTCCCGCAGGATGATTCCGACCGGGTGATTCTGGATCAGGAACAGAAGACCGATAGCATCTACGCCGAGTTGAAGGTGCCGTTCTATTCGCCGCTGAACGCCATCCCAGGCGTGCAGTTGCTGGACATTCAGATTGCTGCACGCATGGAACGTTACTCGGTGACCACGGGCCCGACGCAATATTTCCTGCGCGGTACGCCGGCGCAGCTCGCGAGCAACGTGCCCATTACCAAAACCGATATTGATTACAGCTCCACCAATCCGACGTTCGGTGTGCGCTACAAGCCGTTTGATAGCCTGATGTTGCGAGCGAGCTATGGCACGGCGTTCCTGCCGCCGGGATACACGCAACTCGCGGCGCCGATCTACAACCCGAACGCTGCCGCGACGGTGCTCGATCCGCTGCGTGGCAATGCTTTGACCAACATTCATCCGCAGTATGGTGGCAACCCCAGCATCAAGCCGCAGGAGTCGAAGAACTGGAATGCGGGTCTGGTGTTCGAGCCCAGCTTTCTGGAAGGCGCACGCCTGACCTTGGAGTGGTTCCGACTCGAACAAGAGAACGTGGTCATCACGCCGACCGCACAGCAGGTGGTGAATCTGGAAAGTCAGTTTCCAGGCCGCGTCACGCGAGCTGCGCCGGCGCCGGGTGAAACCGTGGGTGTGATCACCGACGTGGATGCCACGCTGATCAATGCCAACGAGGGTAAGACCGACGGCTTCGACCTCACGCTGGAATACCGCAAGCGCACCGACATCGGCACGTTTGGGTTCTTCGCGATGGCAACGCGCGTCGATCACTACTGGATCCAGAACACAGTGGGCGCGCCGCTGGAAAATATCGTGAACGAGTTGGGTCGCGGTGGACCCGCCAAGTTCAAGGCTAATGCCGGTATCACCTGGAATCGCGACAACATCAGTGCCGGCTGGTCGATGCGTCACTTCGGTTCGTACAAGCAATACGACCTGGGCACGCAGGCGTATGTGCTCGCGCAGGGCAGCGATCGTATTGCCAGCCAGAACTATCACGACCTGTTCACGAGCTATCGTTTCAATGACTACGACGGTGGTCGTGGCTCGACTCTGCTGAACGGCACGGAAGTGCAGTTCGGTATCAAGAACGTGCTCAACAAGGTGCCGCCGTTCGACGCTTACTACGGCGTGCAGGGTTACTACTACAGCCCGCTGGGCGATCCGCGCCTGCGTAGCTACTGGTTGTCCATCGCCAAGAACTTCTGAGCGGCGGACGATGGCTGTGGAATCGTTGGATCGCGGCCTGTGGCGCGAGGCTCGTTCATTGCACGCGCAAATGCTCGTGGTGAACGGCCTCGACGCTTCCGGACTCAGTGAGCAGGTATTGCGCACACTGCAGTCCGGAGGCGTGCATGCAAACATGACGACACTTCGGCTGGACGTCGGTTCGGCCGAGCATCGGTTCCTGCATGAGTGTCAGGATCGCGCGGTGAAAGCGACGTCGATCGCGCAAATCGAGGCGGCGCGTCGAGATAACAAGATCGCGCTGATCCCTTGTTGGCAGAGTGTCGAGTTCGGCCGCGGCCGGCTCGATGAGCTGTATGGCTTTCAGGCACTGGGATTGCGCTCCTCGGGATTGGTTTACAACCTCGGCAATGCCGTGGGTTCGGGCTGCTTGGATCCGCAGACGGGACCGTTGAGTCATTTCGGCGTCGAAGTCGTGCGCACCTTGCAGGAGTTGCGCATCGTCGTCGATGTGGGAGGACACACCAGCGAAGCGACCGGCTTCGACGCCATCGAGCAAACTCGTGGGCCGGTGGTGTGCACACACGCCAACCCGCGTGCGTTACGCAACGTCCGTCGCAACATCACCGATGAATTGATTCGCGCCATCGCGCAGCGGGGCGGTGTCGTCGGCATTCCCGCATTCAACTTCTTTCTCGCCGATCAGAACTCGCCAGCGCCGCGTTCAGCGCCGCTCGATGAGTATCTGCGTCACATCGATCACGTGGTGCAGCTGGTGGGTGATGAACACGTGGGCATCGGCTTGGACCAGATCATCGGCCGGCGTGGCGTGGGTCCGGTGGATCCTGCTTTCTTTCCAGCCGACGTCTATCCACAGAAAAAAGAGGACTGGATCTACGTCGAGCATCTCGATGATTTCAGCGGTGTGCCGCTCATTACAGCGGGACTGATGCGCCTGGGCTACGCACGCGAGCGTATCGAGCGAATCATGGGCTTGAATTGGATGCGCGTGTGGCGAGAGGTGTGGGGGCAATGAATCGCGATGACGCGCTCGTACTAACACGACGGAATTTCGTCAGCCTGGCAGCTGCGGTTCCGGTGGCGGCGGCTGCGTCGTCGGCACACGCTTCGGATAGCAAGCGCAACGTCGTGAGCAACCGGAGAGCTGCCTTCGTCACGGCAGCACTCGAAGTCGGCGTACGTCCAGCTGACGATGCCACTGCTCGCTCTTGGGTCAACACGGAGCAGCAGTTCGCGGAGCAAGTGCGGTTTGCGCATGCGACGGGAATAGGTTCGCTGCTGATCAGTCTTGATGCCGCGCCGACACGCGATGTGTTGTTTCGTAACTGGCTGCGTTTGCAGCGGTGGGTCTCGGCTACCGAAGCCGCTACCTTGCAGTCGAATGCGGAGCCGGCAGCGATGGGGCGTGTCGGTGTGGTTGCCTGCCTGCGAGACACCCAACGATTTGCCGCTCAGCTCGACGATCTGGCCGACTTTCGCGCGTCGGGCATCGCTGTGATGGGGCTGGCATGCGATTGGAAGGGTGCCTATGGCGATGGTGCGTTGGAACGCTCGGACTTGTCGCTTACTGCCTTGGGTGCCAAAGCCGTCAAACGCATGAACGGCGAACGTATCGTGATCGACCTAGCTCGCATGGGACGGCGTGGCAGCCTCGAAGTCATGGCATCGAGTTCGCACCCGGTGATCTTCAGTCACACCAACGCCGCAGCTCTGCAAGAACATCCGTTGAACGCGACCGATGAGCAGATCAAAGCCTGCGCCGCGCGCGGCGGTGTCATTGGCATTGGTCATTCCCCATTGCCCGCATCTAACGAGCAGCGTGTGCAGGTCGAACAGACGGTGAGGCACATCGAGCACGTGATTCAGCTGGTTGGCATCGATCATGTCGGCTTGGCCGTGTTGGAGATCGAACCAGTGGTGACGCGCTTGCGAGCGCGAGGCCTGACCGATCAGCAAGTCGCGCAAGTGAGCGGCGAGAATTTTCGACGCGTGTTCCAGCAAGTATCGCAATCAGTTTCGGCGGGGAACGCGGCATGAAGAGTTTCGTAGTCCGGGCCATGCGCTGGCTCAGCGTGCCGTTGTTTTGCATGGCTACGGTTGCCGTCGCCGCACCGAGCAGTGCGTTGCGCGATCTGGATCGATACGTCGAGAAGGCTCTCGTTGACTGGCAAGTGCCGGGCGCGGCCATCGGCGTCGTGCAAGATGGCAAAGTCATCTATGCCCGAGGTTTCGGGAACAGACAGCTGGACACGGCGCCGCGAGTCGATGAGCGGACGCTGTTCCAGATTGGCTCGATGACCAAAGCGTTCACCGCTGCTGCCATCGGGCTGCTGGTGGACGAAGGCAAGCTGAAGTGGGACGACCGCGTCATCGATCATCTGCCGGCTTTTCAGCTCAGTGATGGCTGGTTGACCGAGCATGTCACGATTCGCGATCTGCTCGCGCACCGGACCGGTATCGAATCCACGATGATGGTGGTGACGCTGCTGGACGCGAAGGAAATCGTGCGCCGGGCTCGTTACGTCGAGCCTACGGCTGAGTTTCGTCACCAGTATCTGTACAGCAATCTGATGTATGGCGTGGCCGGGCAGGTGATCGAAGCGGTCACTGGCAAGCCGTGGGGAGACTTCGTCAAGCAGCGCCTGTTGCAACCGTTGGGGATGCAGGCGAGCGGTACGAGTCCTTACCAATTCTGGGATGAGGCGTATGTAGCGCCGAGCTTTCATGGTGTGCCGAGCGCCGGTCGAGTGGTGAATGCGTCGAGCGCGCGTAACGACAACGTGGCGATGCCCCACTGGCTCACACCGGACGGTGCGCGAGTCATTCCCTGGCAGTCCTACGACAACGCCGCAGCCGGCGGCGCCATTGTTTCCAATCTTACTGACATGCTGCAGTGGCTGCGAGTGCAGCTCGAAGGCGGGCGGTTGGGCGATGTCCAGATCTTCCGTCCGGAAACCGTTACGGAAATGCATGCGCCGCAGATGCTGATCATGAATCCGCCGGATCCCATCTGGGCAGCGGTACAACGCGTGAGCCCGAGTAGTGACCGGCCTTCCTATGCGCTCGGCTGGTTCCATAACAACTATCGTGGCTACCAATACGTGAGCCATTCCGGCGGCATCCTCGGCTTTCCATCGTTCGGTGCGATGTTGCCGGAGCGGCGCATCGGCGTGATCGTGCTGGCGAATAGCTTCGGTCGCGGCAACCTGGCCGCGTTCAATCGGCTGGTGTCGTTTCGGGTGTTCGATGCTTTGCTGGGACAGCCGAAGCACGACTGGAGCGCAGACCTGCTGCGCGTCGTCGAGCAGCGCGAGCAAGAAGCTGAAGTTGCGGCTCGCAAGCAGGACGAGCAAAGGCTGCCGAATACCTCGCCATCGCTGCCACTGAAGAACTATGTCGGTGAGTACCAGAACCCGCAGGTCGGTCGAGTGCGCATCGAGCTGGATGGTGAGCAGCTGCTGCTACGTGTGCCCGGCGCGTTTCTAGGCCGGCTCGAACATTGGCATCTGGATACGTTTCGAATGGTCTGGACCGGTGGCATGGAAGGCAACAAAAGCTTCGCCACGTTCAAGATCGATCCGCGGGGACGCGCGACGGTGCTAGACGCCGGTCGCTTGTTCGGCGGCGAGTTGCAGAGGGTCGAGGGCGGGGGATGATGACAAAACAAAAACAACGCTGGCTATCGCGTGCCGGCGCTCTAATCCTTGCCTGCGATGCGCTGCTGCTTGCCGGCGCGACAGCTCGTGCCGATTCGGTCGCGCCGACGACGCGCGAGCGGGCAGTGGACGCATTGTTCGCTGAGTTTGATCGGGCCGATAGCCCAGGCGTGGCGCTCGGCATCTACCGCAACGGTGAAATGGTGTACGCCCGTGGCTACGGACGTGCCGATCTGGAAAGCGACCGGCCGATCACGCCGAGCACCGTGTTTCATGTGGCCAGCGTTTCCAAACAGTTCACCGCCTTTTCGGTGGCTCTGTTGGCGAGCGAAGGCAAAGTGGATTTGCAGGCTGACGTACGCCGCTACTTGCCGTACGTGCCCGATTTCGGCCAGGTCATTACGCCGCTGGACTTGATTCATCACACCAGCGGCTTGCGCAATCAATGGACGTTGTTCGTGATCGGCGGTCAGGACATGCGCAACGTGCTGCGTCAGCCACAGATACTGAACATGGTGGGCCGGCAGCGCTCGCTGGACTTTGCTCCGGGTACCGAAGTCAGCTACTCCAACACTGGGTATACGTTGCTGGCGGAAATCGTGCGTGCGCAGTCGGGGCGCTCGCTGCGTGAGTTTACGCAGCAGCGAATCTTCCAGCCGCTGGGCATGGAACACACGTTCTTCCTTGACGACGTGACGCAGATCATCCCCGGCCGCGCACTGTCTTATCAAAAGAATCCCAATGGCACGGGCTGGCGTCGCGCGCTGCTCAACTTCGAGAATGTCGGTGCCACC
>NZ_JAEUPY010000257.1 GCF_016790065.1 Steroidobacter sp.
ACGGCCCTCGGATTGTGGCTGCGGTCGAACCTACCGCTCACCTGCGCGAGGCGAGCGAGATCGCGAGCGACGATGGAGCTCGCAACATCAGCGTCGCGCTCGCATCGTTCGGCGGCCAGGGCAAGCGCTGCCTGATGCATCGGGTTGGGGTGCAGGGCGGCCATCGCGCGCAGGGCGGCCGGCACGTGCTCGGTGATCGCCAGGCGAACCATTCGCCGGATGAACTCAGGTTCATCGAGCACGTCCTTGCTGCCGAGCTGGGCCAGTCCCAAACGGCGCAGCCCTCGGGCACGGGCTTTCGGTGAGGACCAGACGGCGTCGTTCAATCGCGTCTTGAGACTGCGCAGCGAGTCGGCGACGCAGCCCGGATCATCACTATGCGGCAGGCCCAAGCCATAACAAACCGCGGCTTCGACACACATCTTGCCAGGCACGGGCTGGCCCAAGCCTCGTACCAGGCCGGCATCAATGGTCGCCAGAACGTTCTGCGCGAGTGCTCGCGTGATCTCGATGGGGCGCCCCGTGCTCGCCTTCCTGGGCGGGCAGGGTTCGGCCGATAGCAAACATGAGGTTGTCATGAGTAACTCATCTCTCATAAAAAATGGGTTGAACTCGAGGCTCGCGCCGGCAAGGCACGCGCCGAGTGAATCGCTTCCGCACGCGCAGGCGCGAAAGACTTAGAAGCGAGGCAGTGCTGGTCGTGCAGCGCCCAGGCGCCGCCTCACGAAGTGATCAGTTCGCGACGCGCGGCCGCTGTGACACGGTGTCTGTGCGGGCCGCCGCTGGGAAGGCCGGCGTCGTTCGGAACGAACCATGGTGGGAACGAGCCACCGACGTCGAACTGCTCCCGGTGCTCGTCTGGATTCGGGCGCGGCGACGAAAAGCGTCGTGCGCTACGGGTGGTTCAGTCGATCAAACCATAGGCACTGGATCCGCAGGGGGCCTGATGCGAGCTTTGGGAGCACGCGTGCTGCCCTTGCAGGTCACAGCAGTGTTGATTGCGCGTCGCCTCCAGCGGTGCGCTTGACACACGGCGTGCTCGCACTGAGCGATCGCGTAGAGCGTGAGACATAGCTCGTGCAGCTCGATCACAAATCTCTGTAGCGACTGCGGTGACGACCAGCGCAGGCCGGTGATCGCTCGCGGCCGGCTCAGCTCGGGCGGGGCGCATCCAATCGGCTCGCCGAGCCAGCAGCTCGATGATCAGCGCGGTCGAATCGCGTCCGCCGCCCCAGGCGACCAGCACGGGCTCGCGGCCGAGTCGCAGCTTCGCAAGCTGGCCAAGTGAGGGAAGATCGTCGTCGTCGAGCACGACCGGCGCCGTCAATGCGAGCGGGTTCTGATGGGTGCGATGTTCGACGACTAAAATGGCGGCGAGGGCTTTGCAATGTTTCATGAGGCGACCTGAAAACACTTCTCAAGCAGGCTCGCATCGGTCCTTTCAACTGCAACCGTACGAGGAACAAGGCCCGACTGCGCGGGCCGGCAGCAGTGAAAGTTGGCTGCAAGCGCGTGGTGTCGTGGCCCGTTTTAGCGGAGCGCGCGCCACGAGTTCATGGGATCGGATTCCCTCGCCGAGCGGCGTGATGTGCTGCCTGGGCTCATCAATCTGTTTTTGACCGCCAGGTTCGGCCCACGCACAAAGGGAGGAGGTGACTCATGTCTTCCACATCGACACCAGTGCGGGTTCGTCCGAGGGCCATCGCTTCCTGATCTCTTCGTCGATGCGCGCGATCACGACTTCATGGGTTGCACGCGGGCTCAGTCCGAAATGTTTCGCCCAACCGG
>NZ_JAEUPY010000869.1 GCF_016790065.1 Steroidobacter sp.
CGCGAAGGCATCGGCATCGCAGTGAACGTGCGCGCAATGTTTTCGACGGTGGGTTCGCTACCGTCGACCAGCAATTGCGCCAGCGGGCGACTCCGATCCAAGCGACGTCGCTCGAAGTCGGGCGGAATATAAATGCCGATACTGACCTCGCCCGCTTGCAGTAAGCGACGCAGATTCGGCACAGAATTGGCGTACTCACGCACTTTGATCACACCCGTCGCCTGCATATCGGCGATCAAGGCGCGCGACATCGTCGTCTGCGCTTCATCGACGACAGCAGCACCGAGCCCGCGCACGTCGTAGTTAATTGCATAACCGAACATCAGCATCTGGATCAACGGAATGCCGACGATCATGCCGAACGTGAGTCGGTCCCGCCGCAGCTGGCGGATCTCTTTCATGGCAATGGCGCGAATGCGATCCAGCATGGCGATTACCCGGCGGCGACCTGCCGCTCGCTGACATGATTACGACGAAAGCCGGTGGCGGCGACGAACACGTCTTCGAGACTGGCGCGAACGCGTTCCACCGAAGCTTGCACTCCTTGCTGCTGAAACAGCTCTCGGACGCGACGTTCCGGCTCCGATAAATCTCTTGCCAGCAACGCGTGCAGCCGATTGCCAAGTTGCGCGACGCTTTGCACGAATGGCTGGCCATCGAGCGCATGACGCGCGGCGCGCACATCTTCCGCTTCGATCTCGATGACGATGGCATCGATGCGATCCATCAGTTCTCGCGGCGCGCCTTCGGCAACCAGTTTTCCATTGTCGAGAATGGCCAGACCGTGACAGCGCTCCGCCTCATCCATGTAGTGGGTGGACACCAGAATGGTCGTGCCCAGATCCACCAGCTCGAACAAGCTTTCCCAAAAATCACGACGGCTCTGCGGATCCACCGCGCTGGTGGGTTCGTCGAGCAACAGCAACTCAGGGTTATGAAGTGTCGCGGCCGCGAGCGCGAGGCGCTGCTTCTGACCGCCGCTCATGGTGCCGGCACGCTGATCCCGCCGATCGTCGAGGCGATACTTCTGCAGTCGCTGCTCGATGCGCGCCACTCGCTCGGTCTTTTCCAGGCCGAAAATGCGGCCGATGAAATCCAGGTTCTCGCCAACCGTCAGATCTTCCCAGAGCGAGAATCGCTGGGTCATGTAACCAATCTTGTGTCGCAGCTTCTCGGCATCGCGCGGCACCGGATGGCCGAGCACCGTGCATTCGCCGCTGGTCGGCCGTAGCAGGCCGCAAAGCATCCGAATCGTGGTCGACTTGCCCGAGCCATTCGGCCCAAGAAAGCCATAGATGCGCGCGCGAGGAATATCCAGCGTGACGTGATCCACCGCAGTGAGCTTGCCGAAGCGACGAGTCAGATCGCGCGCACTGATGGCAGGCTCGCTCATTTCGCCGTCTCAGTCAGCATCACTTGCACTGGAATGCCGCTGGGAATATCGCGCGCCGCGTCTTCGGGAAGATCGACCTCGGCAAGAAAGCTCAGCCTCGAGCGATCTTCTTGCGTCAAGGCGTAGTAAGGAGTGAATGCCGCGTCGGCAGAGACGTATCGAACGACGCCCTGAAGCGGCTGATCGCGACCATCCAAACGCACCTGCACTTCGGTGCCGGATTTGAATTGCGCTCGCACCGGCTCGGGCACATGCACACGCGCGTATGGAACCCCGTCCGCCAACATCACGATGACCGGCGCGCCAGTCGCTGGCCGCTCACCCAACTTGTAGGGAATCGCTTCGATGCGACCGGCGCGGGGCGCAGTGACCACGTAGCGTGCCGCGCTCGTCTGCACTTCGGCCAACGCAGCTTGCGCTTGTTTTAGCGACGCTTCGGCTTGTTCCAACTCCTCGATGCGCGTGCCTTCCAACAGCAAGTTCAGCCGAGCCGTGGTTTGTTTCTGCGAGCCGATCGCGGTATCGCGACGTGCGCGCGCCTGATCCAACGACGATTGGCTGAGCAACTTGCGTTCGACCAGATCGCGCACGCGCTCATATTCCTTGGTCTCGGTGAGCAGCGAGCTTTGCGCGGACTCAGCACCAGCGCGCGCTTCAAGAATTTCCTGAGAACGCGGACCTTTGGTGAGTTCGGCGAGCCGACGCTCGGCGACATTGCGAGCGGCCGCTGCCTGATCCAGCTTGGCCTGCATGGCGCCCAGCTCTTGCCGAAGCAGCACGGCGCCGGCTGGCACCACGTCGCCTTCGTGCACGTCGATGCTGACGATGGGCTCGTTGGCTTCGGCAATCAGCTCCAGCCGATCGCGCTCCAACGTGCCCAGAATTTGGCCCTCATCGGAGCGGGAGCAGGCGCTCAGCCAACACACGCTGACCCAACAGACCAAGGTTCGCAGCTTCATGAGCCCGACTCCTGCGGAGAATTGACGATGCCCTGCAGAAACAC
This sequence comes from Steroidobacter sp., assembly GCF_016790065.1. GTDB lineage: Bacteria > Pseudomonadota > Gammaproteobacteria > Steroidobacterales > Steroidobacteraceae > Steroidobacter. The sequence goes on from NZ_JAEUPY010000869.1 coordinate 2,397, forward strand.
GCGGGCGGTGTGGTCGATGAGTTGTTCCAGGTCCTCGCCCTCGTATTTCAATCCCAGCACCGTGGCCGACACCGGCTTGGTGAGGAATGGAAACATGCACAGCGACAACAGCGACAAGGCCGCCAGCTTGGGATTCAGATCCTGACGAAAGGCGCCGGCAGCTCGGCCGCGCTCGAGCAGTTCGACCACCAGCGGCAACTGACGCGAGGCGATCTCACGAATGAACGTCGCCCGGAAGCGCCCTTTCTCCGCCAGCACTTCGTTCAGGATGAACACGGGAATCCACGAGTTGGTCGCCACCGTGCGCATGTGCATGGCCATCAGCGCGGGAATATCCATCGGGCCGCCGGTCTGCATCAGCAGTCCAGCCAACCGCTCGCGTACCGGGGCAATCGCCGCGTCCAGCATGGCGCGGAACAGGCCGAGCTTGTTGTCGAAGTAGTAATGGATCATGGCCGGGGTCGTGCCGGCCGCCGTAGCGATCTGCCGAGCCGTTACGCGCTCGAAACCATGCTTCAAGAACAGCTTGCCGGCCGCGTCCAGCAAGGCGGCGCGGATGTCCTCTTCGCTACTGCCGGTCGGCCGGCCGGGCATGCGGGCACGCTTGCGTTTGGTGGCGGCCGTCAGAGTCATGGGCAGATATTAAACGCGTGTTTAAATAAGTGCGCAACTGGGACCATTTCGCGGGCTTGGCCGGGCCGGCGCCGGAGACCGCGCCGGGAGCTTTAGCGAGCTGGCTGGGGGTTCGTCGCGAAATCCAACATTCATCGCACAATTAGCAACTTGCACGTGATCCAGCTCCCGTCCTGGAGAAACTGGCCGTTGCGACTGTTGCCGCTGCCGAGCGGGTATGCGAAAAGATGCGCCGATCTTTCGGCAGCGGGCGGGTTCGACACAGCGATGGGGGGAGGCACGCGCAACGGCGCAACCAGGTTCGGCAGATGGCTGGCGGCATTCGCCCTCAGCGCCATTTCCGGAACCGCGTTCGGCGTCGATAGCGATGACTCTCGGATCCTGTACTTCGAGCGCCTGCAACTGGCCGCGCCGCTGGCCCAGGGCCAGCACAAGACCGCCGTCAAACACGCGCTCAAGTTCGACGCCTACGGCCGCCGCTTCGAGTTGACGCTGGAACCGAACGACAAGCTGTATCCGGCGCTACAGACTCAATCCCACCTGGCCCTGTATCGCGGTCAGCTCGACGGCATCGCCGGCTCGTGGGCCCGCATCTCAGTGACCGACGGGCAGCTGCAAGGCATGGTCTACGACGGCACCGAGCTGTACGTGATCGAGCCGGTCGCGCAGCTGCAAGACGCCCTGCCCGCGAACACTGACGTCGATGCCGACAGCACGGCGATCTTTCGCCTGGCAGACGTGGCGATGACGCCGGGCGCCGCTTCGTGCGGTTCCGAAACCAGTGCCGCAGCCACCTCCACCAAAGGCTCCGACGCCTTCAACTCGATGGTGGGCGAACTGAAAGGCTCGCCGGCCCTGATGCAAGCGGTCGGCGCCACCAAGCGTCTCGAGATTGCCGCGCTGGGCGACCTGCTGTTCCAGAACCGCTTCGGCTCCGAAGCCTCGGCACGCGAAGAAATCCTGCGTCGTCTGAACAACGTCGACGGCATTTATAGCTCGCAGCTGGGCATCGAGATCAGCGTATCCAGCATCGACCTCGGCGACTCGCTCTCCGCCACCACTTCGGCTTCGTCGTTGCTGAACGAGCTCGGCGATCTGCGCAAGCGTTCCTCGAACCTGTATTCGCGCGGTCTGACCCATCTATTCACCGGCCGTAATCTGGACGGCAGCACGGTGGGCATCGCCTTCATGAACTCGGTGTGCGACCGGCAATACGGCGCCGGAATCACCGAAGCCAGCATGCGCAGCGCCTGGACCGAATCGCTGATCGCAGCTCATGAAATCGGCCACAACTTCGGCGCGCCCCACGACGGCGATGCCGACGAAGCTTGCGCCAGCACGGCCACCGGCTCGTTCCTGATGTCCCCGAGCATCAACGGCAACGACCGCTTCTCTGCCTGCAGCTTGGGCATCATGCAGCCCAAGGCAGCGAGTTCGAGTTGCATTACTGCGCTGGCGGACGCCGACATCGAAGTGGATGCCGCGCTCGGCACCGTGCATCACCCGGCGGACACCGAGTTCGACTGGGAAGTGACGGTACGCAACGTCGGCGGGCTCACCACCAGCAACGCCAGAGCGACCCTCACCGTCCCGGCGACACTCGTCATCGACGATGCGTCGGTGCGTGGCGGTACTTGCACCAGTGGCGCCGGCACGGTCTCGTGTCTGCTCGGCCAGATCGCCGGCGGCAATGCCACGACCGTGATTCTTTCCCTGCACAGCACTGTGGCCGCCGCGCATTCGATCTCGGTCGACGTGAGTGCCTCGAACGAAACCAACCTCGCCAACAATCATGGCGAAGGCACGATCAGCACTCAGCCCGAAGTCGATCTGGCGGTGAGTCTGCAGGCGCCGGTGTCGATCACGGCAGGCACGGCGTTCAGCGCCACCTTGTCAGCCAGCAATTTGTCGGAAAACGACGCCGACAGCGTGACGCTCACTATCGCGTTGCCGGCAGGCGTGACTGCGTCGTCCGCCACCTTCGATGGCAACAGCTGTACGGTCGGCACCAGCAACGTCACCTGCTCACTGCCCGCGCTGGCTTCCGGCGAAAGCGTCACCGGATCCATCACGCTGACCGCGTCGACCGCGGGAAGCGCGGTGCTACAGGCGCAGATCTCCAGCGGCCAGGTCGACAAGGTCACGAACAACGACACCGCTGCGGCCACGGTCAGCGTGACCAGCGTGTCCGCGACCGCAACCCAGTCCGGTTCCTCGGGCGGCGGTGGCGGTGGCTCGACCAGCCCTGGCCTGCTCGCCTTGCTTTTTGGGGCGTTGGCCCTGAAAAATCGTCAGCGGCGCTACTAGTATTGCCCAGGGTTGAACCGAGCCCGGGCCGCGCTTGAAAGCGCGGTTGTCAGCGCCATCTACGTCGCCATGCATGCAGAATCCATGCAGCCCCACCTGAGGTGTAGGTTTCGCCGTGCCTGAATACAAGGATTACTACAAAACCATGGGCGTCGCCCGCGACGTCGGCCAAGACGAGCTGAAGCGCGTCTATCGCCGGCTCGCGCGCAAATACCATCCGGACGTGAGTAAGGAAAAGGACGCCGAGGCGCGCTTCAAGGACGTGCAAGAAGCTTACGAGGTCCTGAAAGATCCGCAGAAGCGCGCAGCCTACGATCAGCTGGGCAGCAACTGGCGCCAGGGCCAGGAATTCCGTCCGCCGCCGGACTGGGGTCAGAACTTCGAGTTCTCCAACGCGTTCGGCGACCAGGAAGGCGGCTTCAGCGATTTCTTCTCGTCATTGTTCGGCGGTGCTGCCCGCGGCGCTGGCGGCCCACGTGCGCGCGGCGGTGGCCGAGGCTTTGCCATGGCCGGCGACGATCAAGTCGCCAGCATCGAAATCGACGTCGAAGATTCGTTTCGCGGCGGTTCGCAGACCATCGAGCTGAAGAGCGCGCAGATGGGCGAACCTCGCACGCTCAAGATCAGCATTCCTCAAGGCATCGTCGAAGGCCAACGCATTCGGCTGGCCGGTCAAGGCAGCCCCGGCCAAGGCGGCGGCCCGTCGGGCGACTTGTATCTGGAAATCCGCTTTCGGAAACACAAGTTGTTTCAAGTGGAAGGCCGCGATGTGACGTTGACGCTGCCGATCGCGCCATGGGAAGCCGCGCTCGGCGCCACGGTGGCGACGCCGACGTTGGCCGGGACTGTCGACTTGCGCATTCCCGCGAATGCGAAAGCCGGTCAACGCATGCGACTCAAAGGCCGCGGCCTACCCGGCGCGACGCAAGGCGATCAGTACGTGGTGTTGAAGATCGTGTTGCCGCCCGCCGATTCGGCGCGAGCGCGCGAGGTATACGAAGAGATGCAACGCGAACTGCCGTTCGATCCGCGCGCGGAATTTCAATAAATGTGTCCTCGCCGCGGCGAGGAAAAAACTCAGTGCGCGTGCTGCGAATGATCCAGCAGATACGCGACGCGGCGCACGATGGAAACATCCACGTGCGTCTTCTCGATAAAATCCACCGCCCCCTCGCGCATGGCCGCAACGGCCGCGCGTACGTCAGCATCCTCTCCCAACAAAATAACCGGGGTGGTCGCGTGCGTCGCCCTTAAGCATTTCAGCAGGTCCAAGCCCGACATTCCGGGCAAGGTCATGTCGGTGATCAAGCAACTGCCGCGAGTACCGTGAGGTGAGGCGAGATAACTTTCAGCGCTGTCGTAATCCTGAACATCCGCGTTCAGCTTACTCAACATGGAACAAAGCAGTCGGCGGTCCTTTGCGTCGGCTTCGATCACTGCAACGATTGGGCGAGAGTACGACACGACTGGAATAATGATTGCGCTGAGAAGAAAGCGGCCACGGCCAACGTATTAGGAAAACCCGAACCGCAGGGAGGATTGGGGGCGGTGGACTTGCCTGTGGGCCGTGGTCGCATGTTGATATCTTGGCCGAGCGCCACCTGTGAAAAAGTCGCACTTGTACTTAAGGAAAGGCAGCGCCGCTGAACGCTGCACTCACCGCATTT
>NZ_JAEUPY010000879.1 GCF_016790065.1 Steroidobacter sp.
CGTTCGTTGGCAAATTCCCGCCGCGAGTTCCCCGTTAGAAATGCAGTATCGGCGCAGCGATTTCGATGTCACCAATACCGTGCAGGTGAGTTCACCTGACGCGGTTCGGCGCGCCGTGGTCGAGCTGTATCGCCAGAGCTGGCCGCATTATCCGCTGGACCGGGTCGACACCGCGTTTCGCGATTTCGAGCGGCTGTTCAACGGTCAGTTTCCCGGCTACTACGGCTGCGACACGGTTTATCACGATCTGCAGCATTCGCTCGACGGCACGCTCGCCGTGGCGCGCCTGATCGTTAGTTACGATCGCACCCACCTGGCGGATGAACGACTCGGGCCGGAGCGCGCCATCCTCGGCGTGGTGACGGCGTTGTTTCATGACGCAGGTTACATTCGTCAGACCGACGACCAGACACATCGCAACGGCGCCGAGTTCACCTTGAGTCATGTGAGCCGCAGCGCCCAGTTCATCGGTCGTTACCTGCCCACCATCGGCATGGCCGAATGGGTGCCGGTGGCCACCAAGATCGTGCACTTCACCGGTTACGAAGTGCAGTTCGATCAGATCCGCCTGGACGATCCGCGCGACCGCAAGCTCGGCCATCTGATCGGCACCGGCGATTTGATCGCGCAAATGTCGGATCGCTGCTATCTGGAAAAATGCCGCGACCGGCTCTATCCCGAATTCGTGCTGGGCGGCATCGCCATGCCCAGCGACGCCACCGGCAAGACCCAGGTGAAGTACAGCTCCGGCCTGGACGTACTGCGCCAGACGCCGGGCTTCATCGAAGACGTGCGCCGCTCGCGCCTGGACGGCGAGTTCGCCAGCGCCTACAGCTATCTCGAATCGCTGTTCAACGGCCGCAACCCGTACATGGACGCCATCGAGTCCAACCTGAACTACCTGAGCGAGGTACTGCGGACCGGCCGCTGGCCCATGCTCCGCCGCGACCCGCCCTGCTTCACCTGGGAACGCAACCCGGTGCAGAACATCCGCTCGCTGGTCATCGGCCATCTGAAGCAGGTCTGGAAAAGCAGTTAAGCTGGCGGGATGGCTGACATCCCCGAACCCAGCTGGATCAATCTCGGCGTCGCACTCGCCGTCGGCTTCCTCATCGGCATCGAACGGGAACGCAGTAAGGGCACCGGCCCGAACCGCGCCGTCGCCGGTCTCCGCACCTTCACCCTGATCTCGCTGGCCGGCGCGCTCGGCCTCTGGATCGGCGGCGTCTATGTGTTCATCGCCACCGGCGGCATCGTCGGCCTGCTGATCGCCGTCGGCTACCTGCGGACTCGCGACACCGATCCCGGCCTCACCACCGAGATCGCGATGGTCGTCGCGCTGCTGCTCGGTGGATTGGCCGTGCGAGAGCCGCAGCTCGCTGCCGCACTCGGCGTCATCGTCGCCATCCTGCTCGCGTTCCGTACCCACGCTCATAACTGGGTCCAGAACGTGCTCACTGACGAGGAAGTCCGCGACGGTCTGCTGCTCGCAGCCGCGGCTCTGGTGATCCTGCCGCTCACGCCGACCGAGCCCATCGATCCCTGGGGCGTCGTGCAGCCACGCAAGCTTTGGATGCTGGCGGTGCTGGTGATGGCCATCAATGCGCTCGGCTACGTCGCTCTGCGCGCGTTAGGCGCCAAGACTGGGCTCGCGGTGGCCGGACTGCTGTCCGGTTTCGTATCGAGCACAGCCACCATCGGCGCCATGGGCGCACGGACCAAGAGCCAACCAGAACTGCACAAAGGTGCGGTCGCGGGCGCCGCTGCTTCTTCGGTCGCGACCGTGATTCAGCTCGCCATCGTCGTGGGCTTGGTGAGCACGCCAACGTTGTTACTGCTGACACCGTCGTTGCTGGCATCGGGTCTGGCCGCGGTGATCTATGCGGGAGTGTTCGCGCTCCGCAGTTTTCGTGAAATGTCCGCCGCCGAGGACTCGCCGAAAGGACGGCCGTTCGAACCCAAGACCGCCATCGTGTTCGTGCTGGTGGTCGGACTCACTTTGTTGATTTCGGCACTGCTGACGCAATGGCTGGGCGATCGCGGCCTGTTGCTCGCCGCCGGCGTGGCCGGTTTCACCGATGCTCATGCGCCGGCAATTTCGTCAGCCTCGCTGGCCGCCAGCGGCCGGACCCAAGCCGAGTTCGCCGCACTCGCCGTGCTGGTGGGCTTCACCACCAACGTGGTGAGCAAGACCATGGTGGCATTTTCGCTAGGCGACCGACGTTATGCCTACGAACTCACACCCGGCTTGGTGTTGATGGCAGCAGCTGCTTGGGGTGCGTGGTCGGTTCGCGCTTTCTTCGTCTGAGCACTTCATACTCCGCACGATGAATCCACGGTTCGCACGACTGAATGCCCGGTTTCCACACAAGCGCGCGTTCATCACGGGCGCCGGCAGTGGGCTGGGGCTGGCGCTGGCCAAAGCGCTGGCCAGCGACGGCTGGACCCTGGGCCTGTTCGATCGCAATCTGGAACGGCTCACCAGCGTCGAAGCCGAGTTCGCCGACGCCGGCGTCAAGCTGGTCGCTTATCCGGGCGATGTGACTCAGTCCGACGAACTCACGGTCGCGGTGAATTCATTCGCCGCCAGCCACGACGGCTTGGATGTGATGATCAACAATGCCGGCGTCGCCAGTGCCGGTTCGTTGATGGAAGTTTCGCTGGAAGACTGGCGCTGGATCATCGACATCAACTTGATGGGCGTCGTGCACGGCTCGCGCGCGGCCGTGCCTCATCTACAACGAAACGGCAGCGGCTTGCTGATCAACGTCTCGAGCGCCGCCGCCTTCGCTTCGGCACCGGGCATGATCTCGTACAACGCCACCAAAGCCGCAGTGGTCTCGATCAGCGAAACCCTGGTGAACGAACTGCGGCCGATGGGCACACAAGTGTCGGTCGCCATGCCGACATTCTTTCGCTCGTCGCTGCTGGAAACATTGCGCGGCCCCGAGCATGCGCGGGCGCGCGCGCATGAAGCCATGCAGAGGTCGGAGTATCCGGCCGAAGCGGCCGCCTACGATTTGCTGACAGAGGCGGCCGACGGCCGCACTTACATCCTGCTACCTAAGGCGGCGCGCATGATGTGGCGTATGAAGCGCTGGATGCCGCTGCGTTTTCTGGATCGAGTCCGACATTTCACGCGGCGGCAACCAACTGCCGAATGATCGTTACGCCGGCGCGTCCACCGCCAGCAAGAAGCGCGTGTAGATCTCCGGCAAACGCGCCAGCACATGGGGTTTACCCTCAATGCTGCTGCCTTCCAACACCCGGCGTAGCGTCGACAAACTGAGCGACTCGAGCGCCGCCTGAGAAATCGGCGCATAGCTCAAATGCCAAGGCTCGGGACTGACCCCGCCGCGCTCGGTGCGATAGGGTCGGTAGAAACCGAAGCGTCGCATATTCGCATCGAGCCATTGCGACAAGCGGCCGAATATTCCTTCCGGTGCGTATTCCGCAGGCAACAGCTCGACGTTGTAGCCGGGCGGCACCGCGGCCGCGTCGATCACATCGACATCGCTGCCCCAGTGATGACGACTGCCGCCGGGAATCGCCGACCAACACAGAATGGCGTCCACAGTGGCCGAATCGGATAACTGCGCGCGATCCAACAACGCGCCCTGGCGGTCATAAATCGGCCGCTCGCCCTGCCATTTACGATTCCAGATACCGATTTGCGCCTGGAAATCGCGGAAGCTGGAGCGTGGCGCCAGGTCGATGCCGTCGACTCGTGCCGCATCCCTCATTGCCAGGAAAGAAGCCACTGCTTCGTAGTGAAGCATGCAGCGCGGTTCCGCCAATTCCACGACATGAGTGCGCGCCTGTCCGGTGAGCTCGAGCTCGTTCATTACGATCTGCGTCCTCGCACGACGATATTGAAAATAATCTGCTGAAAATAAGTTGCAAAACCCGACCAAACGCCGCGGTTTTTAACATTCTAATCGTTTGGTATGTCAAAAAACCCGACAAGTAAACTGCGATGTGTCACCGCCGCGAAAAACATGAGTATTATGCGGACGAAGCGGGTTCGCAGCACACCGTCCGTGCGGAGTATGGGTTGAGATCGCGGGGCCTCAAAATCAGATTGCTCTCCGTCGCCATCGCGGCGGGCATCCTCATTGCGGCGACGCTATTCCTGCTGGAGTACCTCGACTATCGCAAGTCCAGTGACGTGCTGGTGCGCCAGGGCGAACGCTCCCTGCTCACGGCCGAGGCACAACGGCTCGACCTGCTCGCCAGCGACATGGCCGCCGCCGGTGCCCAGGCGCTGGAATCCTCCCTTCGCGAACGCGATAAGCGCACTCTGGAAAAGATCGTCGCGTCGCTGTTGAACAATCCCTATTCGATTTCGGCCCGCGTGCTGGCGCCGGACGGCTCGGTGATGTTCGAAAGCATCCGGCAGGATCAATGGACCCGCCAGATCACCGATCAAGACAAGCGCACCATCCGCCGCGGCCTGGGCGGCGTCGAATCGCTCGGCACGTTGGAGATCGTGGTCGGCCGACCCGGGCTCGCCGACACCGCGCATGCATTGAAGACCCAGCTCGAACGAGTACAACAGCGCGACTTCGAACGCCGCATCTGGATCGTCGCCGGCGTCGGCATCCTGATCACCGGTTTGCTGACCTTGGTCGCTTGGATGTTGGCGCAGCGCCTGGAGCGTCCCATCGTCGAGTTGATTCGCTCCGCCGAACGCATCGGCGAAGGCGACTACACGCGACCGCATAAAGTCACCAGCAACGACGAGATCGCCGAGCTGGAGATGGCCCTGGATCGGATGCGCCAGAATCTGCGCCAGACCACCATCACCAAGAATTATCTGACCATCGTCCTCAACAGCATGAACGACGCCGTGCTGGTGACCTCGCCGGACGGCATGGTGCGCAAGATCAACGACGCCGCGGTACGTTTGTTCGGCTACAACGAAGAAGAGATTGCCGGGCAGCCGTTCATCAACCTGCTGGCCGAGAACGAACGCGAAGGCTTTTCGCTCGAACAGGCTGGTGTCGAGACGCGCGAGACCGTCATCGCCACGCATAGCGGCCAGACGATTCCAGTGTCGCTGTCGGGCGCGCCCATCGCCGGCGACGATCCGCAGTTCCAAGGCACCATCTTCGTCGTTCGTAACATCACCGATCGCAAGCGGGCCGAGCGCCGCATTCGTTATCTGGCTCGTTACGACGCGCTGACCAAAGTGCCGAATCGCATGCAGTTCCAGCACATGCTGCAACAAGCGATCGCACGCGCCCGGCGTAACGATCGCGGCATCGTGATGCTGTATCTGGACATGGATCGGTTCAAAGAAATCAACGACACGTTCGGTCACGCCGCCGGCGACCGTACGCTCGAAGTGCTCAGCGAACGTTTGATTCGCATCCTGCCGCGCGAGGCGGTGGTCGGTCGTCTGGCCGGCGACGAGTTCGGTTTGTTCATCGAAGGCTTCGCCGACTCCGAGGATGAACGCGCGCAAGCAGCGAACCTCGCACGCATGGTGCTCGCCGAGGTCTGCAAAGCGTATTACGTCGATCAGCAGGAAGTGTTCCTGACCGCCAGCGTCGGTATCGCGTTCTGCCCGAAGGACGCCGAGAACGTCATCGACCTGATTCGCAACGCCGACGCGGCGATGTATCACTCCAAACAAAACGGCGGCAACAGCTTCGCGTTCTACTCGCCCGACATGAACGCCGCGGCGGTCGAACGTTTGATGCTGAAGAGCAAGCTGCGCCGTGCATTGGAACGCGACGAGCTGATGATGCTGTATCAGCCGAAGGTGGATCTGCGCGACGGCCGCATCATCGGTGCCGAAGCACTGCTGCGCTGGCGCCTGCCTGGCCACGGCGACATTCCGCCGTCGCAGTTCATTCCGCTGGCTGAAGAAACCAATTTGATTCTGGGCATCGGCGAGTGGGTGCTGAACCGCGTCTGCTCCGATTACCATCGCTGGCAGGACAAGATCAAGAATCCCGGCCGCGTGTCCATCAACCTGTCGTTGAAACAGCTGCGTCAGGCGAGCTTCATCACTCGTTGCAAATCGGTGTTCCGTCGTCACGAAGTGTCGCCGACTTGTTTCGAGCTGGAAATCACCGAGACCACCTTGATGGTCGACCCGAAGCGCACCATCAAGCTGCTGGATGAGCTGTATGCCATGGGCCTGCACCTGTCCATCGACGACTTCGGCACCGGTTATTCCTCGCTCAGCGCGCTTCAGCAATTCCCCATCGGCACGCTGAAGATCGACCAATCCTTCGTGCGCGACGCCGCCATCAACAGCGACGACGCCACCATCGTTCGCACCATCATCGACATGGGCAAAGCCTTGGAAGTCGAAGTGGTCGCCGAAGGCGTCGAGACCGAAGAACAATTCAATTTCCTGCGCAACCGCGGCTGCCACTACGGCCAAGGCCGCCTGTTCGGCGACGCCATGCCGGCCGAAGAATTCCTTTCCCTGGTCATGTCTCAGGCCAGCGGCCGCGCAAAAGTCAGCGAGCTGTTCGCCTCCTGAGCCGCTAGCGGCGATCTGCTAGGATGCCGGCCCGGCTTCGCTGCGGCTCGAATCGTCCATGCTTTCGTTCTCCTCGCTCGCCCTCCGGCGCGGTCCGCGCCTGCTGATTTCCGATGCGTCTTTCACCGTTTATCGCGGTGAGAAGGTCGGCATCGTGGGCGCAAACGGTTGTGGTAAGTCGAGCTTGCTGTCGCTGGTGTTGGGCGAGTTGCAGCCGGATGCGGGCAATGTCGACTATCCATCGCAGCTGGTGGTCGCACATGTCGCACAGGAACTGGATGCCACCGAGCGGCCGGCCATCGAGTTCGTCATGGATGGCGACGAAGAGTTGCGCGCCACCGAAGCGGCCATCGCGCAGGCTGAAGAGAACAACGCTGGCGTCAAGCTCGGTGAACTGCATGCACGCTACGCTGCGTTAGGCGGCTACGACGCGCGCAGTCGGGCGGGAAAGTTGATGCACGGCTTGGGCTTCTCGGCCGCGGACGAAGCCAGGTCGGTGAACGCGTTCTCCGGCGGCTGGCGAGTGCGGCTCAACGTCGCGCAGGCGCTGATGTGCCGATCCGATTTGTTGTTGCTCGACGAGCCCACCAACCATCTCGATCTCGATGCCGTGATCTGGTTGGAACAATGGCTGCGCAACTACCCAGGCACGCTATTGATGATCGCGCACGATCGCGAGTTCCTCGATCGCACTGTGAATCGCGTCGTACACATCGAAAACGGTGCCGCGAAAATCTACAGCGGCAACTACTCCGCGTTCGAAGAACAACGCGCTTCGCAGCTAGCCCAACAACAATCGATGTTTGAACGGCAGCAGCGCGAGATCAAGCACATGATGGGCTTCATCGAGCGCTTCAAGGCCAAGGCCAGCAAGGCCAAGCAAGCACAGAGCCGCGTCAAAGCGCTCGAGCGCATGGAGAAGATCGCGCCCGCGCACGTCGACTCGCAATTTGAATTCACCTTCTTGCCGCCGCAGAAGCTGCCGCAACCGTTGCTGGCGTTAGAGAAACAGTCGGTGGGCTACGGTGAACGCATCGTGCTGGAGAACATCAGCATGACCATCTCGCCCGGCAGCCGAATCGCTTTGCTCGGCCGCAACGGCGCCGGCAAGTCGACGATGATGAAGTTGCTGGCCGGCGAACTGACCGCGTTCGACGGCAGGCGCACCGAAGCGCGGGATTTGAAGATTGGCTATTTCGCTCAGCATCAGCTCGAGCAACTTACCGTTGACGACTCGCCGATCGGACACTTGAAACGGCTCGGCGGCGATGCCGCCGCCAAGGCCACCGAACAAGAGCTACGCAGTTTCCTAGGCAGCTTCGGATTCAGCGGCGACCGCGTGTTCGAACCCGTGGGACCATTCTCGGGCGGCGAGAAAGCGCGGCTCGTGCTCGCGTTGGTGAGTTACTTGCGACCGAATCTATTGTTGCTCGACGAGCCGACCAACCATCTCGACTTGGAAATGCGCCAGGCGCTGGCGATGGCTTTGCAAGATTACGAAGCCGCGGTGGTGCTGGTCTCACACGATCGTCATTTGCTGAGAGCCGTCGCCGACGATCTGATTCTTGTGGATCAAGGCCGCGCGCAACCGTTCGACGGCGACCTCGACGACTACGCCAAGTGGTTTCAAACTCGCGAAGAAGCCGAGACGTCGGGCGACGAAAACGCCCCCACTGCGCTCAGCGCCGAACAAAAGAAACAACGTAAGCGAGAAGAGGCCGAGCGGCGCAATCGACTCAGCCCGCTGCGAGCAGATATCGCTCGCCTGGAGAAGCAGCTGGCCAAGCTGGAACAGGAACGCGGCACCGTCGAGACCGCGCTGGCCGAGCCGGACATCTACAACCCGAGCTCCAAACAAAAGCTACAAGAGCTGTTGCAGAAGCAGACTCAGCTGAAGCGGGACATCTCAGATGTCGAAACAGCGTGGCTCGCCGCCAGCGAGAAACTCGAAGCCGAGCTGGCGAGCTAAACGTTACTTCTTCAGCTGAGCGTCGACCAACGCATCCGCTGCCGCGACCATGAAGTGTTGCGGGCCGCTCTTGCCCAATGCCTGCGCCGACGAGAACGCGCCGTCGACCAGCAACAGCAACTGTTCGGTGAGTTCATCCGGATTGCGCACGCCTTCGATGTTGTCGACCAGCCCACGCAAGCGCCGACGCAGTTCTTCCATTTCCTGAGTAGCGACGACCCGCGCCGGGTGCTGAGGATCAGCGAACTCGACGGTGATGTTCATGAACGGACAGCCACGAAACCGTGAGCTGCTCACGAACTGAGCAACGCCATTGAGGTGAGCTCGCAGCCGGGCACGCGGCTCCGGGTCGCTCAGCGCAGCGGTCTTGTCCCAACCGGCCCAGCGGTCCTTCTGCTCCTGCTCCAACACCGCCACGATCAAGGCGTCCTTGGACGGAAACCAACGGTACAGGCTGGTCTTGGCCACCCCGGACTTGGCCACCACGGTGTCCACCCCGACCGCCCGGGCGCCTTCTTTGTAAAACAAGTCGCGGGCCGTGTTCAGGATCCGGTCTCGGACGCTTTCGGCAGGCGCGGCGGCGCCTTCAGTACCGGCGCGCGGTTTGGCAGTAGGACTCATGAGCCTCCTTTAGTCAGCTTGACAGCGCTACAGACCTGTACGTAGCATAAGAACAGACAGGTCTGTAGCGTCACCTACAGTAGCTCCAAGCACCCGGCCAGTGCAATTGAAGCTCTCTATGTGACATCTCGCCTGTCGAAATCGCCCTACCTCGTGGCAAACGCCGGCCGGCCAGGGGGTGGGGTCCCGCGATCAACGACGAACTTTCGGTTTCGGAGACGGCAATGA
>NZ_JAEUPY010000023.1 GCF_016790065.1 Steroidobacter sp.
GCTGGAAGCGGCCAATTGTATTGCGTCCAACGTGGTCGCCTCGCATCTGGGATTTCAGATCGGGCCGCGCTTGAATGCTGCCGGCCGGCTCGACGACATGTCCATCGGCATTCAATGTTTGCTGACCGACGATCCGAAGGCTGCTCGCTTGTTGGCCGCGCGTTTGACGCAGTTGAATAGCGATCGCAAAGAACTGGAGCTGCAAATGCAGCAGGAAGCGCTGCTGGCCATCGCCGACATGCGCGCTGAAGATCCACAGCTACCGCTGGGGCTTTGTTTGTTCGATGAGTCGTGGCATCAGGGCGTCGTGGGCTTGGTGGCGTCGCGCGTGAAGGAGCGGGTGAATCGGCCCGTGATTGCGTTGGCCCGTGCCGACGCGAATACGCTGAAAGGTTCGGCGCGCTCCATTTCAGGCGTACACATCCGTGACGTGCTCGATGCGGTCGCGACTCGCCATCCCGGCTTGATCGAGAAGTTCGGCGGGCATGCGATGGCGGCGGGGCTGACCTTGCCGGCGGCCACGCTGGAAACATTTCAGGCCGAGTTTGATGCCGAGGTGCGGCGCTGGATGAGCATCGACGACACCATCGGCGTGGTGCATTCCGACGGCAGCTTGCAAGAGGAGGAGCTGACGCTGGACGTCGCGCGGCTGTTGCAGCAGGCCGGGCCGTGGGGTCAGAACTTCCCGGAGCCACTGTTCGATGGCTGTTTCGAGGTGCGTAACGTGCGCATTCTCGGCGAGCGCCACCTGAAGCTGGAGGTACGCAGTGTGTCCGGCGACGGTCCGATCCAGGCCGCTACCAGCTGCGAAGCCATCGCGTTCCGTCACTTCGACCACGACGACGCGCCCCACGTGCAAGCCGACTCCCGGGTGGAATTGGCCTACCGCCTGGACGTGAACCGCTTCAACGGCTCGGAACGGCTGCAGCTGGTGGTGGAGTATTTGCGGGTCCTTTAGGCGCCCATTTTTGTTAGGATCGCGGTCCCGCAAGCGAATTGCCCGCGACTGACGCCCGCTCCCGACATGGAAACCAATCCCATCCGCCGTTCTATCGAAGACCTCACCGAGCGCAGCGGGGCGCTCCGGAGGTTTCTTTGACTACGACACCAAGGCTGATCGTCTCGCGGAAGTAAGCCGCGAGCTGGAAGACCCCGCCATCTGGAATACGCCCGACCGAGCCCAGGAGCTGGGTAAGGAACGCGCGCGCCTGGAGCAAATCGTCGGCACGCTGGACAAGGCCACCAATGGCCTGCGCGACGCCGAAGAGCTGCTGGAAATGGCGATTGCCGAGAACGAGCCCAGCACGGTGGCCGATGTGGAGCGCGATCTGGCGAACCTGGATGCGCACCTGAAGAAGCTGGAATTCCAGCGCATGTTCCCGGGCGAGATGGATCCGCACAGCTGCTTCCTGGACATCCAGGCGGGCGCCGGCGGTACCGAGGCCCAGGATTGGGCGCAGATGCTGATGCGCATGTACCTGCGCTGGGGCGATCAACGCGGCTTCAAGACCGAGGTCGAAGAAGTCAGCGACGGCGAAGTCGCCGGCATCAAGAGCTGCACCATCAATTTCAGCGGCGAATACGCCTATGGCTGGCTGCGCACCGAAACCGGCGTGCATCGCCTGGTGCGCAAGTCGCCGTTCGACTCGAATGCGCGCCGGCACACTTCGTTTGCTTCGGTGTTCGTCTCGCCGGAAGTCGATGACAACATCAAGATCGATATCAATCCGGCCGATCTGAAGACCGACGTGTACCGTTCCAGCGGCGCCGGCGGTCAGCACGTCAACAAGACCGAATCAGCCGTGCGTATCACCCACATGCCCACCGGCATCGTGGTGGCTTGCCAGGCCGAGCGCAGCCAGCACAAGAACCGCGACAAGGCCATGAAGATGCTCAAGGCCAAGTTGTACGAGCTGGAAGTGAACAAGCGTAACGCCGCCGCCAAGGTGCTCGAAGACGCCAAGTCGGACGTGAGCTGGGGCAACCAGATTCGTTCCTATGTGCTGGATCAGTCGCGCATCAAGGATTTGCGCACCAACGTCGAAATCGGCGCCACCGACAAGGTGCTGGACGGCGATCTGGATCCGTTCCTGGAAGCCAGCCTGAAGCAGGGACTGTGAAAATTATGTCTGAAAACACCAAGAATGCCGGCACCGCTACGGGTGCCGCACCGGCCGCCGAAGCGGTCGATGAAAACAAACTGATCGCCGAGCGCCGCGCCAAGCTCGACAAATTGCGCGGCCCGGGCGCCAACGGCTACCCGAACGATTTCCGTCGCGACGCGCTGGCCGACCAGTTGCTGGTGGCTTACGGCGATCGCGAGCCGACGTGGTTCGATCAGAACACGGTGCGTGTGAAAGTCGGCGGCCGCATGATGACCAAGCGCGTCATGGGCAAGGCCAGCTTCGCCAAGATCGCGGATCGCACCGGCGAGATTCAGTTGTTCCTGCAGAGCGCCGCCATCGGCACTGTGTACGACGAGTTCAAGACTTGGGACGTGGGCGACGTGCTCGGCGCCGAAGGCACGCTGTTCATCACCAAGACCGGTGAACTGTCGGTCAAGGTGGATAAGCTGCGGTTGTTGACCAAGTCGCTGCGGCCGCTGCCGGACAAGTGGCACGGTCTGTCGGATCAGGAAACGCGCTATCGCCAGCGGTACGTCGATCTAATCGTCAGCCCGGAAAGCCGGCAGACGTTCCGTACGCGCACGCGCATCGTGAAGTACCTGCGTGATTATCTGGATGCGCTCGACTTCCTCGAAGTCGAAACGCCCATGATGCAAGCGATTGCCGGCGGCGCCGTAGCACGGCCGTTCGTCACGCATCACAACCAGCTTGACATCGATTTGTATCTGCGCATCGCGCCGGAGCTTTATCTGAAGCGTCTGGTGGTTGGCGGCTTCGAGCGTGTGTACGAGATCAATCGCAACTTCCGCAATGAGGGCGTGTCGACGCGACACAACCCCGAATTCACCATGCTGGAGTTGTACCAGGCGTATGCCGACTACACCGACTTGATGAACCTGGTGGAACGCGTCTGCCAGGGCTTGTGCGACACCGTGCTCGGCAAGCGGCAGATCGAGTATCAGGGCGAGGTGTTCGACTTCGATCAGCCGTTCCGTCGCGTGACGGTCGAGGACCTGGTGGTGCATTTCAATCCTGGCATCGAGCGCGCCAAGCTACGGGATGTGGAGTACTTGCGAGCTCACTGTGATCGCATCGGCGTGCCGTACGGGCAGGGCGATGGAGCGGGTAAGTTACAGATCGAGATTTTCGAGAAGACCGCCGAGCATCGCTTGCTGGCGCCGACGTTCGTGTACGGCTATCCCACCGAGGTGTCGCCGCTGTCGCGCCGTAACGATTCGGATCCGTTCATCACCGATCGTTTCGAGTTCTTCATCGGCGGTCGCGAGATTGCCAATGGCTTCTCGGAGTTGAACGATCCCGAGGATCAGTCGCAGCGCTTCAAGGATCAATTGGCCCGCAAGACGGCGGGTGATGAAGAGGCCATGCAGTACGACGCCGATTACATTCGAGCGTTGGAATACGGCTTGCCGCCGACAGCGGGCTTGGGCATCGGTATCGATCGCTTGGTGATGTTGTTCACCAACGCGGCGTCGATTCGGGATGTGCTGTTGTTCCCGTACATGCGGCCGGAAACCTGAGACGACGGACGAGCGGGAACGCAGCCCGAACGGTCATTCCATCGAGTACGGCAGAGGCTGCCGCGTTAGCGGCGCCGTCTGGCCGTCGATGTGAAGTTCGCTGTTGAGCTGCGCGAGGCTGACAACAGCGAGCAGGTTGCAGCCATCCGCAGTCGCGGCAGCGTCGACAACTTCACCAGCGTGTTGCTCGCCGGCGAGCACACGCGAGCCGGGGATAGGTACCGCGCCGGCGGAATGAAAAAGAAACATGCGTCGTTTGACGGTGCCACGGAAATGGGCGCGGGCGATGATCTCCTGGCCGGTGTAGCAACCTTTCTCAAAGTTGATGCCACCGAGCAAATCGACATTCAGCATCTGCGCCACGAACGCTTCGTGGGTCTCCGAATAAACCTGCGGCAACCCAGCGCGCACGAACGACGCATGCCATTGCTGCTCACGAGCAGCATCCACAGCAGCCTCGAACGCCCCGAGCACCAGAACGTCCGATACGCCGGGCAGTTTGAAATAGCTGAGCCCATCGATTTCACGATGCGACAGGTCCGGGGACAAAGTCACATCCGGGGGCAGGGCAGAGGCGACCGCGACCTGCAACTGCTTCGCCGGCTCAATCTTGGCCTTGGCTCGTAAAACATATTTACGCAGCCGAAGCACCGTAGCGTCGACCATCGTCGCAGGCAGAACTAAGGCGATGCCCTCGGCGCGGGCCAACAGCCAGAACACCGCCTGCACGCGCCCCTGCGGGGAATTGCAGCAGGCCAGCTGCACTCGATTCGAATCGAGCGTGTCCAAATCGGCCGTCAGCTGACCTTGCAAATAACTGCGCGCCTCCGCGCCGCTGACCATAATCGCGGCCAAACGGGTCAACTGCACAGCTCCAGGGAGGGGCAAAGCGTGGCTCGGGCCGGGGGAATTCAGTCCGGCAGCGGCCGGGACAGCAATAGGGGCAGACATTCGTGAAATCCGAAATCAAGCCTCGCGACAAACGAATAGCGCGCCGTTCCGGGGCGGTGGTGCTTCTGGCACACTACCGGCCGTTCGAAACGGTCACCCGCCATCATCGTCCGGTTCCATGGCAGACACAAATTCGCGGTCGGAGTCAGTGCCCGGGGCCGGTCCGGCGCCCACAACCGTGACCGCCACCGATACAGTGACCGAGGCCGGTCAAACAGGTTCCGCGCCAGTTGCTCCGACAGAAATCGGCGGCCGTGACGGGCCGGAGCCGACCCGCTTCGGCGATTGGGAAAAGTCTGGCCGCTGCATCGATTTTTAATTCATCGCAGATTGCGCAAGCGTCAGGCATAAATCACATGAGCAATCCCAAGTTCGAACGGCCGCTGTCGCCGTTCATGATGTATCGCTGGCAGTACACCAATACGCTATCGATCCTGCACCGGCTCACCGGCTGCGCACTCACCGTCGGACTGTTGTTGTTTGTGTATTGGCTGGTGTCTCTGGCCAGCGGTCCCGAGGCTTACTCGCGAGCTTACGTGGTGTTCGTGCACCCGCTGACCAAGCTGGCGCTGGTCGGCTTCACGTTCGGGTTCTTTTATCACTTGCTCAACGGCGTGCGGCACTTGGTGTGGGATGCCGGTCATGGCTTCGAAAAATCCAAGGCGCGTGCCAGCGGCTGGCTTGCATTCATCGGCGCGCTGCTGCTCACGGCGGTGCTGTGGTTCCTGCTCACGCGAGGTGCGGCATGAGTCTGCGCAGTCCGGTCGGTCGGGTATTGGGATTAGGCTCGGCCGGCGAGGGCGTGGGTCACTGGTGGACTCAGCGAGTCACGTCGGTGGCGCTGGTGCTGCTCGGCTTGTGGTTCGTGTTCTCGTTGGTGCACTTGCCCGATCTGGCTTACACCACCCTGGTGGCGTGGCTGGCCTCGCCGGTGAACGCGGTGCTGTTGGCATTGCTGGTCGGCACGTCGCTGTATCACTCGCTGCTCGGCGTGCAGGTGGTGGTCGAGGACTACGTGAGTAATCACGGCACCAAGATCGTCACCATGCTGGTCCTGCAGTTCCTTCACATCGTTCTGGGCGCTCTCGGCATCTTCTCCGTGCTGCGCGTGGCCTTCGGGAGCGCGCAATGAGCGCATATCAATTCATCGATCATTACTACGACGTGGTAGTCGTCGGTGCCGGCGGTGCCGGGCTGCGCGCTACTTTCGGTCTGGCGCATTCCGGTCTGTCGACGGCGTGTATCACCAAGGTGTTCCCGACGCGTAGTCACACGGTGGCCGCGCAGGGTGGCATCAGCGCCGCGCTCGGCAACATGGGTGAGGACGATTGGCGCTGGCACATGTACGACACCGTCAAAGGGTCGGACTGGCTGGGCGATCAGGACGCCATCGAGTTCATGTGCAAAGAGGCGCCTGGCGCCGTCATCGAACTCGAACATTACGGCGTGCCGTTCTCGCGCACCGACGATGGCCGCATCTATCAGCGTCCGTTCGGCGGCATGACCACGCATTACGGCAAGGGCACCGCGCAGCGTACTTGCGCCGCTGCTGACCGTACCGGTCACGCGATGTTGCATACGTTGTATCAGCAGGCGTTGAAGCATGAAGCGCAGTTCTTCATCGAATATTTCGCCGTCGATCTGATCATGGAAAACGGCGAGTGCCGTGGCGTCGTCGCCATCAACATGTCGGACGGCACGGTGCATCGGTTCCTCGGTCATCAAACGATTCTGGCCACCGGCGGCTACGGTCGCGCGTACTTCTCTTGTACGTCAGCTCACACCTGTACCGGCGACGGCGGCGGCATGGTGTTGCGCGCTGGCTTGCCGATGCAGGACATGGAGTTCGTGCAGTTCCATCCCACCGGCATTTACGGCGCGGGCTGTTTGATCACTGAAGGCGTGCGCGGCGAAGGCGGCATTCTGCGCAACTCGCAGGGCGAACGTTTCATGGAGCGCTACGCGCCGAACGCGAAAGACCTCGCGTCGCGCGACGTGGTGAGCCGTTCCATGACCATGGAAATTCGTGACGGCCGCGGCGTCGGCGCTCACAAAGATCACATCTATCTGCACCTCGAGCATCTCGGTGCCGAAGTGATTCACGAACGTCTGCCGGGTATTGCCGAGACCGCGAAGATCTTCGCTGGTGTCGACGTGACCAAGCAGCCGATTCCAGTGCTGCCGACGGTTCACTACAACATGGGCGGCATCCCGGCCAACTATCACGGCGAAGTGGTGACGTTGAAGAACGGCAGCCCCGACACCGTGGTGCCGGGCTTGATGGCGGTGGGCGAGGCGGCGTGCGTGTCCGTGCACGGTGCCAATCGTCTCGGCTCGAACTCGTTGCTCGACTTGGTCGTGTTCGGCCGCGAAGCGGCACGGCATGCGGCCGAGATCGTCAAACCGAATACCAAACATCGGCCATTGACCAAGGATGCCGGCGACTTCGCGGTCAGCCGCATCGACAAGTTCCGTAACGCCAAGGGTTCGCTGAAGACGGCGGAGATCCGCCTGAACATGCAGCGCACGATGCAGAACCACGCGGCCGTGTTCCGCACCTCCGACTCGCTCAAGGAAGGCGTGGGCAAGATGCAGCAGGTGTTCAGCACCTTTGCCGAAGTCAGCGTCAGCGATCGCGGCATGGTGTGGAACACCGACCTGATCGAAACGCTGGAACTCGACAACTTGTTGAGCCAGGCGGTGGCGACCATGAACTCTGCCGAGAACCGCAAGGAAAGCCGCGGCGCGCACGCGCACGAAGATTTCCCGAATCGCGACGACGTGAATTGGATGAAACACACGCTGTCGTGGGTGAGTCCGCAGGGGCAGGTGAGCTTGGATTACCGCCCGGTGCACTTGAACACATTGACCACTGACGTAGAGCCCGTTCCGCCCAAGGCGAGGGTGTACTGACCATGGCCCAATTCCGTCTTCCCAAGAACTCGGTCGTCGGCGTCGGCAAGAACTATCCGGCCCCGGCGGGAGCGAAAGACGTGCGGAGCTTCCGCATCTATCGCTTCGATCCGGAGTCCGGCCAGAACCCGCGCTACGACACCTACGAAGTCGACATGGGCTCGTGCGGTCCGATGGTGTTGGATGCGCTGATCAAGATCAAAAACGAGATCGATCCGACGCTGACGTTCCGTCGTTCCTGCCGCGAAGGCATCTGCGGTTCGTGCGCGATGAACATCGACGGCGTGAACACGCTGGCCTGTACGCGCGCCACCGAAGATGTGAAGGGCACGGTGAAGATCTATCCGTTGCCGCACATGCCGGTGATCAAAGACCTGGTGCCGGATCTGACCAACTTCTACGCCCAGTACGCTTCGGTGAAGCCGTGGCTGCAGACACGCACGCCGGCACCGCCGGATCGCGAGCGGTTGCAGACCAAGGAAGACCAAGAAAAGATCGACAAGCCGGCGGCCTGTATTCTGTGCGCCTGCTGTTCGACCTCGTGCCCGAGCTACTGGTGGAACGGCGATCGCTACCTGGGCCCGGCGGCGTTGTTGGCGGCTTATCGCTGGATCGTCGACACGCGCGACGAGGCCACCGGCGAACGCCTGGATGCGCTGGAAGATCCGTTCAAGCTGTATCGGTGCCATACCATCATGAACTGCACCGAGGCCTGTCCGAAGGACTTGAATCCGGCCAAGGCCATTGCCGAGATCAAGAAGAAGATGGCGGAGCGGCGGCACTGATGAGTGGCGCTCCAGCCGTGGGTCAACTCCGCTGGCGTTGCCGGCGGGGCATGCGCGAGTTGGACGTGCTGCTCGAACGCTATCTCCAGGAACGGTATCCTTCCGCCCCGGCTGCCGAACAACAGGCCTTCGTAGCATTGCTCGAAGCGCCCGACCCGCAGCTGTTCGCCTATGTAGTGCAACGCGAGGTGCCGGTAGATCCGGATTGGGCGCATGTCATTGCCAGACTCCGCAACGCTGACGATTAACGTCCGCGGCCGCCGCTCCGAGCGTTGGCTCGGCGCGCTGGCATTGCTGGCCCCCATCCTTGCTACCCACCTCCTGCCACTGCCTACCGTGACTGCCGCTGAAATTTCCATCCTTGCCGCGAGCATCGTGGCCGCCGGTCTGTGGTGGCATGGATGGCTCGGCGGTGTCCGCCGGCTGACCCATGTCAGCCGTTCGTCGGACGGCCGCTGGCTGCTCGAGCAGGGCGCCCAGGCGGCTCCGGCCACCTTGTCTGAACACTCGCGTGTCGGCAGCCATTGGCTGTGGCTGGGTTGGCACAGCGCTGCCGGCCGGCCCAAACGACGTTTCATGTTGATTTTGCAGGGCGATGTCCTACCCGCTGAACTGCGGCGCCTGGCTGTGCGCCTACGCCTGGACGCGGGTCTGTGACGATGATTCTTGACCGCCGTCACGCAATCGCTCAGCTAGTGTTCAGGACCGCTTATGTCGCGGCGAACTTTCCCGCGCCCCATCAGTCTATGAGACCAGTCACGGCGTTGCCGATGAGCGCGCTTCCGCCTGCCAGGCAGGGAGCGGGCGCTTGACGACGACTCCGACGACCCCCGATGACACCGATCATGAGTTGGTTCGGCGCGTACAGGCGGGCGACCAGCGGGCGTTCAATCTGCTGGTGCTCAAGTACCAGCATCGGGTGCTGAAGCTGGTGGGTCGTTTCGTCAACGACGCCGCCGAGGCCGAGGATGTTGCCCAAGAGGCGTTCCTGAAGGCCTATCGGGCGTTGGCTTCGTTCCGCGGTGACAGTGCGTTTTATACATGGCTGTATCGGATCGCGATCAATACCGCCAAAAACGCCCTGGTGTCGCAGCGGCGCCGGCCGGTGGATTTCGATTTGGACCTGCAGGACCCGGACCAGTACGACCGGCAGGCCAAGCTGAAGGAAGCGGATACTCCCGAAGGGGTGCTGCTGACGGACGAGATTCGTACCGTGGTCGAACAGGCCATGGAGGAATTGCCCGAAGACCTGCGCACCGCCATCGTGTTGCGCGAGTTGGAAGGGTTGTCGTACGAGGAGATCGCTGAGGCGATGGATTGTCCGGTGGGCACGGTGCGGTCCCGAATCTTTCGGGCGCGCGAGGCCATCGACAAGAAGCTTAAACCGCTGCTTGATTGATTGGGATTTGCTGGCAATGTTGGCCGATGTGGTGAGCGTGGAGACAGCATGACGGATGCCCTGAACGAACAGCTTTCTGCCTGCCTGGACGGTGAGTTGCCGCCGGCGGAGCTCGACCTGCTGTTGCAGCGGGTAGGGCGGGAGGCTGAACTGCGTGCCGCCGTCGGCCGCTTTTCGCTCATCGGCGAGGCCATGCGGGCCGAACGCCCGGCAGTCGCCTCCCGCGACTTCGCCAGCAAAGTGATGGCTGCGGTGGCCGCCGAACCGGCCCAGGCCGCCGTGCAGATTCCCGGTGCCAGCCGGTCTCGATTCAATCCCCAAATTACCCCTGAAATTATCCAGGCGCCGGCGGCTGCCGCGCGCAGCTCCCGAGTCTCGCCGGCCACGGTTCGCTATTTGCGGCCGGCGGTCGGTATGGCCATCGCTGCCGGTGTTGCGGCGGTCGCTGTGCTCAGCTTCCAGCCCATGGGCCAACCCGATCTGGCGCCAGTGGGCGCGCAATTGGTGGCTGCCAATCAATCGGCCGCCAACGACTCGACCGCCATTGCGTCGACCGACGCCGAGTCGAGCTATGTGGTGCCGACCGGGACCACCAGCTCCCCGTTCGTCCCCGCAACTCGCCTGACCAACTACGTGGTCGCGCACAGTGAATATTCGTCGCCGCTCGGCCGTCGCTCGGTATTGAGCGGAGTGCTGGCGGATGACCAGGAAGCCGAAGCCCTCGAGTCGGGCGAGGCTGAGATCAAGATTTCCAACGGCGAAGACGGTACTTCGGAACGTTGATGGCTGCGTTGCTCGCTACAGTCCCCCCCTTGATGAGACGCTCGATGCGCTGGCCGGTGAGCCTGATCGCAGCCATGTTGGCCGTGGCCTCCACGGCTACTGCCGGCGATCGCGAAGCCCGCCAATGGTTGGAGCGCATGTCCGAAGCGCTGGCCACGCGGAATTACGAAGGCCGCTTTTTCCATTTACGCGATTCGCGTTCCGAATCGATGCGCATCTATCACCGCGTCGACAAGGGCAAGGTGACCGAGCGTTTGGTGTCGCTCGATGGCAGCGGCCGCGAAATCATTCGGAACCAGACTGAAGTCGTTTGTTATCTGCCGGACCGCCGCACCGTGCTGGTGGAGAAGCGCACCGACGACAACACGTTGCTCGCGGCCGTGCCGGCGTACAACGAAGAGCTCGAAGCTCACTACAACATCGAACGTGGTCCGTTCACCAAGGCGTTGGGTCGCCGCACGCAAGTGATCAATGTCACGCCGCGCGACCAATTCCGCTACGGCTATCGGCTGTGGTTGGACGACGAGACCGCCATGCCGCTGAAGTCGCAGCTGTGCGATAGAAACGGCAACGTTATCGAACAGATCCTGTTCGCGGAACTGAACTTCCGCGACCGTATTCCCGCCGACAGTCTCAAGCCGTCCATTTCCGCCGAAGGTTTTCGCTGGATCCGTCAGGACGCGCAGCCGCAGATGGCGGCGACTCAGGTCGGCGGTTGGGGCGTGATTCGTCTGCCAGCCGGCTTCCGGCTGACGGCTTGGCGTATTCAGCTGATCGCCGGTTCCAGCGTTCCGGTGCAGCACCTGGTCTATTCGGATGGCTTGGCGTCGGTCTCGGTGTTCATCGAGCCTAGCGATCCGCAAGCGCAGCCCATGAAGGGGCTGGCGAAGGTGGGCGCAGCGTTCGCGTTCTCGCGTGCGCTCGACGGTCATCAAGTCACGGCCGTGGGCGAAGTGCCGCCGGTGACCGTGGAAGCGATTGCCGCCAGCGTCACCAAGGACGAGGCCAAGAACGCCGCCGAAGCCAAAGCTGCGGCACCGGCACTGCCGGCTCCGCCATCTCAGGCGCATCAGCCGAGTTCGCCGCCTCAGCAATAATTCAAATCGCGCCTTCAGCCGCGGGCGCGTTGCCAAGCATTCCTATAATTCATGGCCACTCAGTGGACCGTTCTCAGCCGTGCCGAATGCAGTCTGTGCGAGCAACTGCTCGCTGAACTTGCCGAGGAATTGAGTCCCGCCGAGGCTGCGCAAGTCAGCGTGGTCGACGTTGATCAGGATCCGGAGTTGGTGCGTAAGTACGGTCACCGCGTGCCGGTGCTGCTCGCCGACGGCGACTTCGTGTGCGACTACCGTCTGGACCGAGAACGGCTGCAAGCAAGCCGGCGATAACCCGGTAGGGTATCATCGCCAATTCAGTGCCCCAGTTAGTGTTTCGACTGCGAATGCTCCCCGGCCTCGGCCTCGGGCGGTTGTTGTCGCGCGGGCCCCAATCGATCGGAGGAAATCATTCCAGGCTATGTGGCTCCAGGGCTGCGCAGCTGCGAAGTTGAAGTCATGACAGCGGATAATTCTTCAACGAAATCAAAGCGTATACGCAACTTTTCGATCATCGCCCACGTCGACCATGGCAAGTCCACTCTGGCGGACCGATTCATCCAGCTGTGCGGCGGACTGGAAGACCGCGAGATGGAAGCTCAAGTGCTCGACTCCATGGACCTGGAGCGGGAGCGCGGCATCACCATCAAGGCGCAAAGCGTGTCGCTGCGCTACAAAGCGCGCGACGGTGAAACCTACCAGCTGAACATGATCGACACGCCGGGCCACGTGGACTTCTCTTACGAGGTTTCCCGATCGCTGGCTGCGTGCGATGGCGCATTGCTGGTGGTGGACGCGGCTCAAGGCGTGGAAGCGCAGAGCGTGGCGAACTGCTACACGGCTCTCGAGCAGGGGCTCGAAGTGGTGCCCGTGCTCAATAAGATCGATCTGCCTTCGGCCGATCCGGACCGGGTCATCAAGGAGATCGAGGAGATCATCGGTATCGAGGCCAGTGACGCGATTCGGGTCAGTGCCAAGACCGGTGAGAATGTGCCGGAACTGCTCGAGCAGTTGGTGGCACGCATCCCCGCGCCGAAGGGCGATTCGGACGCGCCGCTGCAGGCGTTGATCATCGATTCGTGGTTCGACAATTACGTCGGCGTGGTGTCGCTGGTGCGCGTGATGAATGGCACGTTGCGCATGGGGCAGAAGATTCGCGTGTGGTCTACGGGCCGCGCGCATCAGGTCGACAAGCTCGGCCGCTTTACGCCCAAGTCCAAACCCAGCGAAACGTTGGAAGCGGGCGAGGTGGGCTTCGTCATTGCCGGCATCAAGGAGATCAACGGCGCGCCGGTGGGTGACACCATCACGCTGGACAGTCGTCCTGCCAGCGAAGCGTTGGCCGGCTTCAAGCAGGTCCAGCCGCGCGTGTTCGCCGGCTTGTTTCCGGTGCAGTCCGACGATTACGAAAATGTCAGAGACGCGTTGGCCAAGCTCAAGCTAAATGACTCTGCGCTGCACTATGAGCCGGAGGTATCGACCGCACTGGGCTTCGGTTTCCGCATCGGGTTCCTCGGGCTGTTGCACATGGACATCGTGCAGGAACGGCTGGAGCGCGAGTACAACCTCGAGCTGATCACCAGCGCGCCGACCGTCGTATACGAAATTCTGCGCACCGACGGTGACACGGTTTACGTCGACAATCCTTCGAAGCTGCCGCCCAGTAACGAGATCGAAGATCTGCGCGAACCCATCATCACAGCGAACATCCTGCTGCCGCCGGAATACGTCGGCTCGGTGATCACGTTGTGTACGGAGAAGCGCGGCCGCCAGACCAAGTTGCTGTACGTCGGCAACCAGGTGTCCATGCAATACGAAATGCCGATGGCCGAAGTGGTGCTGGATTTCTTCGACCGCTTGAAGTCGGTGAGCCGCGGCTACGCGTCGTTCGATTACGAGTTCAATCGTTTCGAGACTGCGCCGCTGGTCAAGCTCGACGTGCTGATCAATGGCGACCGGGTCGATGCGTTGTCCTTGATCGTGCATCGCGATCACGCGTATTCGAAGGGCCGCGAGCTGGTCGACAAGATGCAGGAACTGATTCCCCGGCAACAATTCGAGATCGCCGTGCAAGCGGCCATCGGCAGTCATGTCGTGGCCCGCGCTTCGGTGAAAGCGCTGCGTAAGAACGTCACTGCCAAGTGTTACGGCGGCGACCTGTCGCGCAAGCGCAAGTTGTTGGAGAAGCAGAAGGAAGGCAAGAAGCGCATGAAGCAGGTGGGCTCGGTCGAGATCCCGCAGGAAGCCTTCCTGGCGGTGTTGCAGGTAGGCAAGGCCAAGAAAGAATAAGCAGGCAAAGCATGATCTTCGACTTCTCTTTCATCCTGGTCGCGGCCACGTTGTTGACCGGCGTGATCTGGGCTATCGACTCGCTGGCGTTCAAACCCAAGCGCGTGGCTGCTGCCAGCGCCAAGGGCATCGCGCTCGACAACATCCGCGAGCCGTTGCTGGTGGAGTACGCGCGCTCGTTCTTCCCGGTGATCCTGATCGTGCTGGTGATCCGCTCGTTCTTGTTCGAGCCGTTCCGCATTCCGTCCGACTCGATGATGCCGACCTTGTTGGATGGCGATTTTATTTTCGTCAACAAGTTCTCCTACGGTCTGCGCCTGCCGGTGCTCAATGCCAAGGTGGTGGCCATCGGCGAGCCGGAGCGGGGCGACGTGATCGTGTTCCGCCTGCCCAAGGATCCGGCCACCAATTACATCAAGCGCCTGGTCGGCCTGCCGGGCGACCACGTGGTGGTGCGCGGCCAGAACCTGTACATCAATGGCGAGCGCGTCAAAGTGGACATGGTCGGTATCTACGAAGGCCACGGCCACGACGGCGCGCAGCTGGCCACCGAACATCTGGGCAGCCGCGACCACCAGGTGCTGTACCTGCCGGGCCGGGAAGCCCGGGACTATGACGAGATCGTGCCGGCCGGCCATTACTTCTTCATGGGCGACAACCGGGACAACAGCCGGGACAGCCGCTTTTTCGAAGTCGGCTTCGTGCCGGAACGTAATCTGGTGGGTAAAGCGGTGCGCATCTGGCTCAACTGGGACCTGCCGTCGGCGCCAATCTGGGACCGGATCGGCGATCCGATCCGCTGATTGGAGTATCTTTCGCGACATTCGGGCCTTATGACAGGCTGTTAGCGGAGTTCGGAAGCATGCGATCTCGTCAGCGCGGTGCCACGTTGCTGGGCATTTTGACCATTGTGGCCATTCTGGGCGTCGCGCTTTTCGCGGCCATGCGCCTGGTGCCCGTGTACCTGGAGTACATGGCGGTGGCCCGTGCCTTGGACCAAACAGCCAAGGAAAATTCCGGCGGCAGCATGGAGACGCTGCGCACTTCGCTGATCCGCCGCTGGGCCGTCGAGGACATCAAGACCATCGACGCCAAGGACGTGCAAATCGTTCGAGCCAACAAAGGCTTTACGATGCGCGCCTGGTATCGAGCCGAAGTGCCTTTCGTCGGTAACGTGTCGTTAGTCGCCGATTTCGACAAGACCGTGCCGGTTGGCGACGCAGGCCTGCCGGGGACCTAGTACGAATTGAAGACCGCTCGCGAATGGTTGCGTGACAAGCTCGGGTACGAGTGCAGCGACCCAGCATTGCTGGAGTCGGCGCTCACGCATCGCAGCGCCGGCGGGGCGCACAACGAGCGCCTGGAGTTCCTGGGCGACGCGGTGCTCAACTGCGTGGTCGCCAAACTGGTGTTCCGCGAATTCGCCACCGCCGACGAAGGCGATCTGTCCCGTTTCCGCGCCAGCCTGGTAAGCGGCGAGGCGCTGGCGGTGATCGCCGCCGAGATCGACCTGGGCAGCCAGCTGCGGCTGGGCTCGGGCGAGCTCAAGTCCGGCGGTTTCCGACGCAAATCCATCCTGGCCGATGCCTTGGAGGCGCTGTTCGGCGCCGTCTATCTGGATGGCGGGTTCGAGGCTGCGGCCGGCGTCGTCGAACGGCTGCTGGTGCCACGCCTGGATCGATTGCCGAGCGCGGCCGAACTGAAAGATCCCAAGACGCGTTTACAGGAGGCGCTGCAGGCCCGCGGTTTGCCCTTGCCATCGTACGCAGTCGAAACCATTTCCGGCGAGGCGCACAATCAGGTCTTCCAGGTGCGCTGTGCGGTGAGCTCGCTGGGCCTGAAGGTGTCCGCGAGCGGCCCGAGCCGCCGCCGGGCTGAACAGGCCGCCGCGCAGCTGTTGCTGGCGGCATTCAACGAGACTCAGGGAATTTCCAGCTGATGACTTTCGATCCGACATCTTCCTATCCCGACACCTATCGCTGTGGCTTCGCGGCCATCGTCGGGCGTCCCAATGTCGGCAAGTCGACGTTGCTGAACGCCATGCTCGGCCGCAAGGTCAGCATCGTCAGCCCCAAGCCGCAGACCACGCGCCATCGCATCCTGGGCATCCTGACGCGCGCCGAAGAACAGATCGTGTTCGTCGATACGCCGGGCATCCATTCAGGCGCGCGCCGTGCCATGAACCGTCACATGAACCGCGCCGCGCTGTCGTCGCTGGCCGATGCCGATGTGAATTTGTTCGTGGTCGAGTCGTTGAGCTGGAGCGAGGAAGACCAGCGGGTGCTGGAAGCTCTGCAAGAGCAGAAGCGGCCCATCATTCTGGTGCTGAGCAAATTCGATAAGGTGCATCCGCGCGAACGTTTGCTGCCGTTCATCCAGGAATTGAACCGGCGCGCCGAGTTTGTCGAAGTGGTGCCGCTGTCGGCACTCAAGAAGAACAATCTGGAACAACTGCCGGCCATCATTGCCAAGCATTTGCCGCTGTCGCCGCCGCATTTCCCGCCCGATCAGGTCACCGATCGCAGCCCGGAATTCCAGGCCGCCGAGATCGTGCGCGAGAAACTCACATTTCGTTTACACCAGGAATTGCCATACGGCCTGACCGTGGCCATCGAGCAGTTCAAGGAAGAGGATGGGCGCTTGCTGGTCAACGCCGTGATCTGGGTGGAGCGCACTGGCCAGAAAGCCATCGTGATCGGCCAGGGCGGCGAACAGCTCAAGGAAGTCGGCCGCTCGTCACGCATCGAAATGTCCAATCTGTTCGGCCAGCCGGTGCACCTGGAGCTGTGGGTGAAGGTCAAGGAGAACTGGTCGGACAACGAAATGGCGCTGAAGCAGCTCGGCTACGAGATGTGAGGCGGCGGGCGTGAGCGACGCGCGCCGCATTCAGCTACAACCGGCCTACGTTCTGCATCATCGGCCGTACCGGGACACCAGCCGGATTCTGGAATTATTCAGCCGCGATCATGGCCGCGTGTCCGTGTTCGCTCGCGGTGCGCGTGGCGGTAGCAAAGCCGGCGGTTCGTTACTGCCCATCCTGCAGCCGTTCAATCGCCTGCTGGTGTCATGGAGCGGGCGAGGCGAGGCGGGACAGCTCACTGGCGCCGAATTCGATGGCACGATGACGCCGCTGCCTTCCGACCGGCTGGTGCACGGGTTCTATTTGAACGAGCTGCTGCTGAAGCTGTTCGCCCGTCACGATAGTCATCCCGACGTATTCGCGCTGTATGCGCAGACCATCGACGATTTGAAACTCCAGGACGCGATTCGACCGTTGCGGCTGTTCGAAAAACGCCTGCTCGAAGCCATCGGCTACGGACTCGCGTTGGAACGGGATGCGCACGACGACGCGCCGCTCGAGCCGGACGCCTCCTATCACTACCGTATGGAGCAGGGGCCGGTGCGCGTCGAAGGCGTGGCCGAGAGCGGCGCGGTTTATTCAGGCGCAACGTTGCTGTCGTTGGGACGCGAGGAGTTGGCCGATGCGCATGTGTGTGCCGACGCCAGGCGCCTGTTACGAGCGGCGTTGGACCGCTGCCTGGACGGCCGGGAACTGCGCACTCGGCAAGTGATGCTGGCGTTGCGAAAGGGAAAATGACAGCATTCTTGGATGCTTCACCTCGGTGTCAATGTCGATCACGTGGCCACGCTGCGTCAGGCGCGCCGCACTACCTATCCTGATCCCCTGTTCGCGGCGCTGATCGCCGAACAAGCGGGGGCGGATAGCATCACCATTCATTTGCGCGAAGACCGGCGGCATATCCAGGACCGCGATGTGCGCATGTGCAAGGACGCGCTGCAGACCCGCCTCAATCTGGAAATGGCCGCCACCGACGAAATGCTGCGGATCGCGCTCGAAGTGCGGCCTCCCGACGTTTGCCTGGTGCCCGAGAAGCGCACCGAAGTTACGACCGAAGGCGGTCTGGACGTGCTCGGCCAGCAGGACTCGCTGCAGCAGATCTGCGCTCGGCTGGGTGAGGCGGGCATTCGCGTTTCGTTGTTCATCGATCCGGAGCCCGCGCAGCTCGAAGCCGCAGTCCGCGTCGGCGCGCCGGTGGTCGAACTGCATACCGGCGCTTATGCCGAAGCAAGCGGCGCTCATCAGGCCAAAGAGCTCAAGCGCATCCAAGTCGCGGCTCGCCACGCGTCCGGGCTCGGGCTCACGGTGCACGCCGGCCATGGTTTGCACTATCACAACGTGCAGCCCATCGCCGTGATCCCCGAAATCGTCGAATTGAACATCGGGCACGCCATCGTCGCGCACGCCGTGATTCACGGTCTGGCGCCGGCGGTGTCGGAGATGAAACGCCTGATGCTGCAGGCTCGAGCCGGACGGTGATCTTGCGCGTTGGGTCGTTACGACCATGATTTTCGGCATCGGCACCGATGTCGTGCAGATTCAACGCATCCAGCGCTTACATGAGAAGTTCGGCGAGCGCTTCGTCGAACGTCTGTTGATGCCTGCCGAGGCGGATGCTTATCGCGCGCAAACCCGCAACGCGCGCTTTCTCGCCATGCGTTTCGCTGCCAAGGAAGCCATCGTCAAAGCCATGGGCACCGGCTTCCGGCACGGGTTGTGGATTCGCGATGTGGGGGTGGCTGCGAACGAGTTCGGCCGGCCCGACATCATCTGGTCGGAAAAAGGCCAGCAATTGCGCGAGCGGCTCGGCATCGGCGAAGGTCATATTACTTTGACGGATGAAGCGGGATTGGTGGTGGCAGTGGCCATATTGATGCGACGGAATTCTTGAAATGCCTGTGTTCGTGTTCGACATTGAAACCATTCCCGACGTCGAGTTGGGTCGGCGCATTTATGACTTGGGCGACCTGAGCGACAAGCAGGTCGGCTATGTCATGCAGGCCAAGCGGCGCGAGGAATCGGGCAGCGAATTTCTTTCTTACGAGCAACAGCGCGTCGTCTGTATCTCGGTGGCGCTGCGTTCGCGCGATACCTTCAAAGTGTGGTCGCTCGGCGATGCCAACTCTTCCGAAGCGGAAATCATCCAGCGCTTCTATGACGGCATCGATAAGTACACGCCGGATCTAGTGTCCTGGAACGGCGGCGGCTTCGATTTGCCGGTGTTGCACTATCGCGCGCTTCGTCACGGCATCGTGGCGCCGCGCTACTGGGAATCGGGCGACGAGGATCAGGCGTTCCGTTGGAACAACTATCTCAATCGCTATCACTCGCGGCATTTGGATTTGATGGATGTGCTGTCGAGCTTCCAAGGGCGCGCGCGAGTCAGCTTGCAGGCGGCCGCGATGTTGCTCGGCTTGCCCGGCAAGTTGGGTATGAGCGGCGACAAGGTGTGGGACGCCTATACCGACGGCCAGCTCGATCAGATCCGCAATTACTGCGAGACCGACGTGCTGAACACGTTCCTGGTGTTTTTACGATTCGAAATGATGCGAGGTCGGTTGAATCCCGAAGAGTATCAGGCCGAAGTGACGCGTGTGAGAGAGGTGCTCGCCGCTGCGGGCAAGCCGCATTTCCAGGAGTTTCTGGAGGCGTGGCCAATGCC
>NZ_JAEUPY010000035.1 GCF_016790065.1 Steroidobacter sp.
ATCGTCGGCGACGCCGTCATCGTGTACGAGGCGGACATTCAGCTCTGAGCCCGCTCACCGGCAGCGGTCAGGACGACCCTGGCTGCTCCAAGACCGTGAATTTCCTACGACTTCGGCGGCCACAACCATGGTTGGCCGCCCCACCCGGGCTGCCCGATCACCCCCGGTAACAACGCAGTCCCTTGATTTACCGGGCCCTATCCGGCGCCACGGCCGGACGTCAGCCGCAGCCCCGAAAGCTGCCGCCAACCGCCGTAAATTGTCTTTCTCTTACAACGACTTCTGGGAATCTTTCGGGTAGAATGCGCGCCCTTCGCCTGGGCGCCCCGGTTGGGTTCGGCCTGGGTAACAGCATTGGCGCGGTTTTCCAGTAGAATCCGCGCCCGCTCAATGACCCACAAACCTAGCTGCGCACAGACCTCGTAACGGAAATCCGACATGCCCCGTACTACTGCCCTTGCCGATATTCGCAATATCGGCATCATCGCCCACGTCGACGCCGGTAAGACCACCACCACCGAACGCATCCTGTATTACACGGGCCGCAAGCACACGATCGTCGACGTTCACGACACCAAGGATTTGAAGTCCTCGACCACGACGGACTACATGGAGCAGGAGCAGAAGCGCGGTATCACGATTCAGTCGGCCGCGGTGTCGACCTTCTGGCGTAACAAGAAGATCAACGTCATCGACACTCCGGGCCACGTCGACTTCACCATCGAAGTGAATCGCTCGTTGCGCGTGCTCGACGGCGCAGTCGTCGTGTTCGACGGCGTCGCCGGCGTGGAGCCGCAGTCTGAGACCAACTGGCGCCTCGCCGACAACTACGGCGTGCCGCGTCTTTGCTACGTGAACAAGATGGACCGCAGCGGCGCCAACTTCCTGCGCTGCGTGGACATGATCAAGAAGCGCCTCGGTGCGCGTCCGTTGCCGGTGCAACTGCCGATCGGCTCGGAAGACAACTTCAAGGGCATGGTCGACCTGATCGAAATGAAGGCGCTGGTGTGGGATTCGGACGATCGCGACGCCAAGCCGGTCGAACACGCCATCACTGCGGACATCGCCGACAAGCTCGGCATCACCGTGCCGAGCGATCGCAAGATCCTGGCCGACATCGCCAAGTTCCGTACCGAGCTGATCGACACCTGCTTGGAGCAGGACGATGCGGCCATGGAAAAGTACCTG
This sequence comes from Steroidobacter sp., assembly GCF_016790065.1. Classification (GTDB taxonomy): domain Bacteria; phylum Pseudomonadota; class Gammaproteobacteria; order Steroidobacterales; family Steroidobacteraceae; genus Steroidobacter. The sequence continues at coordinate 1,189 of NZ_JAEUPY010000035.1, forward strand.
GAAGACGGCGTCGAGCCCTCGCCCGAGGTGCTGCGCAAGTGCCTCCGCAAGGGCACCATCACCGCCGTGTTCAACCCGGTGCTGTGCGGCTCGTCCTATAAGAACAAGGGCGTGACCCAGATGCTCGACGCCGTGGTCGACTACCTGCCGGCCCCGACCGACGTCGAAGCCATCAAGACCGTGGACCAGGACGGTAACCCGAACGGCGAGCGCAAGAGCTCGGACGACGAGCCGTTCTCCGGCCTGGCGTTCAAAGTGCTCAACGACGCCTACGGCGCGCTCACCTTCGTGCGCGTGTACTCGGGCGTGCTGACCAAGGGCATGTCGGTGATGAACTCGACTCGCGGCAAGCGCGAGAAGATCGGCCGCATGGTGGAAATGTTCGCCAAGGAAGCCAACCCGATCGAAGAAGCCCGCGCCGGTGACATCATCGCGCTGGTCTCGCTGGCCGAAACCGAAACCGGTGACACGCTGTGCGCCTCGGAAAGCCCGGTGATCCTGGAGCGCATGCGCTTCCCGGACCCCGTCATCAGCGTCTCGGTGAAGCCGAAGAACAAGGCCGAACAGGAGAAGTTCGGCACCGCGCTGGGCAAGATGGTCCGCGCCGATCCTTCGCTGCGTCTCGAAACCGATCGCGAAACCGGCCAGACGATTCTGCGCGGCATGGGCGAGCTGCACCTCGAAGTGACGCTCGACCGTATTCGCACCGAGTACAACGTCGAAGGCATCATGGGTCAGCCGCAGGTGGCCTACCGCGAAGCCTTCACCAAGACCATCTCCGAACAGTACGTCCACAAGAAACAGACCGGCGGTTCCGGTCAGTTCGCCGAAGTGTGGATCACCTTCGAGCCGCTGGAGCGTGGCGCCGGCTTCGAGTTCGTCGACGAAACCGTCGGTGGCTCGGTGCCGCGTGAATACGTGCCAGCCGTCGAAAAGGGTCTGCGCATGCAGAAGGAAGATGGCGTGCTCGCCCATTATCCGACGGTGGACTTCCGAGCCCGCCTCACGGACGGCAGCTACCACGACGTCGACTCGAACGCGCTGACGTTCGAAATCGCCGCCAAGGCTGCGTTCCGCGAAGCCATCCGCAAGGCCGGCCCGATCCTGCTGGAGCCGGTGATGAAGGTCGAAACCGTGACCCCGTCCGACTACCTGGGCGACGTGATCGGCGACATCAATCGCCGCCGCGGCATGATTCAGGAACAGCTCGAGCGTGGCACCAACATCGCCGTCGTGGCCACCGTGCCGCTGTCGGAAATGTTCGGCTACATCGGCCATCTGCGTGGCATGACCTCGGGTCGCGCCTCGTACACGATGGAGTTCTCGCACTACGATCCAGTGCCGAAGAACGTGGCCGACGTGGTCATCGAGGAAGTGGCCAAGGCGCGTGCGGCCCCGAAAGGCTAAGTCACTCGCAGCTCTGGGATGAGCCAAAGGGCGGTGTCTGCGGACACCGCCCTTTTTATTTGCGCCCGTTTTGTTTACTTCACCCGGAGGGCCGGCAGCAGCCGATCTCTGAGCCACAGCATGGGCTCGAGCATGTCGGGCTGATTGAAGCGCGTGCCGGTGGTGAGCATCACAGCGTCCACGCCTGGCATGATCATCAACACCGAGCCGCCGTTGCCTTGTGCCCACCACAGTTTGGTCTGGGGCAGATTCGGATCCTTGGTGTGATCCAGCCACCAGAGATAGCCATAGCGCTGGTTCATGCCTGGAATACTGGTGCGCTCAGTGGTCATGGCCTCGATCCAGGCCTCGGACACGATACGCTTTTGTTGGTAAGCACCCCGCCCCAGGATCAACTCGCCGATCTTGAGCAGATCGTCCGGCGGCAGTCGCAAGTGGCCACCCGTGTCGACACCGTGCTTGCGGTCCCAGTACTGCCATTCGGCGCGTTGTACTTCGATGGGCACGAATAGATATTTGAGCGCGAATGCATCGGGAGCCAGATTGACCGCTGCTTCCAGGATCTCGCCCAACGCCACCACGTTCCCGGTGCAATAAGAAAATTCCTTGCCTGGGTCGGCGCGCATGCGCTGCTCGCTCCAGAAGGCGACCCAATCGCGCTGCCGATACATTTTGTCTTCGTGACCCGGCGATTTCGGATCCCAATCGTTGCAATCCAAACCGCTGCGCATGGTCAGCAGATCTTCGAGCGTCATCGCCGCCTTGCGTGCGTCCTGCTCGAAGACTCTGCGCCGCGCCGGCAGCAGATCCATGACCTTGGTTTGCACCGACGGAATCGCGCCTTGATCGATGGCGATGCCGATCAGCAGCGCGGTGATCGATTTGGTGGCTGAGCGAAGATCTGGCGGTCGCTTGGCTAACGTCGGCGCTACTGCCCGACCGACCACTTGGCCGTCCACCTGCATGATGAACGACTCGAATCCGGGGTGAATGCCGCTTGCGACTTCTTCAGCAATTTGTTTGGCCGGCTCTAACACTGCTTCGGCGTGCAGTACGCCAAAACATAGTGAGGCCAGCAAACCAGCGATTGTTCTGAACACCACGAGCCTCGTCGATTTGCTACAGCTGCATGATGCGGAGCGCTGCTGCGGGGTCGCACGCGATGCTAGTCGATGTCGATGAGCTGCACTTTACCGCCGCGATTGATTCGCAACACATGCTTCACCGCCGGCACGATGTCTTCCGGGTCGTGCACGGCCATGACGATCTGGGTGCCTTGCTTGGCGAGTCGCTCGATGAAGCTCAGCACCGTGCCGCGAACATCACCGTCCAATCCGGTGCAAGGTTCGTCGAGCAGCAATAGTTCCGGATCGTTCATCATTGCTCGGGCGAACAGCGCCATGCGCATCTGGCCGTATGACACTTGTCGCGGGCCGCGAGCGCGAAGATGTTCGATGTTGAAGAACTGTAACCAACGCTCTGCGGCCTTGCGGTCTGCTTTGGTGGGGGCGTCGTTCAGGCCGACGCTGGAGTAGCGGCCGGAGATCACGATCTCTTCAATCGAGCCCGCCAAGAAATGATCGGCCTGCAGTTCAGGCGACACCCAGCCGACGCGATGTTTCCACGCTTCGATGTGTGTGCCTTTGATAACTCCATCCCGCTCGATGGTGCCACCCAGCGCCGGATGCAGATCGCCGTAGATGAGATTCAGCAGCGAGCTCTTGCCCGAACCGTTGGCACCGAGGATGGCCCAGTTCTCACCGCGTTCCAGAGTCCAGTCGAGTTTATGAATGACCGGACGGTAGTCACGAAACAGGTTGGCGTTGCGGATGATGAACAGCGGCTTCGCCGACGCTCGCTTACGAGGCTTAGCCGCCGCAGCCTCGGGCTGCCGCGCCCGCGCGGTAGAAAGTCGTCCGGCCGATGCACGCCCAGAAGTCGCGACAGTCCGGTTTTTCTTTTCGGCAGCATGAGCGATCGGCTGCTCGTGGCCGATCGGGCCGGCCGACACAATTCGCCCGTGCTGAATGTGCGCCATGTGCGTCACATTCTTCGGCAACTCTTTCGGCCGATGTGAAGTGATGATCCAGTCGTGCCCGCCTCGTGGCTGTTCCAACGCTTTGCTGAGTTTCGCCTTGGCGCGAACATCCAAGCCGTTGAACACTTCATCCAACAACAGCACCGGCGCCCCGCCAGCAAACAACCGTGCTACCAACGCCAGCCGGCGCTGGCCATAGGAAAGCGTCAGGATGCGCCGATTCCTCAATCCCCACAGCCCGAAGCGTCGAATCACTCGCGACACGCGCTCACGCTGAGCGTGCGAAGGCTTGGTCAAAGGAATGTCTTCGTCGAACAATCCCGTCGTCACCACTTGAGTGACCGTGAGATTCCAATCGTAGCGAACGTATTTGTCTTGCCGCTCAGGCCCGACGTAGGCGATCTGCTCTTTCAGCAGCGCAGTCACACGCCGCTGGCGACCGGTGGGCGTGGGCCACACATCGCCGCGAAGCATCTTGAGCAACATGGTTTTACCGGAGCCGTTGGCTCCGATCAGCGCCCAACGCTCGCCGCGGCGTAACGTAAAGCTGACCTCGTCGAGCACTTTGTGCTCAGCGAAGATCAGCGAACAATGGGCCAATTCAATCAGCGGGGCGGATTTTGCAGCGACCACAGGGCGTTGAGTTCCGGCGAGTCGCGCACGACTCGACCGTCTTCTTCCAGTTTCAGCAGATGGGCCAGTAGCGAACCTTTCGCCACTGGATGCAAGCGGGCATCGACATCGTCATAAACGCTGCCGACCAAGCTATCCAAATTCGCCGAGCCCAAGCGGCCCAGCCGCTCCGCAACCTTGGCCTCGCGTTGCAACCGATGGCCGACGATACGAACGATCTCAGCCTGAGCATCTTCGATGGTCAAGCCATGACCAGGCGCGATACGCGTCGCCGGTTCTTTCTGTAAGCGCGCCAGCGAACGCAGGTAGTCGCCCATGCTGCCATCGGGCGGCGAGATGACCACCGTCGAGCCTTGCATCAAATGATCGCCGGTGAACAACAGCCCGGTGCCTTGGAGCAAATAACAAAGATGATTCGACGCATGTCCCGGCGTATGCAGGGCCCGCAACACCAGCGACCCGATTGTGACTTCATCGCCGTCCTTCAACACGACGCTGGGCGCGAAGCCTGCATCCTGCCGACCATGCACAGGCGCCGGCATGCCCATGATGGTCGCACCGGTCGCGTCAGCCAGCGCCTGAGCGGCCGGCGAATGATCGGGATGCGTGTGAGTCGCGAGCACGGCTTCGATGCGCCCGCCGGTTTCTTTGAGGATGCGCTCGACATGCACAGCATCCTCCGGCCCCGGGTCGATGACCACGTACGAGCCCTGACCGACCAGATAGGTGTTGGTGCCCGGCCCGGTCATGAAGCCGGGATTACGAGCCACGAGCCGGCGCACACCAGGCGCGATCTCGTCGAGTTGACCGGAAGCTAAAGGCACGGAGGACATGGGGTGCAAGAATAGCACCGCTGCCGACGGTGACGCTCGTCAGTGGGTGCCATCGCCCGTCGCGATACCGACAGGCAACTTCTCCACATGGACTTTGACCGTCAGCGTATGCGAGCCACCGCCGAGAATAACGCCGCGAAGCGGCGAAACGTCGCCGAAATCCCGGCCCCAGGCGATAGCGATGTGATCCAGGCCGGCACGCACGCCGTTGGTGGGATCGAACTCGACCCAGCCGAGAGGCGGGCAGAACACGGCGACCCAAGCGTGAGACGCATCGGCTCCGACTAGCTGAGGCGCGCCGGCACGCGGTGTCGTTCGCAGATAGCCGCTGACGTAACGAGCAGCCAAGCCACGAGCGCGCAGGCAAGCAATCATGAGATGCGCATAGTCCTGACAAACTCCACGCTTCTCTTGCAGCACTTGTAACAACGGCGTCGAAATGTTGGTGACGCCGGGCGTGTACTTCATCTCGCGATACAACTTCATCATCAACGCATCGGCCGCTGTCAACAGCGGACGCCCGGCCGGGAAACAATCGGCGGCGTACTCGGTGAACGCTTGCTTGATACGAACATACGGCGACTCGACCCGGTAACGCAGCGCTTCGAGCTGCTCATCGCCAGGCGGTCGCGCGGTGTAGAACAAACGATTGCGCGCACGCTCCCAAGCCTCACTCGGCGCCGCGGACGTACGACGTTCGCGCACCTCGACCTTCATTTCGCTGGTCACTGACAAGCGTTGATGCGGCCGGGTGAACTCCAACCGTTGCAGCGGATTGCCGAACGCGTCGATGGCGTCCTCGTTGCCCGACGGCTCCGGGCTGATGCGAATCTGCTGATCGCTACAAGCTTGGTGCTCCATGGCTCGCGGCACGAGATGCAGCAGGTGGTGAGCGTGCACGACCTCAGCGCTGTACTCGTACAACGTTTCATGGGTCACGTTGTAAGTAGCGGTGCTCATGCAGTCACCGCGTGCAGGTCGAGCTCAGTATGCGAGAAGTGCCGCATCGACAACCGATCCGACAACAGTAATGAAGCATCCGTGATCCCGCTGAGCTTCTTGGAAAAAGCCTGTCGCGCCAGATCCGCGTTGTAGCCACTCCCTTCGAGCGCGCCGAAGTCAGTCTCGATGACGTCAGTAACCGCCTGCCGGAAAAAGTCAGTCGGCAACTCGCCCGCCGACTCGCTCAACTGTTGGGTCACCGTACAGATCTCGTGAGTCAGGAAGGCCAGCGAGCGCGGGCTTTTCGCGTCTCGCACCAGCAATTGCAGGAGCGGCACCAGCCGCGGTCGATCGAGGTAACGAGTGCGATAAGCAATCGTGCCGCTGGCGATATCCAGAATCCACTCTAACTCACCGCGCGTCGGTGCTGCTTCGGCCAAGCGACGCGACAACAGTGACGCCAGAAACGAAATTCGTTCCACCCGTCGCCCCAGCATCATCAAGCGCCAGGCGTCGTCTTGAATCATGTCGTCATGCGCGAAGCCGGACAGCGCCGCGACGGACAAGGTCAATCGATCCAACGTCTCTCGCGCATCGCTGCTACTAGAAGCGGCATCGTGATACTGACGCTGCACGACACCGATAGCGCGCCAATGTTCGGAGGACAAGCGACCGCGCGCTTGCGTCGCTGACCATTGCAGGCGCTGTAAGTCGGCGGCAATGCCGAGCTGATGCTGAGTATCGAACAAGCTCGTGGCCGGATCGGACTCCTTGCTCGTGACACCGACGTGCCGACAAGTATCGACAGCACGCGGCCACACTTCGGAGCGACGCTCCAACGCCAGCGTTCCCCGTAGCAACCGAATCTTGTCTTCGCAGCGGGTCGCGTAGCGCCCCAGCCAATACAAATTCTCGCCCACCCTCGACGGCAAGCTTTCGCTTCTGGGCCGGCTGCGAGGGGTGAACTCGGTCGCCTGGGGATCGGCATCGTCGGTGCCCAACACCCAAACGTCTTTGCTACCGCCGCCGCGCTGAGTGGAAACGACATCGGCATAAACATCCGACGCGATGCGCGCCATGCCGCCAGGAATCACTTGATAGCCATCCGGCCCGGCAATCGCGTAGACGCGCAACGACAGCGCACGACCGGCCAGCCCCGTGCCGCGCCACACCGGAGTTTGTGACAATGCGAGCCGCTCTTGGGCCACGTAGGCATACGGCCGCGCTCGCAGGCGTCGAATCAGCTTGGCTCGCGCATCGCGAGTGAGATCGCGGCCGAACACTGCCTCGAAACGCTGATTGGGATACGCAGGCTTGATCACCAATCGATCCAAGCCTTCCAACACCTCTTCCAGCGCCGGCCGCTCGCCGCACCACCAAGTGGCCACCGACGGCAGCTGCAAGGTTTCGCCGAGCAGCCATTCGCTGATGGACGGTAGAAAACCCATCCACGCCGCCGATTCGATCACGCCGCTGCCCAGCGCATTGCCGAGCACGACGCGCCCAGCGCGCACCGCTTTCAACAAGCCCGGCACACCGAGCGCCGAGTCGGCACGCAGTTCGGCCGGATCGCAAAAGTCATCGTCGAGCCGGCGCAGCACCGCATGCACGCGCTTCAGCCCGCCGAGCGTTTTCAGATAAAGCGTGTCATCGCGTACCGTGAGATCCGAACCTTCGACCAGCGAGAATCCCAACTGCCGCGCCAGATACGCATGCTCGAAGTAAGTTTCATTGAAAGGGCCAGGAGTAAGCACGACCGCGAGCGGCGTCTCGCCTTCTTCGACGTTGGCGAGCAAGCCATCCCTGAGCGACGCGAATGCGCCGGTCAACGGACGCACGTTGATATCGTCGAGCAGATCGGAGAATACGCGCGACACGATGCGCCGGTTTTCCAACGCGTACCCCGGGCCGGACGGTGTCTGGGTTCGATCGCTCAGCACCCACCAGCGCCCGTCGGGCGAACGCGCCAGATCGGCGGCATACATATAAAGCCAGCGGCCGCCCCGCGGGACGGCGCCATGACAGGGCCACAAATAGTTGGGATGACCGAAGGCGATTTCGGCCGGCGCCGTGCCTTCCCGAAGCAGCCGCTGCGGACCATACAAGTCCCCCAGCAACGCATCGAACAGCCGCGCCCGTTGAATCACGCCGCGCTCGATACTTTGCCACTCCTGCGCCGACATGATGACCGGCAGCATGTCCAGCGTCCAAAGGCGATCCCGGCCCTGCGGATCGGCGTAGACGTTATAAGTAACGCCGTTCTCGACGATCAGCCGGCGCGCCAGCTCCACACCCCGCCGCACGGTGTCCGGCCCGGATTGCTCCAAGCGTTCCACCAATGCGCGCCAGTGCGGCCGGATACTGCCGTCGGGCGACAACAGCTCGTCATAACGCTGCAGATCGGGCTTATAAGTATGGAGCGAGGCGGACATTCGCACTGTCGAGGACGTGGAAACGATCACGTGCTTCTAAGATCCAGCGTAAACGCAAACTCAGCCGCCGTCGATGCGGGCGAGGCTTCAACACGCCCCGGGGTATGTCCCATACGGAAGAAGCGCGCCAGCCGCCGGCTCTCGGCCTCGAACGCATTCACCGGGAACACGGCGTAGTTGCGACCGCCCGGATGAGCGACGTGATATTGGCAACCGCCCAGCGAGCGATTCATCCAGGTATCGACGAGGTCGAACGTCAACGGCGAATGCACACCGATGCTGGGATGGAGCGCCGACGAGGGCTGCCAGGCGCGATAACGAACACCGGCGACGAACTCACCGACCGGCCCGGTCGGACGCAGCGGCAACGAGTGACCGTTACAAGTCATCACATATCGATCCGGCGCGAGACCGGTGACTTTGACCTGCACGCGCTCCACTGAGGAATCGACATAGCGAACGGCGCCGCCGGGCGCGCCCTCCTCGCCCATCACATGCCACGGTTCCAACGCTTGGCGCAGCTCCACATCCACACCGCCAGTCGCAAAGTCACCGTACTTCGGGAAACGGAATTCCAGATGGGGCGCGAACCAAGCGGCTTGCATTGGATAACCCGCAGCCGTCAACTCAGCCAGCACATCGCGCAGATCCTGCTCGATGAAGTACGGCAGCATGAAACGATCGTGCAGCTCAGTACCCCAACGCGCCAGCTTGGTCGGTTCATACGGCTGACTCCAGAACTTCGCGATCAACGATCGCAACAACAATTGCTGGGTCAGGCTCATGCGCGAATGCGGCGGCATCTCGAACGCTCGCATCTCCAGCAAACCCAAGCGACCGGTCGAGCTGTCCGGTGAGTACAACTTGTCCACGCAGAACTCGGCGCGATGCGTGTTACCAGTCACGTCGATGAGCAGATTGCGCAGCAGCCGATCGATCAGCCAGGGCGGCGAGTCCGTGGCAGCGGCCGGGAATTGTTTGAACGCCAGCTCCAGCTCATACAACGAATCGTTGCGAGCTTCGTCGACCCGCGGCGCCTGGCTGGTCGGCCCGATGAACAAGCCCGAGAACAGATACGACAGCGCCGGATGGTTGTGCCAATACGAAATCAAACTGCGCAACAGATCGGGCCGGCGCAGGAATGGCGAATCGCCGGGTGTCGCGCCGCCGAGCACGAAATGATTGCCACCGCCGGTGCCGGTATGGCGACCGTCGAGCATGAACTTCTCGGTGCTGAGGCGAGACTCGCGCGCGGCGTCGTACAAGTGAGTGGTGCGATCCACCATCTCATCCCAGCTTGCGGCCGGATGGATGTTCACTTCGATCACACCAGGATCGGGCGTCACTCGGAACACATTCAAACGCGCATCGGACGGTGGCTCGTAGCCTTCCAGCACCACGGGTTGCGACTGACTGCGCGCCACCGCTTCGATGGCCTGCACGATTTCCAGGTATTCCTCGAGCCGTCGCGTCGGCGGCATGAAGATGTACAGCACGCCATTGCGAGCTTCAGCGCACATCGCGGTACGAGTGATCCAATGCGCCGACTCGCCTTGCATGGGACGATTGGCGGGAATGGAATCGCCTCGTCCGCGTGTCTGCGACTCCGAGTTGCCGTCACTGCCGCGCCAGACTTGGCGGCGCAACTCCGCTTGCAGCGGCAACGGCTGTCGTCCGATTTGCGCATGCCTCGCCAACGGCGGCAGTGCTTCGCTCGGATCGATCGGATGCAGGAACGGATACTCGGCGTCCTTGACCCAGGGCTGCGAATCCAGCGGCAGGCGATAACCGATGGCCGAGTCGCCCGGAATCAAATAGCAACGTTCGGTGCGCAGAAACCAGGGACCGGTCTCCCACGCGCCACCGTTAGCACTGCGAGCGATGGGCAACACGTGACCGACGATGCTATCGAGCCCGGCACTGAACACCCGCGCCAGCCGGGCTCGTTCCAACGGATCCTCCAACTTGGAATCGCACGGATCGACGTTGCTGGGCAAGCGCCGCTCGCGCCACAAGTAATAAAACGCATCTTCGTACGTTGGAAACACGAACTGCGGCGTCAGTCCCAGCTGTCTCGCCACCGCCGACAGAAACTCATTGGCATGACGCTCGTTGGCGCCATAGTCGGCAGCTTCATCGGCGAACAGCGACGGCGCCGTCCAGATCGGTTCCCCATCCCGCCGCCAGTAACAATTCAGCGACCAGCGCGGCAATTGTTCGCCGGGATACCACTTGCCCTGACCGAAGTGTGCCAGGCCCTGCGGCGCGTATTTTTGTTTCAAGCGCTGAAACAAATCGCTGGCGCGTTGTCGCTTGGTAGGACCGAGCGCAGCGGTATTCCATTCGGCGCCATCCGGATCGTCGACGGCAACGAACGTCGGCTCGCCGCCCATGGTGAGACGCACGTCTTGCGCCAATAGATCAGCATCCACGGCACGGCCAAGCGCTTCGATCTGCGACCACTGAGCCTCGCTATAAGGCTTGGTCACGCGTGGCGCTTCCCACACGCGCTCGACCTTCATGTGATGCGAGAACTCGACTTCCGCTTCATCGACAGCACCACTCACTGGCGCTGCGCTGGAAGGCTCGGGCGTGCATGCCAACGGAATGTGACCTTCACCGGCGAGCAGGCCCGACGTGGGATCGAACCCGATCCAACCGGCGCCGGGCAGATACACCTCGCACCAGGCATGTAAGTCGGTGAAATCGGCCGACGGTCCGGACGGACCATCGAGCGCTTTGACATCGGCCTGCAGTTGAATCAAATACCCGGACACGAAGCGCGCCGCCAGGCCCATGTGTCGCAGCAGTTGTACCAACAACCAGCCCGAGTCGCGGCACGAGCCGGAGGCTTGCAGCAGCGTTTGCTCGGGCGTTTGCACGCCGGGCTCCATCCGGATCAGATAACGGATATCCTTGGCGAGCCGCTGGTTCAGACCGACTAGAAAATCGATCGTGCGCACCCGCTGGCGGGACAGCCCGGCCAGATACTCGCCGAAGCGAGGCGTGGGCGCATGGGTCACCAGGTAAGGCGCGAGCTCACGGCGCTCGGCCGGCTGATAATCGAAGGGAAAATGCTCGGCGTATTGGTCCAAAAAGAAGTCGAACGGATTGAGCACCGCCATCTCGGCCACCAGGTCGATCTCGATGCGCAGCTCGCTGGTTTTATCCGGCACCACCACGCGGGCCAGATAATTGGCTTCCGGATCCTGTTGCCAGTTGATGAAATGCTCGGCCGGCGTAATGCGTTGGGAATACGCCAGGATGCGGGTACGGCTGTGCGGAGCCGGCCGCAAGCGAATGAGTTGCGGGCCGAGCGACACACGCCTGTCGTAGCGATAGTGGGTGACGTGATTCAGAGCGACGTGGATCGACAAGCGGTGTTCCTTGCGGTCCGGGTAGACCGAATGCGGCACGGTCTGTCAGCGATGCAAATCTTAATCCAGCGGGCTCACGGCCCTGCAGCTACCAGCGCGCGTACTGCCGCACCAGCTCGGTGCGTCAGCCAGGTATCATCGCACCGGCGAGGAGCTTTCCGAGTCGAGCGGGCTCAGGCACAGGAGCGACGGCGAGCGTGACTCTAACCATCATTCTGATCGCAGCCTTGGTGGGGCTGGCCGTGTTCATGCTCGGCATGCGCGGTTCGGCATCGACGTCCAATCGTTCCCCGTCGGCCAGCGCGCCCCGTGCCGAAACTCAAGCGGTGACCCAAGCCAGCGACGGCGAAGGCCCGCCCTACGAAACTGAATCGACCGCCAGCGCCTATGCCGAAAGCTACAAGCTGGCGTTCGGCGTCCAACACATCGATTACGACATCTCCGGTCAGCACGCCGCGGTACTGGCCAAGGTCAATGACCATGCAGCGGCCGCCGTACATCAGCGCGACTATTTTCCGCGCCGGCCCATGTTGCTGCCCAAGCTGATGAAGGTGCTGAACGACGACGAAAGTTCGCGCCGCGAATTGGTGAAACTGATCCTGGAAGATCCGGCACTGGCCGGCAGCACTTTGCAACGAGCCAACAGCGCCGCGTATCGCTATTCGCCCGAGCCGGTGGATAGTCTGGACCGCGCCGTGGTGATGCTCGGTACCAATGGCATGCGCAGCCTGCTCGCCACCGCCATCCTGCAGCCGGTGTTCAAACAACCCAAAGGTTATTTCGACCACTTCGCCACGCTCACTTGGGAACATGCCCAACGCACAGCGGCCGCCTCCGAGGCGTGTGCACGCGCCATCGGCAACACCGATCCTTTCATTGCACAACTGATCGGCCTGCTCGGGCCGCTGGCCCGCATCGTGCTGTTTCGGCTGACGATGGAAACCTATCGCGAACAGCGGGACCTGCAGCCGCGCGCCGAAGTGTTCATTCGCGCCATGCAGCTGCAAGCGCCGAATGTCGCGGGCTTCATCGCCGCGACTTGGGAACTGTCCGATCCTTCGATCCGCGCCTTGCAGGAACAGACGGACAAAGTCGCGCCCGCCACCATGAGCCCGCTCGGTCAGGCCATTTATTTCGGCGACCTGTGCGGCGTGCTGACCCTGCTCACCAAGCGTGGCACCTATTCCGAAGAAGGCGCGCAGGCGTTACTGATGGAACAAGGTTTGAGCCGCGCCACCACGCTGAAAATCTGGCAGGCCGCGCTACGCGCCACAGACGAATAGCGCTCGGAACCCCGTCCCGACGGCAACCGTTCACTGGCTATCTGTAGTGAATGAGAGGCCGCCATGTCAGATCCACTCAAAACAGCGCTCAAACGCCATCCCCCGGGCCTGCATCGCATGCTGAATTACGGCCGCGAGCAAGGTAAAGTGGGTTGGATTTTGTTGTGGCTGCTGGGAGTTCCCATCCCGGTATTATTGGTTTTGTTCCTGATCCGCGGTTGTACCTGACGGCACTCGAGGCCTTACCCATGCTAGTCACCTTCCGCTCCACCGCGACCGAATCCATCACCATGTTCCAGGACGTCGCGATTCAGCTGCTGAAGCTGATGGGCGCGACCGGACGCATTCCGGGCGCGCTCGGCCCCGAAGATGTGGGCGACGCCTTGCAGAAGCTGGAACATGCCACCGAGCAGATCAAAGCCGGCACCCATGTGACGGCAGCCCGCCCGGCGGACAATGAGGACGCCCAGAACGAGGATGAGGACGAGGAACGCGAGGCGCCGGTGGACCTGGCGACTCGAGCGGTGCCGTTATTGAGCATCCTGAAGCGGGCCGCGGCGGCCAACGCCGAGGTCATGTGGGAGGCCAAAGGTAAGTAACTGCTTCCGCCGCCCCGGCATCAGCCGGGGTGGTAAACTGCTCCCTTGAGTTCAGGGGAGCCGTTTCATGGGCCGCATTTTCGAAGTCAGAAAGCACGCGATGTTCGCGCGCTGGAACCGTATGGCGAAGCAATTCGCCCGTATCGGTAAGGACATCACCATCGCCGTCAAGAACGGCGGCCCCGACCCCCACTCCAATCCGGCCCTGCGTCGCGTGATCCAGAACTCACGCGCCGTCAACATGCCCAAGGACAAGGTCGAAGCGGCAATCAAGCGCGCGTCGGGCAAGGACGCGGCCAACTTCACCGAAATCCTGTACGAAGGCTATGCGCCGCACGGGGTCGCGGTGCTGGTGGAAACCGCCACCGACAATCCGACCCGCACCGTCGCCAACGTACGCAGCATCTTCACCAAGCACGAGGGCAACCTCGGCACCGCCAACAGCGTCAGCTTCCAGTTCAAAAAGATGGGCGTGTTCCGGCTCAATCCGGAAGGCATCGACCATGACGACCTGGAGCTGTACCTGATCGACCACGGCCTGGAGGAGATGGGTGAGAGCACCGGCGAAAAGGGCGAGCCGCAGCTGGTGGCCCGTTGCAATTTCCCCGAGTTCGGCCACATGCAAAAAGCGCTGGAAGATCGCAGCCTGGTGCCGCTGTCCGCCGAACACGAATACATCTGCCTGACCCCGACCGAGTTGCCCGAAGCGCAAGCCACCGAAGTCCTGGAAATGATCGACAAGCTCGAACAGGACGACGACGTGCAAAAGGTCTATCACACGTTGGCGTGATGCGACTGAAGGATCGGGCAAGCCGCCCTCCTGCGAGATGAGTGAGTCTCCGTCTTTGCGCCGGCTACAGGTCACCTTAGGCGATGACCTGTTCTTGGCCGCACAGCAGTTGGCGCGCGATGGCGCTGTCAGCGAGCTGCGCATCGTGCAATCCGGCTCGGTCGTCACCGGGCAGGTTGCAGAAGCCAACGCACGCCATCGCGTTTACCTCCGGCATCAGTCCGCCACCGACCGGCAAATCGCCGAAGCGGAGTGCAGCTGTGGGCGGCCGAGTCCCTGCGTGCATATCGCAGCTGTCGAGATCGCCGCTGTCACCAATGCACCGAGCGTTGCGACACCGCGTCCCGCTGCATCATTACAGCGTGCCACTTCCGCATCGACCGGACCTCAGCTACAGCAACGGCTTTATTACTTGTTACAAGCAACCGCAGCCGGCGAGTTGCAACTAGCGACTTGGGTCGGCCAGGCGCCTCCCGGCTCGAACCGGCTGGCCCGCGGCGGCACCAGTATCTTCGTACCGCGAGGTAACGAGTTCCCGCGTTATGTCGATTCGGCCGATCGTCAAATTCTGCAGCAGCTGCTGACCCAGCGAACCGACGGTCCCTGGATCCTGCGCGACACCGCCGGCACCACGGTTTTGAATGACGCCATTGCCACCGGCCGTGCCCGCTGGCAAACCCTCGACGGCACCTCGTTGAAGCTGGGCAAAGCGCGCCCCGCTCGCATCTCCTGGCAGCTGCTGGAAAACGGCGAACAGTATCTGCAATGCGAAGTGTCAGAGGACAAACGCGTCGCTACGTTCTTCGATCTGGACGTCGCCATGTATGTCGACCCGGGCAGCAACGAAATCGGCGCGGTGACCTTGCCTTGTGACATCGAATTGTTTCGCCGCTTCTTCAATGCGCCGCCGGTCACGCCCGAACAAGTACCGACGGTGACCGAAGAAATCGAAAGCACCGGCGCACCTTTGCCGAAGCCTCGCGCGCTCGTCGCCCAAGCGCAGAAGCTTCGCAAACTGACCGCGCAGCTGTATCTGGCCGAAGATCCCATCGCCACGCTGTACTTTGTTTATAACGGACTGCCGGTCTACAGCCGTTCCCTGCGTGGCGGCGACCGCAAAGTCCGTATCTTTAAAGACAATCGGCTTTATGAAATCCCGCGCGACCTGGTAACCGAGCGCCAGCTCCAACAACGATTGGATGCGGCCCTCGCTAACAGCCCGCAAGGCCGCGAGTTCTGGCTCGGCTTCGCACACAACACCATTGCCGAGCTGCGCGCCGAAGGCTGGGACGTAGTCGTTGCCGACGACTTCCCCTATCGGCTGGTCGAAAGTAGCGATTGGTATGTCGACGCCGACACCGGCCGCGACAAGGAATGGTTCGACCTGAAGCTCGGCATCGTGATCGACGGCGTGCAAGTGAACTTGCTGCCGGCGCTAGTCGACTATCTGCAAGGCGCGCTCGGCACTGGCGAGGCCGGCGTACATCGCATCGGCGAACAACTGTTCGTACAGATTCCCGATGGCCGCTATCTGCCCGTGCCCATCGATCGGATCAAACGCATCGCCGATACGTTGGTCGAACTGTTCGATCACGACGCGCTGACCAAACAGCAAACGTTGTCGCTGCCGGTTACGCAAGCGAGTCGACTGGCACAGCTGACTGCGGATCCGGAAGCGCCGAAGCTGCGCTCGCCGGACACTGCATTCCTGCAGTCCGTGGAAGAGCTGCGCAACTTCACTGCCATCGAGCCGCTGCAACCGCCAGAGCAATTCAAGGCGACGCTGCGCCCGTATCAACAAGAAGGCTTGGGTTGGCTGCAGTTCCTGCGACGCTGCCGCCTGGGCGGCATTCTTGCGGACGACATGGGCTTGGGCAAAACGGTGCAAACGCTGGCGCACCTGGCGCTGGAGAAAGAAGCCGGCCGACTCACCAAGCCGTCGCTGATCGTGGCGCCGGTGAGCGTCATCGGCAATTGGCAGCGTGAGATCCAACAGTTCGCGCCGCATTTGAAACAACTCACGCTGCACGGCTCGCGCCGCAAGGAGTTGTTCCCTCAGATTGCCAAGGCCGACGTGGTCATCACCGCGTACCCGCTGCTGCAACTCGACAGCGAAGTACTCACGTCGCACGAGTTCTACCTGGTCGTGATGGACGAAGCGCAGGTCATCAAGAATCCGCGCGCCAAAGTCTCTCAAGCGGCCCGGGCGCTGCAGTCCGAGCATCGGCTCTGTCTCACCGGCACGCCCATGGAAAACCACTTGGGCGAGCTGTGGTCGCTGGTCGACTTCCTGCAGCCGGCGCTGCTCGGCGACGAACGCGAGTTTCAACGCCAGTATCGAACTGCCATCGAAAAGAATAACGATCGCGAGCGAGCGTTGGCACTCAGCCGACGCATTGCTCCGTTCATGCTACGGCGGACCAAAGATGCCGTGGCGCCGGAGTTGCCGGAAAAGACCCAGATCATCGAGACCATTGCGCTCGACGAGAAACAACGCGACTTTTACGACGGCGTCCGTCTCGCCTCGCACCGTCGCGTGCGTGAGACCATCGAAGAACGCGGCTTGGCTCGCAGCCAGATCACCGTGCTCGACGCGCTGCTCAAGCTCCGACAAGCCTGCTGCGATCCACGACTCGTGGCATCAGCCGAACCCACCGACGAAACAGTGCCCTCGGCCAAGATGGACTGGCTGAGCAACGCGCTGCCGGAAATGATCGAGGAAGGCCGGCGTATCCTGCTGTTCTCGCAGTTCACTTCGATGCTGGCGCTGATCGAAGAGCAAGTGCAGGAACTCGGCATTCCGTATCTGTTGCTCACCGGCGAGACGCGCGAACGCACGCCACTGATCGAGAAGTTCCAGGGCGGCACGGTGCCGTTGTTCTTGATCAGTCTCAAAGCCGGCGGCACCGGCTTGAATCTCACTGCCGCGGACACGGTCATTCATTACGATCCGTGGTGGAATCCGGCCGTGGAAGCGCAAGCCACCGATCGCGCCCATCGCATCGGCCAGCACAAGCCGGTGTTCGTTTATAAGCTTATCGCTCAAGGTACGGTAGAAGAGCGCATCGTGCGGCTGCAAGAGCAGAAGCATGCACTGGCCAATCAGCTGTACACCGAAAAGAACGCGGCACCGCTGCAATTGGATGCGGCCGATCTGGAAATGTTGTTCGCGCCCTGACCTTCAACTCGTATGATCAAAATCGATAGCAGCCTGCAAAAGCAGGTCGACGATCAATTGCTGGAACAAGGCGCGTTCACCGTGCTGGAACTGCTGCTGGCCACCGGCCGGCTGGCCTATAGCGATTACGAAAGCTGGCGCCGTCAGGAAATCGAATTTCTGGACGGCGTGCTGATGGGCAGCCCGGACAAGATTCGCGGCCAGATCGAAAGTTCGGTGAGCTACGCGCGTAGCATCGGCCTCGTCGAACAGCCGCAGGAGTTCACGCCCTGGCATTCGGACTCGCCGGCAAGCAACAAACCTTTGCGCATCAGCGCGCAGACCGAGTTGCATCGACTGATCGCGGGTCGATTCATTCCGGCTCAGCAAGCGCCGCAGATGGATTTGTTTTTCGACAATCCGGTCGCCGCGCTGACCAACGGTATCGCACGCGCCTTGGCGGCAACCAATATCGCCGATGCGCAGCGACAGCTCGACCGTCTGTATGAAATCGCGCCCAATCATTCCGATCTGGCCGGCTACGATCGTCTGGTCGCCGTCGCCTCGCGCCTCGATCATGCGATCGAAGATGCGCGACAACAGCTCGATCTGCTGCTCGACACCGGGCCGATTGCCAAGCGACTGCTCGGCTCGCAATGGCGGGAGTTGTTGACGCCGCTATGGCGACAGCTGGCCGAAGCGCTACAAGACCAGCCCTACTCCGCCGACGAACCGCATTTTCATCGCAGCTTTGCGCTCAGCCAGGCGCAGGACTGGGCCGGCGTCAGCGCTTGCGTGTTCAGCGAACCGAATTGGCAACAACAACCGGCGCTGTGTTTACAACTCGCCCACAGCGGCGCGTTTCAACATCGACGCGTCGAATCGCTGACCGGTTGGTTCGCGTTGTGTTGGCACGAGCCGTCTTTGGCCACCGATGCTCTGAGTAAGCCTCAGCATCCGGACGCCGGCATCGGCAAGTCGTGGCGGGAATTTCTGGCCGCGGAGGACGATCTGGCCGATGAGGACTTGGAAGACTCAGCGCTCAAGCCCGAAGACTTTCCGGCGTGGATGCTGCTGCGTGAACCCGGCCTCGCTCGGCAGATGGGCATCGACCTCGCTCTCGGCGAGTCGCCGGGAGAGGAGCATTACCGCTGCGTGCATCGCTGGCTCGAAGCGCGGCGCGCGCAGAAGAAGGACGAGGAACTGGCCCAGCGCAAGGCGCTACAGGCTGGGCATCCGCTGTTGTTTCGTTATCTGAAGAGCGTCGTCGGCTGAGAGCGGCCTATTCGCAGGACGCCCGGCACTCACGTAGCGCGTCCAGGCACATTTGATCGGACTCGTGCGCACGCTCGTCGCAATCCTGACGACGCGAAGCCACCGAGCCACCGATCACATCGACGCAGGTCTTGTATCGCAACGTCATCCGAGTAAGACAAGCATCGCGGTCCAGCGAATATTCGCAGCGGGACTGACCGAAGAAGGCACAGCTGGTTGCGGCCGGATTGGTCGTGGTAATCCGAGTCGAATTCGCGCCGAACGCCACCGCTTTCATGCACTCCTGCTTGCCCCGACGACTGAGGCTCTTGCACTCGCCGTCATCACGCTCGCACTGAGCGACACATTGCTTGCGACGCGCGTCGAGACCACCACCGGCGGACGACGGGAACGACGTCGATGAAGACGATGCACTCGGCGTAGTCACCTTCGCCACGCGTTGCGGCTTCGGCTCCGTTTGCTCAGTCGGTGCAGGCAGAGGAGTCGCACTGATCGCATCGACTTCGGACTGCACAGAGGCCGTCTGCGTCGGTTGCTCGACTTCGGGTTCAGGCTCGGGAACAAGCGCCGCCACTGACGGCGTCGCTTCCGGCGGCGGCTCGACTGGCGTCGAACCATTGGACCCATCGCCACCCGCTTCATCCGTACCGCCCGCAGTTCCAGACGTTCCCGCGGCCGGCGCAGCAGCCACAGCGGCAGGCTTCGGTGCCTGCGCCTGCTGATTCAAAATCACGAACGCGCCCGCAGCCGCGGCCGCAAGCCCGGCGCCGATCAATATCAAACTGCCATAACGAAACTTCTTGGCCGGCGGCGCTTCGATTTCGGCCAACATTTCGTGCAACGACTGGAACCGATCCTCCGGCATCACGGCCATCGCTCGCATCAACGCAGCAGCGTAGCGCTTTGGCAGATCGCGGCGAATGGTTTCGATGGATTGCACCGCGCCGGTGGGCAAGGTGCCAGCAGACAACTCATACAGCACGACGCCGAGCGCATATTGATCGGTGCGCCAGTCGACGTCCTTCGAACCGATACGTTGCTCCGGCGACATGTAATAGGCCGTGCCCAACGCCATGCCTGTCTGCGTCAGCTGTGAATTGCTGAAGGCGCGCGCGATACCGAAGTCCATGAGCTTGACTGTGCCGTCCTCGGCCAACCAAATGTTTTCCGGTTTGATGTCTCGATGCACGATGTAACGATGCGCGTAACGCAGCGCGTCGATCAGCTGCTTGGCGATGTCGCTCACTTCGGCGACGCTGAATACACGATTCTGCTGCCGGTACTGTTCCATCCGCTGGCGCAGCGTGTGACCTTTTAAACGCTCCATGGAGAAGTAATACAGCCCGCCGCTGATGCCGACGTCATGCACGCGCACGATGTTTGGATGAGACAAGCTGCAGGACATCTTGGCTTCGGCCAGGAAACGATCCTTGGCAGCGACACTGAACTGCAAATCCTGACGCAGCACCTTGATGGCGACGTCTTCCTGCTTGAGACGATCGCGAGCGGCGTACACGTTGCCCATGCCGCCTTGGCCGAGCAGATGCCCGATCTCCAGGCGATCGGCAATCACGGCGCCGGTCTCCATGCGCATGAACGTATCGCCCGACGGCGCGGGCGTCATGGTCGTGCCCGAACGCGCGACGGTCGCGCTGGCGTCGTTGGAATTTGTATAACGGCCCGTACCCGTGACCATCTCGTAGGCCTGGCTCAGCTCGGCGAGCTTGGCACCTTGAGTGTTACGGTCAGCATCGGTCTGCGCCGCAATCAGCCGCTCCTGCACGACGGCCAACCGTTCGCCATAGACCCGCGCCACGGTGGCGTGATCTTCAGTTCCCTGTAGACCCAGGCTTGCCAGTGCCGCTTCTTTGTTCATGGGCCGGATTGTATGCCCGGCCGGCGCCGATGGGACCGCCACCGGACCTTAAGGGAGGGTCGGAAAGTGACGGAATGCACATTCCGTCGGGCAGGCGGCCTGCCGGATGGTAAATTGCCGCCTTTACCGCCGTTCCGTTAGCCAGCCTGCCGAGCCCGCCGTGTCCGCCAAATCCCTGTTTATTCCCGTCGTTTTCACCGCCGCCGCCCTATTGATGGGCCCCGCCTCCGCCGCTGATTTTCGCGCGCTAGAGTTCGGCACGCCCTGCGATCGGATCGCCGTCATCGAAGCCGGCCGCGGCTCGGCCTCGTTCGAAGGCAAACTCCCTTCCGGTTATCAATTCGCTTTCCGGGTGCGCGAGTTCGATCGTGACGCATTGGCCGTTTATGCCTGCGACGGCGGCAAACTGTTTCGCGGCGGCTATGTCTTCGAGGCCAAGAACGAAGCCGACGCTGCTGCCCTGTACACCACCATCAAACAACGCGTCACTCGCGAGCGTGGCGCCCCGTCCTACGATTTCGCATCCGCCGCCCATCGCAAAAAAATGACTGACGCCGGCGCCACGCTATCGCGCGTCGACACACTGGTCGCGTTCTGGAGCGGCAAGACCTCGGAAGCCCATGCTTCGGTGGCCGAGCCTTCCAAGGATCGCGGCTGGCGAGTCAGCTTGAGCTACACGGCGAACACTCACGTGCAGGAGTGATTAGTTCTTCCGCAGTTCCACCCAATGGGTCAGTGCGCCTGCGCGCCAGCTGTTCGATGTGGTGGCAGCACCGCCGGTGAGCCGATCGCCTCGCAAGCGCAGAGATAGTTCGAGCATTCCCGGGTCGTTCCAGCGCGCATCGTCAGTGTCGAGCTGGCCGAGCATATGTCCCTGAAACACCCCGTCGCTGAACCAGACAGGTCGCATCACGCTCACAAACTGGTCGCGCAGCCCGGCGCGGACTTCGCCTGAGGGCAAGAACTCGACGGTGATGGGAATCTCCGAGTTGTAAGTGTGCAAGTTGCCCGACCACTTGCCTTGCAGCTCAGCGCTCGGCACGAAGGCAGGACCGTCGCCCTCTGCCTTCTTGGGCTGCGGCCGCCACTTCGGTAGCAAGGTCTGCAGCACCTTGTCCGCGATAGCGCGGTGGCGCCCCTTCTCGTGATTGGTCAATACCGCGACCGCGATATCTTCAGAGGGAATCATCAGCAGTACCGCGCCGACACCGGGCATGCCGCCGCCATGCTCCACCGTGCGATAGCCGTTGTCGCGATCCACGATCTTCCAGCTGACGCCGAAGCCAGAGCGCGCCGAATCGTTCACGGTGAGTCGTTTCATCTCATCGAGTGAAGCATCGGAAAGAATCGCCCGCTGGTCGGAGCGATGATCTTTCAAATGAAACATCGCGAACCGCACCAAGTCATGAGCGCTGCCATAGACCGCTGAGGCGCCTTGGTGATCCGAGTCATACATTGGGATTCGCGCCCCATCCGGGTTGTAGCGCGCGGCAGCGTAAGCTTCCATGCCCGGCGGGATGCCCACAGCCATGCGCGTGAGCCCCAACGGCATGAACACTTTTGCGGTCATGAACTCCGCAAAACCCGTTCCAGAGGCTCGGCGAATGACGTAGTCGAGCACGCCGTAGCCGAGATTCGAGTACTCCACGGCCTCCCCCGGAGGTGTGATCAGGTTGCCGTAGCGAGCGATGGTCTCGTCGGTAGATGTCTTGCGATAAGACTCATCGCTGAAAATCAAGTGATAGTGCAGCGGCAAGCCCGATGAATGATTGGCCACTCGCCGCACCGTCGCGTCGCGTGCATCGCCGACGCGCGCCTTAAGCTGCGCGTTACCGAGATAGTCATTCACCGGTTTGTCCAGATCTACTTTGCCGGCCTGAACCAAGGTCATCAGGCCGGTAGCAGTGATGGGCTTGGAGATGGAGGCGAGCGAGAACATCGTGTGCTCGGTGGCCGGAATACGATTCTCGCGATCGGCCCAGCCGAAGCCTCGCTCCCAAACGATCTTGCCTCGCTGACTGACAGCGACGGCGACACCGGCCACATCGCCCTCGACCCGCTGTGCCTCGATGAAAGAGGCAACCGCATCGAATCGGTCAGCCGCGCCTGCTGGCGCGACGCCAGCCAAGCACAATAGTAGTACGCAGAGATTTCTCATGACGATCTCCAAAAGAGGACCCGCTCGCGCGGATCTCGAAGTTATTTCGCGCGCTTTTTCTTGGACCGAGCGTCCTGAAGTTCTTTGATGCGCGCCCTGGCCGTGAGGTGCTCGAAGCTCTTGTTGGGTAGCGCCGAAAAATACGCCGCGCCTTCCTCGAGCAGCGCCAGCGCCTCATCGACACGACCTGCGGCCGCCAGCGCGGCAGACAAATTGAGGTATTTCTGATCGCGATAGACTTCGCCCATCTCGCTCAGAATCTGGACCGCGCGCGCCGGGTTGCGCTTGGGCTGCTGCTCGGTCGGAATGAACTGATATCCGCCCCACAGATAGGCCTTCTGCGGCAGCTTCATGTGCAACCCATACTTTGCAAACAGCGCCTGGTAATGCGCCTGGATGGCATCGTATGGATCGCGTTTTTTCTCAATCGCCGCGGTCAGCACGTCATTGAACGACCAGCCTGCGAACAACTGCTCCAGTCCATCGTAGATCGCCAGATGCACCATCGAGTTGTGATCTTCGCTGGCGCGCGGCGGCCGAGTCCGCAACACGATGTTCGCAGGCGGACTCGCAGCTAGAGAGGCATCGAACGTCTTGAGCGCTTGGTTCGGGACAATGCCCGCGGTGTAAAGGTAACGAAAGCGCCCGGGTGGCAACTTATGAAGCGCCGCGGGCACCGAAGTAACAAACGACTGCCGGTCGTACCACAGCGACGGATCGAGCGCGAGGTATGCATTGAATGCATCGGGCCGCGTCAGCAGCGTATGCATCGCGAACAATCCGCCATAGGAATGCCCAATGAGAATACGGAACGGCTCGGTGCGATGACGCTGCTCGATCCACGGCGCAACTTCATCCACGATGAAGCTCAGGAACTCACTCGCGCCGCCCTCTGCATCTTTCATCTCCGCCGCTACAGAACTTGGCGGCGTGAGATTGTGACTGCGCGACAGCACACCGTTGGGAATGCCAACGACGATGGCTTCGGGCATCAGAACGTTGCTCGCCATGAAAGCCACCGTCTCGGCGGTGAGCGCGGTATGCGTTTCACCGTCGAGCAGGTAGATGACAGGGTAAGTCTGTGTGGAACGGCTGTAGCTCTCGGGCAGCCGCACGATGATTCGCCGCCATTCACCGAGCGTCTTCGACCAGATGACCGATTGGGCCGGGTCAGCGGATTCGATCGCGAGTGTTTGGGCACTCGCGATCGACGCCGTCATCCAGAAGACCAACATGTAGCAAAGCGCCAGGCTCCGCTTCAGCAGCGCACGCATTGCCACGCCGTGCATCGCTCTCAAGTTGACCGACATCAGCGAACAACCGCATCGCTAAGCTTGGGATCGGCAGCAGCGCGCAGCTCTGTCCAATATGGCAAACCATAGCCCCATAGCCCTTCATACACTTCCGCTGCCACAGCGACGCCGTTGAGCACATCGCCCCGCAGCGTCAGCCGCAGCGACACCGAATGTGGATGATGCCGAGTGTCCGCCGTCTGAATCTGCGCAATCGTGTTGCCGGTCAGTTCACCGTTCTCGAACTTCACATCGTTCAGCAACGCAGGCTGGCGCAGAGTGCTGCGATTACGGAAGCGAGAGTTGCCGCCGATGCGCACGTGTACATCGCCGGTGGGCAACACATTCAACTCGATGGGCTGCTCGCCTTCAGGAGTGTGGACCCGACCTTCCCACCGGCCCGCCAATTGCGCAGGCGGTTGAAACGCGGGGTTCGCAACGCTCGCCGGGGCGGGCGGCGGTGCCGACTCGCGCCACTTCGGCAACACACTCTTGAGCAGAGCAAGATGCAGACTCCCCGCGCCGCCTTCAGTGTTCGTCAACACCACTGCACCGGCGTTCTCTTCGGGCACCAGGATAAAATTGGTGGACACTCCCGACATCGCGCCTGCATGACCGATGGTGCGATAACCGCCTTCGTCGTGCACACCCCATCCCAACGCGTAACCGCCCTCGCTTTTTGTCGCCAGGCGAGTGGGGATGCTCTTCGTATTGATCGGCTCGCGAGACATTGCCTCGCGCGAGGCCGCGTTGAGGATCTCCCGCTGGTCGCTCTGGCGCTGGCCGAGGAAAAACAACCCGAAGCGTGCCAAGTCATGCACGCTGGAAAACACCATGGCCGAAGCGGGTTCAGCGGACAAATAGTCCGGGATGGGTTTGCGATCGAAGTCGTAACGAATCGCCTGATATCGCTCCAGTCCCGGTGCGAGGTACACCGACGAATGGGTCATGCCCAGCGGCAGAAACACGTCCTGGCGCATGTACTGCTCATAACTCTTGCCCGACACCTGAGCTATCAGATGCCCCAGCACTCCATAGCCGATGTTCGAGTACAAGTGGCGCTCACCCGCCGGCGCCGCGACGATGGCGTAACGACGGATGTTCTCGCTCACGGACATCATGTCGCGCGCATCCTCGCCGTACAGGAACTGATTGCCCGACGCCACACCCGAAGTGTGATTCGCCAAGCGCCGCACCGTCACCGCCCGCGGATCGCCGATCCAGATTTTCATCTGATCCGCGCCGAGGTAATCGTTGGCCGGTCGATCCAGGTCGAGCTTGCCCGCCTGCACCAGCGTCATCACACCCACGCTGGTCAGCGGCTTCGACAGCGAGGCCAGTGCGAACATGGTGTGCTGGTTGGCCGGCACACGATTTTCCAAGTCCGCCCAGCCGAAACCTTCCTCCAGCAAAATCTTGCCGTCCTTCCACACCGCCACCGCCACGCCCGGCACCGTGCGCTCGAGCATGTGCTGACGAATCGTCTGCCGCACGCCATCGAAGCGATCGGCCGAAGCCGTAGACGGCGCAGCCAAAACCAGGCCGAGCGCCGCCGTTGCGCCTGTGATCAGGCGACTGAACTTGAGCTCTTGCATGATTACCACCGGCTGCGCAACGAGAGAGTGAAGCTTCTCGGGTCCCCGTACCAGGTGCCGTAGCCAGTCACGCCGATGGTCTTGTAGTAGACCTTGTCGAAAATATTGTCGGCGTTGAGCGCTACCGACCAGGTTGGATTGATGTCGTAGGCCACGCGCGCGCCAACTATCGCGTAGGCGCCTGCAGTGAACCGGAAGGACGACGTTCCCACCGGGTTGGAGCCCGCATAGACCACCGACGATCCGTCGACGTAGTTCTCCGACTGCGCCACGACGCCAAGACTGAATTTCCATTGCTCGTTGTGTGGCAACCCATAGGTGGTCCACAACTTCAGCAAGTGCTTGGGCGTTTGCGGGTTGTATTTCTGGCCCAGACCGTTGGCATAGCCGGACTCGTATTTGTTGACGTTGAAGGTGTAGCCGACGAACAAATCCCAGTTGGCGAGCAGCTTGCCGTTGATCTCGAAATCGGCGCCGCGGCTTTGCACCGTGCCGCGCGTGAGATAACAACATAGCGAGCCGAACTGACCGGCTTGTTGCGCGTAGGTCAGGTCCCGGACCGCTTCGTTGCGACGATCGATCTGATAGATGGCGAGTTGGGTGGCAGCGCGGCCGTCCCACAATCCGCCTTTGATACCGAACTCCACGTTGCGTCCGGTGATGGGATCCACCGGTGTTCCCGGCAATGGACCTTGCAGACTGCTGGCCTGCGACTGGTACTGGTCCGCGATGCTGCCGTAGAGCAGCCAGTTGCTATTCAACTCATACGTGAGACCGGCGTACGGCGTCAGCACGCCGCTCTCTTCGTACTTGGTCCTGAAACCAAACGACACTGCGCCCGTGGTGGTATTCAAGCCTTGCAGATCGAAGTCATATTTGTAGTTGCTGTAGCGGACGCCGCCCATGACTTTGAGCGGATCGGCCACCTGCAACACCAAGTTCAGATAGGCACCATCCTGTTTGATGGGCCAGGAATACAACGTCGACGGGATCACGCCGCGCGCCGGCTGAGGCACGGCATCCGGATCGTAGGTGAACGGATTGAGGTTGGTGAAATTGGCAAAGCTCCAAATCTTGGCTTTGTTACGGATGTCCTGCGCATCCACACCGACAGCCACCGTCTGCGAATACCCGAACAGCTCGAACTTGCCTCGCAAGGTCAAATCCAGAAACGTCAGATCTTCCGCCTGCTCCGAAGCAGAGACATTACTGGTTGAAGAAATCAGGCCGGTCTGGCGATTGATCGGGTTGTAGCTGGATGCTCCCCAACCTTCCGTATCGACTCGCACCTTCATCGCATTGGCGCGCAAGTTCCACGACTCGCCGAGTCGCTGCTCGAACTGAATGAACGCCGTGCCCGCGTCCCGCTTCTGGCGCGCCCAGGTGGGAGAGATGATGGTCGAGCGAGGTAAGTGCGGATCGGTAGCATCGTCATATAACGGCAGCCCGGTCGATCCCTGAGGATTGTCTGCGTTGCCGTACGTACCACCGACCGCGAGCAGCGTGCTGTCACTGAGATCAGCCTCGATGATGCCGTAAAGCTGATCTCTGCGGCTTTCACCGTTGCTCAGATAAGAATCGCTGTCCTCCTTCGCATAGACCACTCGACCGCGCAGCCGACCATCCCAACCGAGCGGACCGGAAGCATCTATTTCCGCGCGGTATTGGCTCCAACTTCCGGCGAGCAATGCCAAAGACATCTGAGTGTCCTTGGTGGGGCGCTTGCGCACCAGCTGCAGCGAGCCACCCGAAGCGCCGTTGCCTGAGAACAGCGCGTCCGGTCCGCGCATCACTTCCACCTGCTCGTACATCGACAGATCCGCGATGTTCAAGAATCCGCTGCCGCTACCGTCGGTGGGGATGGGCGCCGCGCCGTCGACTTGCAAACTTCCGATCTGGAAACCGCGAGCGTAGTAGCGCTGATTGGCGAAGTTGACTCTGGCAACTGTGACGCCGGTCGATTGATCCAGCACCGAATTCACCGTGTTGATGTTCTGTTCATCGAGACGCTCACGCGTAACGATGGTGACGGCGCGCGGTCGAT
>NZ_JAEUPY010000046.1 GCF_016790065.1 Steroidobacter sp.
GAGTACGCACTGACTCGCGGCATCATCATTGCCGACACCAAGTTTGAATTCGGCATCGACGACGCCGGCCATCTGACCCTGATCGACGAAGCCCTGACGCCCGACTCGTCGCGCTTCTGGCCCACCGACACCTACCAGCCCGGCAGCAGCCCGCCGAGCTTCGATAAACAGATCGTGCGCGACTATCTGGAAACATTGACTTGGGACAAGCGGCCGCCGGGCCCCAAGTTGCCGCCCGAAGTCGCCAAGAAGACCGGCGAAAAATACACCGAAGCATTGCATCGCCTGACGACCTAGCTCGACTCGCATGCCACGCACGATCG
This sequence comes from Steroidobacter sp., assembly GCF_016790065.1. Taxonomy (GTDB): domain Bacteria; phylum Pseudomonadota; class Gammaproteobacteria; order Steroidobacterales; family Steroidobacteraceae; genus Steroidobacter. The sequence goes on from NZ_JAEUPY010000046.1 coordinate 324, forward strand.
CATTGATCTATCTGGCGGCCGGCGCCATCTGGATCTTCGTCACCGATCGTTGGCTGGAATGGCTGGGCCTGGAGCCGCGTACGCTCCAGGTCCTGCAAACCAGCAAAGGCTGGTTGTCGATTCTCGGCTCCGCCGTACTGCTGTACATCCTGCTTCGTCGACATAAGAAGCGGGACGATGCGACGGTGTCCGCGCTGCTCGAATCTCAGCGCGAAGTCCAACAGATGAACGCCGAGTTGGAGAAACGCGTCGCCGAGCGCACGCGTCAGCTGCAAGCAGCGAATCGCGAGCTCGAGTCGTTCGCCTACGCCGTCTCGCACGACTTGCGCGCGCCGCTGCGGAGCTTGTCTGGCTTCAGCCAGATCCTGCAGGAAACAGCCAGCCAACAGCTGGATGAAAAGTCGATGCATTATCTGCGTCGCATTCACGACGCCAGTCAGCGCATGTCCGGACTGATCGAAGCGCTGCTCGGCTTGTCGCGCATCAGCACTGCAGACTTGGCGATTCGACCGGTGAATCTCACCCAAATCTGCATGGACGCGGTGGCGTCACTCAAAGACAAGTTTCCGGGCCACCTCGTGCATGTCGAGATCGCGCCCAACATGCATGTCGAAGGCGATGCGCGTTTGTTACGCATAGCTGTGGACTGTCTGATCGGCAATGCCTGGAAGTTCACTATCCGATCGGGGCAGCCGTCAGTAACGGTCGGTGTGCAAACCGGGGTGACCGGCGGCCCCATCTATTTCATTCGTGACAATGGCGTCGGTTTCGACATGGCGTATGCGAACAAACTGTTCGTGCCGTTTCAGCGCCTGCATCCGGACGCGGAGTTTCAAGGCAGCGGCATCGGCTTGGTCACGGCGCAACGCGTAGTCGCGCGACACAACGGCCGCATCTGGGCCGAAGCTCAGGTCAACGCCGGCGCGACGTTTTACTTCACCATCAACGCGCCACTCGCCGCGTCTGCCACGCCTTGAAGATGTTGTGAATCTCGGTGATGCCGTCGGTGAGCGCCGCCGGCCCGGGCTGCAAAATGATCGATGACTTGATCTCGTGCAGCTGCGCATTGGCGACCGCAGGCACCTCGCCCCAGCCCTCGCGCGCAGCCACACTCTTGGGCTGAAACTTCTTGCCGCACCAGGAACCGAGAATGATGTCGGGCGCACGTCGCACCACCTCGAGCGGATCGGCGACGATCCGATTCTTGGCCAGCGACTGACGCGAGTATTCGTCGAAACAATCGTCGCCGCCGGCCACGCCGACCAGCTCCGACACCCAACGGATGCCGGAGATCATCGGCTCATCCCATTCTTCGAAGTACACACGCGGGCGAGCCGTGAATTGGGCGGCGGATGCGCGAATGCTCTCCAGATTCTGCTCGAGCCTGGCGCACAGCTGTGACGCCTTGGCTTCGCAACCGATCATGCCGCCGAGGATGCCGATCATGCCGAAAATGCCGGCAATGTCGCGATGATTGAAAATGTGCACGTTCAGGCCATGGCGCACCAGGTCGGCGGCAATGTCGGCCTGCAGGTCCGAGAAGCCCAGCACCAGGTCCGGCTGCAGCTCGCGAATTCGATCCACCTTGGCGCTGGTGAACGCCGAGACCTTGGGTTTCTCCTTGCGGGCCCGCGGCGGCCGCACCGTAAAGCCCGAGATGCCGACGATGCGCCAGTCCTCCTCGAGCAGGTACAGCGTCTCGGTGGTCTCCTCGGTGAGGCAGACGATGCGGGACGGAAAATTGCCGGAGGTATAGCTCATAAATCTGTTGGAACTTGCTTCTGGCGCGGCACGCATGTCAGGCTGCCTACCGCATGATTGCACCCTTGCTAGCGCGATTAGAACATTGGCTGTTCGAGCCGCCGGAATCCATCATCGGCCGGCCGCTGTGGAAACTCACGCGGATCCTGCGCTATCCGTACGCCTTGATTCGCGACATCGTGCGCGGCGACCTCACCTTGCGCGCCATGAGCTTGGTGTACACGACGTTGCTGTCCATCGTGCCCATCATCGCTCTGTCCTTCTCGGTGCTCAAAGGCCTGGGCTATCACCGCGAACTCGAGCCGATACTGTACAGCTTCCTGGAACCGCTCGGCGACCGCGCCTACGAACTCACCGCACAGGTGATGAGCTTCGTCGACAACGTGCGGGGCGGCGTGCTCGGTTCGATCGGCTTGATCTTCCTGTTGTACACGCTGATCTCGACGGTGCAGAAGGTCGAGGAAAGCTTCAACTTCGTGTGGCGCGTCGAGCAGCCTCGCAGCATCGGCCGTCGCTTCAGCGAATATTTGAGCGTCATGGTGGTCGGCCCGGCAGTGATCGTCGCGGCCTTGGGTTTGATCGCCACGCTCGGTAGCACCAGCTTCGTACAAACCCTGTCGCACTATCGCCCGTTCGACACCGTGCTGCTGGTGTTGGGCAACGTCACGCCTTACCTGCTGGTCTCGGGCGTGTTCACATTCATGTACGGTTTCATTCCCAACACCAAAGTGCGACTGACCGCTGCGCTGATCGGCGGCGTCGCAGCCGGCGCCGCATGGGCATTCAGCGGCATGGTGATGGCGCGCTTCGTTTCCAGCGCGACCACGACGATGGTCATCTATGCCGGCTTCGCCATCATCATCGTGGCGCTGATGTGGCTGTACATTTCGTGGCTGATTCTGCTGCTGGGCGCGCAGCTCGCGTTCTACGTCCAGAATCCACAATACCTGCGTCCCGGCCGCGGCGTGATCAGTTTGAATTCGAGCCTGCGCGAACGAGTCGCGCTATCCATCATGTATCTGATCGTCAACGACTACCGCACGGCACAGCATCGCTGGACGGTGAATCGGCTCGCCGAACATCTGGATCTTCCGGGCGCGGCGCTGACGCCTATCATGGATGCGTTGGAGCATCGCAAGCTGCTGCTGATCGCTGAAGACGATAGCTGGGTGCCGGCGCGCGATCCGCACTCCATCGAGCTGAACGACGTGCTGGATGCAGTTCGTCACGACAGCGCGGGCCCGCGCTTGAGCAAGATCAGAGATATCGCGCCGGCAGTGGATGCAGCGCGAACCGCAGAACACGCGCTGTTGGCGAGCTTGAAAGGGAAGACGGTCGCGGCACTCGTAGAAGAGGCTAAGCCCAGCGAGCGCCCGAAATAGTACTGGCAGCAGCAGTCGCCGGCTACTCGCCGGCGATAGTCATCTTCTCCAGCAACACCGAGCCGGTGCGAATGCCGCCGCGTGCATCGACGTCGCTACCGATCGCGACGATCTCGCGATACATGTCCTTCAGGTTGCTGGCGATGGTGATTTCGTTCACCGGATATTGCAGCTCGCCATTCTCGACCCAGAAGCCGGCAGCACCGCGCGAATAATCGCCGGTCACGCCATTGATACCCTGGCCCATCAGTTCGGTGACCAACAAGCCGCTGTTCATCTTCTTCAACAACGTATTGAAGTCATCCGGACCCGACGACACCAGCAAGTTATGAACGCCGCCGGCGTTGCCGGTGGTACGCAAGCCGAGCTTGCGCGCCGAATAGGTGCTGAGGATGTACCCGGTGAGCACGCCGTCCTTGATCAATTCACGGTCGCGCGTCACCACGCCTTCGCTATCGAACGGCGAGCTGGCAATTGCCTTGGGAATATGCGGCCGCTCCGAAATCTGCAGCCACGACGGAAAGATTTGCTGACCAGCGGCGTCGAGCAGAAACGACGCGCGGCGATACTGACTGCCGCCACGAACTGCGCCGAGGAAATGCCCCATCAAACCGCGCGACAACTCCGGCACGAACAACACCGGCGCCGTGGTCGTCGCCAGCTTCCTGGCATTCAAGCGACGCAAGGCTCGCGCCGCAGCTTGCTTGCCGATGGCTTCGCCATCTTCGAGCTCGCGCCAATCGCGCACCGAGCTGTACCAATAGTCACGTTGCATCTCCCCTTCGGCTTGCGCGACCACGACGCAGCTCAGGCTGTGCATGCTGCTGGGAAAGCCGGCGAGAAAGCCGAGAGAGTTACCGAACACTCGCAAGCCTTGATGGCTCGACAGCGTGGCGCCTTCGGAATTACCGATGCGCTTGTCGGCACTGAGCGCGGCCGCTTCGCAGGCCACTGCCAGATCGCGCGCGGCATCAGGCTCGATACCCCAAGGATGCGATAGCTGCAGATCCGGAATCTCAGTGGCCAAATCGGCCGGATCGGGCAGACCTGCGCATTCGTCTTCGGCAGTGAAGCCCGCGATGCTGAATGCTTTGGCAACCGTTTCGCGAATGGCCTGTGGCCGCAGATCGCCGGTGCTGGCCGTGCCCTTACGCTTGCCGCGATAGACGGTGATGCCCATACCGCGATCGCGCTGGTATTCGAGCGTTTCGACTTCGCCCAGCCGCGCGGTCACCGACAAGCCGGTGTCGACACTGACGCCGACCTCCGAATCGGTGGCCCCCAGACGCCGCCCTTCCTCGATCGCCAGGGCGACCAGGTCCTGCAGGTCCTGTTGCGAGTGGCTGAGCTGGCTGGGCGAGGAACTGGCGACTTGGGTCATTGCCGGATTGTATCAGGCCCGTCCTTCTTCCTTTGCTTGCATGGGCGCCTCCGCGCACGCATCCTTGCGCCCCCGTACCCCTCCTGTCCTGACATGACCGACGACGCCGACGACGACGACTCCTACGACGGGCGTCCCAGCAAAAGCCTGCGCAAGCGGCAAAGCGACGACCTGCAGTCCCTGGGCGAGGCGCTGATCGAGCTCTCCGACAGCGAGCTGGAGGAGTTACCCCTGCCCGAACCGTTACTCGATGCCGTCCTGCTGGCGCGCCGGATCACTGCGCACGGTGGCCTGTACCGGCAGAAGCAGTACATCGGCAAACTGATGCGCAAAATCGACTCCGAGCCGATTCGCCAGGCGCTGCAAGCCCGGCGCGATCGCGAGCGGGTCGAAGCCATCCGTTTCCACCGGATCGAGCAATGGCGCGAGCGGCTGCTCACGGAAGGCGCGGACGGAGTCGCCGCGCTCAAAGCCGAGTTCCCCACGATCGATGCCAAAGCGATCGCCAAGCTGGTGGAGCGTTCCCGCAAGGAACAGCAACAGTCCACGCAAAAAATTACACCCTCCGGCCGCGAGCTGTTTCGCGTATTACGCGAAGCGCTGTCGAACGCGGCCCCCTGATACAATTGCACGCTTATGAAACCGTTGGTCGGCATCATCATGGGCTCGAAGTCCGATTGGGAGACTTTGCAGCCTGCTGCGGACACTCTGCAGCGCCTGGGCATCGCCTTCGAGACCCGAGTGGTCTCGGCTCACCGCACCCCTGACTTGCTGTTCGAGTACGCCGAGACGGCGCGCGAGCGCGGTCTGGAGGTCATCATTGCCGGCGCCGGCGGCGCCGCCCATTTGCCGGGCATGACCGCCGCCAAAACCAGCCTGCCGGTGCTGGGTGTGCCGGTGCAGTCGAAAATGCTCAGCGGTATCGATTCGTTGTTATCCATCGTGCAAATGCCGGCCGGCATTCCGGTGGGCACCCTGGCCATCGGCCAGGCCGGCGCCACCAACGCAGCGCTGTTCGCGGCTTCGATCTTGGCCAACAAGTACGAGCCGGTGCGTGCCGCCGTGGATAAATTCCGGGCCGAGCAGACCGCCACCGTGCTCGCCAATCCCGACCCTTCCGTGACTGCCATTCCCCGACCATGAAGATCGGCATCATCGGTGCGGGCCAGCTAGGACGCATGCTGGCCCTGGCGGGTTATCCGCTCGGCTTACGGTTCGTGTTCCTGGACCAGAGCAGCGACGCGCCCGGCGGCCAGGTCGGCCGCATCATTCCCGGTGCGTTCGATGACGCGGCCAAGCTCGCCGAATTAGCGGATGAGGTCGACGTTGTCACTTTCGACGTCGAGAATGTGCCGGTGGCCGCGGTCGAGCCGGTGGCTGCCAAGAAACCGTTCCTGCCGCCCGTCAAAGCACTCGGCGCCTCGCAGGATCGGCTGCATGAAAAAACATTGTTCCGGCAGTTGAAGATTCCGACGCCGCCGTTCATGGCGGTGGACTCGCTGGAAGATTTGCGCGGGGCCGTGAAAAAGATCGGCCTGCCCGGCGTGCTCAAGACCCGTCGGCTCGGTTACGACGGCCGCGGTCAGTTCTATCTGCGTAAACCCGCGGATATCGAAACTGCGTGGCAAACACTCGGCACTGTGCCGCTGATCTATGAAGGCTTCGTCGATTTCACGCGCGAAGTTTCGATTATCGGCGTGCGTAGCACACGCGGCGAAACATTGTTTTATCCGCTGTCGGCCAACACCCATTCGCAGGGCATCCTGCGTTACTCGGTGGCGCCGTATCGAAGCGCGACGTTACAGAAACAGGCGGAAACATATATGCGCCGTCTGTTGAAACATCTGGATTACGCCGGCGTGCTCACCATCGAGTTCTTCGTCCGTGGCGGTAAGCTGATCGCCAACGAAATGGCGCCGCGCGTCCACAATTCCGGGCACTGGACCATCGAAGGCGCGCAGACCAGCCAATTCGAAAATCACGTGCGCGCCATCCTCGGCCTGCCGCTCGGGAGCACACGCCCGAACGGGCACTCGGCCATGATGAACTTCATTGGTAGCATTCCCGAGCTCGGGAACATTCTGCGGGTGTCCGGCGTACACTTTCACAGCTACGGTAAAGAACCGCGGCCCAACCGCAAGCTCGGACATTGCACCATCAACGCTCCATCGCCGGCGGCCCGGGATCGGGCATTGCAGCAGTTGCTCCGGCTCAAGATGTAACTCGAGCGGACTCCCGGTCGGCGCCCCCGTTCCGGTTGCTAGACGGCCAGATTCTGGTTAATCGACTAACCGATTCTGGTCAATGTGACCGACGTTTTTGTGTCCGGGACGGGTTCTTCGTAAACTCACCAAGCTCGACCCAGGCCAGGCCTACGCCTTCCGCAACAGGAACAGATCCCTTCTCGCATGTATCTCGAACTGTTCAAGCTGCATGAGCTGCCGTTCCGGCTGACCCCGGATCCGCAGTTCCTCTATCTGTCCAAGCACCATGCGCGCGCCAAGGCGTACATGGAGTCCACCATTTGGTTCACCGACGGTTTCGTGGTCATCACCGGCGAAATCGGCTCGGGCAAGACCACCCTGATCGAGACCTTCCTGAAGGAACTCGAAAAGGACGTGGTGGTGGCGCAGATCAACCAGACCCAGGTCACCGCCATCGAATTCCTGCAGAGCGTGCTGGTGCAGTTCGGTTTCTCGCCGTTCAAGATGAAAAAGGCCGAGCTGCTGGCGACCCTGAACGAGTTTCTGGTGGAGCAATACTCCAACGGCCGGCGCGTGCTGCTGATCGTGGACGAAGCCCAGAATCTGTCCAACAAGGTGCTGGAAGAAATCCGCATGCTGTCGGGCGTGGAGACCACCAAGGAGAAGGTCCTGCGCATCATCCTGGCCGGCCAGCCGGAGCTGAACGACAAGCTCAACGCGCCGGGTCTGGTGCAGCTGGCGCAGCGCATTCGCTTGCGCTTCCATCTCACCGCGCTGTCCAAAACCGACATGGCCGCCTATGTCCAGCATCGCCTGGAAGTGGCCGGTTCGCAGGGCCGGGAGATTTTCGAGTCGGAAACGTTTCCGCTGATCTATCGCTACACCGGCGGCATTCCGCGCCTGGTGAACACGCTCGCCGATACCTCGATGATGGCTGCGTTCGCGCAGGATCGTCCCAATGTGTCGGTGGACGACGTGAAGGCAGCCATCGAAGAACTGCAGTGGGTGGAGTACGCCGAGCGCTCGGTGAAACTACAGGCGCTGCACGGCGTACCGGGCAGCATGAACGGCGGCATGCACTCCGGTGCCAACGGCAGCGAACCGACCACCGGCGAACGCCGCATCGTGCTCGGCCGCATCCTGGTGGGCTTCAACGGCCAGACCATCGCCGAACGCGAGCTGACCCCGGGGCGTTTCATCATCGGCCGCACCCCGGACAACGATCTGCAGATCGACAGCAAATACATCAGCCGTCATCACGCGCAAATCATTACTTCGATTCACACCTCGGTGCTCGAAGATCTGAACAGCACCAACGGCATTTACGTGCGCGCCAAACGCGTCCGCCGCCGCATGCTGAATGACGGCGACGTGGTGCAGATCGGCCAGCACGAGATCATGTATTTCGACGAGCGTACCAATCGCAGCCGCACGGCGTTCCACGAGGTGGACGACGATGCGCAGCCGCTGCACGACGGACCGGATCGCGGTCACGCCGCTACGATGGCTCAAGACGACATCAGCGCCGCGCTGGACGACGAGCGTGACGAGCAGGTCGAAATCAAATAATCAGATTTTATCGTCCAGCGAACGGCTGTCGTATTCAGCCTGCTTGGAGCGATAGTCCTTCCGGCGCAGCCACAGCACCAGCCCGCCCATCAGGCTCAACGCGCCCACGGTGAGAAAGACGCTCGGCCAGGTCTCGTGCTTGACCAGCCAGGCCGCTGCGAGCAGCACGGTGCCCACCAGCATGTACAGGTAGGGCAGCAGCTCGTAGAGGGGGCGGGAAATCCACATAGCAAACAGTTACGACCGGGGCGGAGCGCTCATCCTAGCAGCGCGGCCCGGTCGCGGGAAATTGGCCGCTCGAAACTGCTAGGCGGCAGTGCCGCCCACGGTCAGACCATCGACTCGCAGGGTCGGCTGGCCCACGCCCACCGGGATGTCTTGCCCTTCCTTGCCGCAGGTACCGACGCCCTCGTCCAGTTTCAGGTCGTTACCGACCATGGACACGCGGCGCATGACTTCGGGGCCATTGCCGATCAGCGTGGCGCCGCGCACCGGCGCACCCAGCTTGCCGTTCTCGATCAAATACGCCTCACTGGCCGAGAACACGAACTTGCCCGAGGTGATATCCACTTGGCCGCCGCCGAAGTTGCGGCAATAAAGCCCCTTCTGCACCGAGCCGATGATTTCCTGCGGATCGTGCTTGCCGGCCAGCATGTATGTATTTGTCATACGCGGCATGGTCATGTGCGCGAACGACTCGCGACGGCCGTTACCCGTGGGCGCAACGCCCATCAGGCGAGCATTCAACTTGTCCTGCATATAGCCGCGCAGGATGCCGTTCTCGATCAGCGTCGTGCACTGAGTCGGGATGCCTTCGTCATCAATGTTGAGCGAACCGCGGCGCGAGCCGAGTGTGCCGTCATCGACGATGGTGCACAGCTCGGACGCCACTTGCTCGCCGATCCGACCGGAGAATGCAGACGTGCCTTTACGATTGAAGTCGCCTTCGAGTCCGTGACCCACAGCCTCGTGCAACAACACGCCGGGCCAACCTGGACCGAGCACCACAGTCATCGTGCCCGCAGGCGCCGGCACGGCATCGAGATTCACTAACGCGCCGCGCACCGCTTCCTGCACCAGCTCTTTCCAACGATCGTTTTCCAGGAACTTGGTGAAGCTGTAGCGACCGCCAGTGCCGGCATAACCTTGCTCGCGACGACCGTCTTTCTCGACGATCACAGAAACATTCATGCGCACCAACGGCCGCACGTCGGCCGCGACCGTGCCATCGCTGGCCATGACCAGCACCACATCGTGAGCACCCGACAGACTCGCCATCACTTGAGTCACATGCGGATCGAGCCGGCGCGCTTCCTTGTCGATGCGCTCGAGCAATTGCACTTTGTCGGTGTCGCTCAAGCCGTCCAGCGGATCGAACGGCAGATACAACTGATGACCGGCCTGCGAACGCCAGGCCTGCATGGATTTATTGGCACCGCTGCGAGCGATGGCCCGCGCTGCCAAGGACGCTTCGGTCAATGCCGGCAACACGATTTCATCCGAATACGCGAAGCCGGTTTTCTCGCCAGCTAGTGCACGCACACCCACGCCCTGCTCGATGCTGTGCGAACCGTCTTTGACGATGCCGTCCTCCAGCGACCAGGATTCCTCGCGGCTCAGCTGAAAATACAAATCGGCGTAGTCGACGCTGTAACCCATCACGCTGCCGAGCACGCTGGCGATGCGGTCATCGTCGAGCCCGGACGGCACCAGAATGGCCTGGCGTGCCACATCGAGCGGCTGCGAGGCGTCGAACGCCTTGGGCAACTCGAGGTGCAGACGATTGTGGGCGACGGAAACTGGCGTAGTGCTCATGGGGGTGAGTATGACATCAGGAAGACGCAGCGGGCGGCGCGATGCCGAAACGCCGGTGCGTCAGCGCCGGGAAGCGTTCGCGCAGTTCTTGTTGCACAGTGCGGTCGATTTCCGCGACTGCAACCCCGGGACCGGGGTCGGCGATGCGGACTACGACCTGGCCCCACGGATCCACGATCAGCGAGTCTCCCCAGGTCTCCCGCCCGTTCGGATGGAGTCCGCTTTGGGCTGGGGCCAGGACGTAGCACAGATTCTCGACTGCTCGGGCCCGTACCAGCAATTCCCAATGAGCCTTACCTGTGGGGGCGGTAAACGCTGAAGGCAAGCTAAGGATTTCCGCGCCCTGTTGTTCAAGCACTCGAAACAACTCGGGAAAACGCACGTCGTAACAAACAGCCATGCCGACACGGCCGCACGGCGTCGGCACCACCTTGGGCTCGCTGCCGGGGGCCACCGTGGCAGATTCCCGATAGCGCTCGTCGCGCTCGGGCTGATCCTTGTTAGGAATACCCACATCGAACAAATGGATCTTGTCGTAGCGCCCGACACAGCGACCGCGTTCGTCGAACACCAGCGACGCCGATGCCACGCGCTTGGGCTCGTTCTCGACTCGCAACGGAATGGTGCCACCGATGATCCATAAGCCCAGCTCACGAGCACAGTGACCGAGAAATGCTTGGATGGGGCCTTCGCCAGGCAGCTCGGCCGCGTCGACCTTGTCGGTCTCTTTGCGACCCATGATGGCAAAATTTTCCGGCAGCGCTGCGAGCTGCGCGCCTTCAGCGCGAGCACGCTCCAACAAACCGCGGGCCGTCGCGAGATTGGCTTCGACCTCGGGCGCCGAGGTCATTTGTAGTACAGCTACCCGAGAGGAATTAGTCACTGCCTGCTACTTCTGCCTTGGCTTCCGCCGCATCGACGCGCTCCACCACCGGCTCTTCCCAGGGACCGGTGATTCGATAGTAACCGCGCGTAATGCCCTTGAGAGGCTCCTTGAAGACTTGTGAGAACAGCAGGATCGCTGCGCCCACCACCGGACCACCGGCCAATGCGCCCGCCACCGGTAATGACGCGCCGAGATTGCCTGTGACTACCGCAGTCTGATCGTAATCGCGCGTACCAAGTCCGGTGCGACCGGCGATGCCGATTTCTGCCGCCGGCCCACGAAGTAACAAATTGCTCGTGTAAGCATTGCCATCGCGCAATTCGAAATCGCCGCGCACAGTATCGAACGCCAGACCTTTCTCGGTGAGGTCGCTGAAGTCCAATGCCAAGCGACGGGGCAACGCGCCGACGCTAAACAGCCCTAACACGCGGCCCGCGCCTGGCTGCAGATTCACCAGCTGCCCAGTTTCGGCTTCGACGCGAATCGCGCCCGAGGCATGCTCCAGAATGTTGTCGTCATAGCCGCCGTGCCACGCGAGATCCGCTTTGATGGCGCCACGCTTGGCTTCGATGAAAGGCGTGTAATTCAACGCTTTCAAGGTTGCGGCCACGTCTTTGCTTTCGATGGTTGCCGCCAACGTCGAGTGCTGACCATCGACCGTATTCAACCATTGCCCCTGCGCATCGGCGCGTGCCGACTCGGCGAGAATGGTGGCGTTGTCGAAACGAATGCCTTGCGGAACTCGGGTCGCTTTCAAATCCACCGCACCGACCACGCGATTGCCCAGCTGCATGCTGGCGACGTACACCTGCATGTTGGGCAAGTTGCGTGGATCCATGTTCGAATCTTCTGCTTTGGGTGCATCGTCCTGGCTCGGCACTTTGTTGATGACCAGGCGATCCATGGTCGCGCGCAACGGTTGCGAGCCAGTGAACGATTCAGGAATCAGCACTTGGCCGGCCGCGTTGTCGCCGCTCACATCGACGCGCCAGCCGCTCTGCGTGGACTGCAATACACCGCGCACATCCGGGAACTGGTAGCCGAACAATTGGAAGTCGTTGACGCGTACGTTGGCCGCCTGCAGAAAGTCGGAGAGCTTGCTCGCGTCGTCTTTGACTGGAGTGCCGGGCGCAGGACTGTCGCCGCGCAGCGCGAGCCAATCGTCCAATACGAAACGCTGCACAGTACCTTCGATGCGCAAGCCGCGATGCCCCGGCAGTGATGGCGCCACTGCATCAGCTCGCACGCCGCCTCGATCCAAGTCCCAACCGCCGTCGCCCTGACGCATGCGAATCAGTCCTCGCACATCGCCGTAAGCCGTGCGCGTGAGAATCTGCTCGTCATCGATTTCCAGTGCGACCTGCAACGAACGCTCATCCGAGCTGGCCTTGCCTAGTGGCTCCGGCAACTGGATACCCAGGCCGCGCAGATTGGAATCGATTTTGATGTTGCGTCGACGGGCCGCCTCGCTGTCGCCACTGGCGATGGGCATGCTCATGTGCCAATCGGTGCCGCCGCTGAGCTTCACCGCTGCCGGCAACGCGAACATAGTGCGCAGATCGTTGGACTCTGCATGACCTTTCGCTTCGAGCTGCGCGGCGGTAGCGCTCTGTTGTTCGATCTTCACTGCCAGCGGTCCGCCGAGCCAGCGACCTTTCAAATCCGCCGACGCGATCAACGTGTTTTTCACAGTGAGTTCGCCGGTCAGCGACTGCACCGGCGCGGACACCTTTTGCATCGTCACAGTGGCATCGGCGAAATGCGCGGTCACGTCGATCTTGCGATCGTCGAGACGCTTCAACGGCAACTCGAGCCGCACATCGGCAGTCATCGCTCCGCGGCCGCCGAGACGAGCGAATGTTTCACCGAGCCTCGGCCCGATGGGACTGTCACGCAGAAACGCGAGCGAGGCATCGAGATCGCCACCGGTGTTGGCGTCGATCGAAATCTCACTCAGTTTCAAATCTGGAATGGCGGCGGTGGCTTGATTCAAGCGCACGTTACCGATCGTGCCCGCAGTGGCATGGACCTTCATGCCTTGATTTCGGAACTCGACTTCGGCCGCCAACTCGCGGGCCGGCTGCCAGCCCGGTTGATAATCGAACAGCGCGTCGTGCACCTGGGCGCGTGCCAGGAACGTACCTTCGTTCTTGCGGAACGGGAACGAGCGCATCGGCCCTTTGTACTGAAAGTCCGCGGTAGAGATGCGACCGTCCTGCAAGGCCTGGTCGAACCACTCCAAGGTCTTCGGCCCCATCTTGTCGGCCGGCAAATATTTGTGGGTGGATGCCACTTTCAAATCTTCACCCTTGGCCACCAGATCGAGCACCGGCGAGCTGCCATCGCGCGGCAAGCTCAAGTGCATGCGAGCCACCGCGCGACCATCTTCGCCAGTCACTCGCAACTGATCCGTGCTCACCACCAAGCCAGTGTCGTTACGCTGCCACGAGATCACACCTTCGGCCGAGGCTGCGTCGAGCACGCTACGAAACATTCGCGGCAACTCGAACGTGAGTTGTTTGGCGGCGAGCTGCAACTGACCGGATTGATCGTTGGCTTGCACGCTGCCACTGATGCCGCTCAGACCGGGCGTCTGTAACACCGGCGAGAACGCGAGGTCATCGATCTTCGACTCCACTGAATAGGTCGCAGGCGTGTCGGGCGCAGTCCGCGCGAACGAGAATTTCACATCGGACAGCCAGCCCTTGGCGTGCATGGCTCGCAAGCGTGCCAACCCTTGGCTCTCGGGCAAATACGCGAGCAGCGGCCAAATGTTGTCCAATGCCACGCGATCTGCATCGCCGCTGACATTGAGCGTGCCCGGCTCACCACGCGACCAACGCGCGGAGAGTTGTTTCGCTTGCCATGAAGAATCGGATCGTGTCGCATCCAGATCTGACACCGTCAGTGCCCACTGACCGTCAGCCTTCTGCGCGTGCAACTTGAATGCGAGGCGGGAGTAACTCAGAACCTGCGGTGGCAGAGCCGGCGCTTCCGCGAGCGCTTCGAGCTCGGGTTCGATGGGATGTTTCGGCGCGGGCTTGGGCGGCGGATCGTCGGGCGATACCGGAGGCTGCAGCGGCGCAGCCACTGGCAGCGGAGTCGCCCACATCGGCAACACGCTCGCCAGCTGCGCGAGATCGACGTTACCGCTGAGTTCGACCAGCTCGGCCCCTTTGAGCGCGCCGTCGATCTGGATGGTGCCGTGACCGCTTTCCGGCGCCGGCCAGGCATCGGGCAACAGATCCGCCCAGCCTGCCAGATCCAGCTTCTGTCCCTGCACGCTGAACGTGGTCAGCAAGTCACTCGACGCTTCGATCTTGCCGTCGGCGCTGGCTGAGAATTTCAGTTGTTCGCCGAGTGCTGGCGGCAACGACGCGTCGCCGTGCACTTCCATGGCACCGACGCTGCGAGTGAGCTCGAAGTTCACACCGGACAAAGACCACGGGCCGCGGCCGGTAATCTCATCGCGAAAACTGACCACCGCTTCATGCACCACGAAACGACCGGTGGGCAGTTGTTCTAAAGCAATCGGCTTGATGTCGCGTTCGGGCAGCGCGCTTTGACCGAGCAATTGAATCTTGCCCTCACTGGTGCGGATCAACGCAATCTCCGGCGCGTCGAGCACGAAGCGAGCGGCCGTCAAGCGACCGTTGGCGATGGAGTTCCAGAGATCGAAGCCGATGCTGCCACGACGAGCGACGAACAAGGTCCGAGTGCGATCCGGCGTCCGCACCACGGCGTCATCGAACACCAGCTCGGGTCCGTACAAGCGCAGGCGCGCGCTCAATGTACGAAATTCGACGATCAGGCCGCTGCGCTCGCCGATCCAATCCTGCAGTTGTACTCGATACTCCGGCACGCGCCCGACGATGTAGCCGAACGTGGCAAACAACAGCCCCACGACGATGGCGAGCGCCACCAGGCTACCGAGCAGCCATTTCCAGATTTTGCGTGGGCGGGACATTTGCAGACGGACTTCAGCTCAACTCACATCAACACCACATCGTACTGATCCTGCTGGTACAGCGCCTCGGTCTGAAGGCGGATGGGTTTGCCGGTGTGCACTTCCAATTCGGCCAGCGCCGCCGACTCCTCATCGAGCAGCCGTTCGATCACGTCCTGATGCGCCAGCACCATCAGTTCCTGGAACTGGAACTGTTTGGACTGTCGCAGAATCTCGCGAAAAATTTCGTAACAAACTGTTTCGGTGGTTTTGACGAAGCCGCGGCCTTCGCAGGTTGGACAAGCCGAGCACAGCATATGTTCAAGACTTTCGCGCGTGCGCTTGCGCGTCATCTCCACCAGGCCGAGCGGCGACACCGACGAGATGTGATTCTTGGCGTGATCGGCGATCAGCGACTTCTCCAACGCCTGCAGCACCTGCTTGCGATGCTCCTCCTCTTCCATGTCGATGAAGTCGATGATGATGATGCCGCCCAAGTTGCGCAGCCGCAGCTGGCGCGCGATCGCCACCGCCGCCTCCAGGTTGGTCCGGAAAATGGTTTCTTCCAGCGAGCGCTGGCCCACATAGGCCCCGGTGTTCACATCGATGGTGGTCATCGATTCGGTTTGATCGAAAATCAAATGGCCGCCGGATTTGAGCGGCACTTTGCGTTCCAACGACTTCTGGATCTCGTCCTCGACGCCGTACAGATCGAAGATCGGCCGCTCGCCGCGATACAACTCGATGCGCTCGGCCATTTCCGGCATGAAGGTGCGCGCGAACTCGATCATGCGCTGATGGGTCTCGGGCTGATCGACGCCGACATGCTCGATGCCGCCCGACACGACGTCGCGCATCACTCGCACCGGCAGCGGCAAATCTTCATGCACTAGATTTCCTGGCCGCGTGCTGGCGGCTTTTTCGCTGATCACCGTCCACAACTTCTGCAGGAACATCATGTCGGCGCGTAACGCGTCCGGCGTGGCACCTTCAGCAGCCGTACGCACGATATAACCGCCCGGTTCATCGACCCGCACGAACAGATTGGCCGCTTCACGCAAACGTTGCCGCTCAGCCTCATCTTCGATGCGCGCCGAGATTCCGATGCCGCGACCCTTGGGCATGTAGACCAGATAACGTGACGGGATGGTAATGAACGTGGTCAGGCGCGCGCCCTTGGTGCCCAGCGGATCTTTCAGGACCTGCACCAATATTTCGCCACCCTCGCTGACCAGAGTCTGAATATCCGGGGTGCGCCCCTCGTCCACCGGCTGATCGGGACTGCCGTTTTCGCCCACCGCCGGATGCACGATGTCCGAGGCATGCAGAAAGGCGGTGCGTTCGAGGCCGATATCGACGAAGGCGGCCTGCATGCCAGGCAACACCCGCGACACTCGACCCTTGTAAATATTGCTGATGAGGCCGCGTTTATTGGCCCGTTCCAGAAAGATTTCCTGGAGCACGCCGTTTTCCACCACGGCGGCACGCGCCTCGCGCGGGCTGATGTTGATCAGAATTTCGGCCGTCATCCCTGAACCCCACTGACGATACGATGCGCGGCCAACAATTCGGCGGTTTCGAACAACGGCAGACCCATGATGCCCGAGTAACTGCCGGCGATATGGCGAATGAAAATCGCGCCGCGTCCCTGCACGGCGTAGCCGCCGGCTTTGTCGACCGGTTCGCCAGTCTGCCAATACGCACGCATTTCCGCCTTGCTCAAGTCCCGGAAAGTCACATCGCTGACGCTCAGTCGCACGTCGCTGCCCTGGCCGGTGCGAACCGCGATGGCGGTGTGCACTTGATGAGTGCGGCCGGACAGGAGCTGCAACATGCGTACACAGTCGTCTTCGTTGGACGGCTTGCCGAGGATGGTC
The DNA here is from genome assembly GCF_016790065.1 of Steroidobacter sp. Classification (GTDB taxonomy): domain Bacteria; phylum Pseudomonadota; class Gammaproteobacteria; order Steroidobacterales; family Steroidobacteraceae; genus Steroidobacter. The sequence continues at coordinate 17,145 of NZ_JAEUPY010000046.1, forward strand.
CGATCGACCACCACCGAGGTGTCCGAGCCCAGCACCGGCAGGCGCTGCTCGGCAGGCAGGCTGTCCCAGAGCGTGTCGGCCTTCAGCGCGGCCAAGCGAGTGACGTAGTTTTCCGGCCCTTCGGGCGCCACCACGGACTCATCGACATGTACCGGTGCGACCCGGTGCGCAACCCCGATCTGGGCCAGCAAAGCGCTGCGCCGAGGCGAGGCTGAGGCCAGATAGATCAACGGGTTGGCGGAGGAATTTGGGACTGCTGACATGCGCCGAAGGATACAGGCCGGCGCGCGTTAGGGACATTCTTCCGCCGCGGAATTAACGCGGGGTGGGGGCGAGAGGTTCAGCCGAACTGCTGGTTGGCTAAGAACACATCCCGGTCAGCGTCGGAGAAGAACACCAGTGACACTCGTTCGATGGCATCGGCCTGGGCCAGCGCCTGGCAGATGGCGGTCGACGCCACCGCCGCGGCCTCTTCTTTGGGGAAGCCATAGGCGCCGGTGGAAATCGCCGGAAAGGCCACCGATTCCAGTGCATGGTTGGCGGCCAGCGCCAGGGATTTTCTATAGCAGGACGCAAGCAACACGCCGGCCTGCTGATCCCGGCCCCAGATCGGGCCCACCGTATGAATCACATAGCGCGCCGGCAGATTGCCGGCCGTCGTCAGCACTGCCTCGCCGGCCGGCAAACCCTGCGGATAACAGGTTTCGCGCAGCTCCCGGCAGGCTCGCAGGATTTCCTGGCCACCGCGGCGATGAATGGCGCCATCGACGCCAGCCCCGCCCAACAATGTGGAATTAGCGGCATTCACCACCGCATCGACTGGCAGCCCGGTGATGTCGCCGGTGCGCACTTCGACCCGGCCACTCAGGAATTCATGGCTCATGCTGACTCCCGGACGGTCCTCACCGCGCATCCAGCGCATGGCCGCGGCCGGTTCTTCGAACATTCGCATCTTGATATCGGAACCCACCGCCTCGCTGATCAGGATCAGCACATGGGCGGCAGCGGCCAGATTGCCTGGCCTGAACAAGGCGGCCCAACGTACTTCGCAGGGCACGGCGATGTGCATCAGGTAGTCGCGAAACCGCTGGATTTCGCTGTAATCCCAGTTGCCGTACGCCTCGCGGTAATCGCCGAGGGCGTGCATCCCGGGCACATAACGTGGATCGGCTCGTACCTGATCCAATAACTCGATCAACGATTCCGCCGTCAGCTCGCCCCACACTTCGAACCTGATCAGGTTCGCGCTGGTGTCGATTGCGTAGCGAGACTCCATGACAGTCGCCATATCTTCGATCCCATCCTGGCCAATACCGTGGCCTGTTCCTATCATAACCTTCTGATTTCGGTTTGCACCCGCAGGGCCGTAGGAATGCCCTGAGGGAATAAACTTAAGGATGTTTTTTTACCGCGCTCCGCGCCGCCATGATTGATGTTTAGTCAACACTTCGCACTTACAAATGTGAATTGGGTCACGGATGCCTCACGACGACGCTAAAAAACCCGCCTCCGGCAGCCGCCAACGTACGGTCTTCCCGACCATCGCCGGCTATCGTTTCCTACAGACCATCGCGCGTTCGCCCAAATCAGAGGTGCACGTGGCGCTGTCGGTGGAGCTGGGCCACAACGTCGCCGTCAAAGTCTTGCGCACCGGCCCGCTGTCCAGCCTGGAAGCCGGCGAAGCCGAACGCTTCGAGCGCGAGCGTGAGCTGCTGATGCGGATCAAACATCCGGCCATCGTCGATGTTTACGACTGGGGCCGCGGCGAGGACTTCCGCTACATCGTCACCGAATATTTCCCCGGCGGCAGTCTGGAGCTACGGATCCGCAACTTGATGACGGTGCGAGACAGCGTCGACATCTTTCTGCAGATCGCAGCGGCGTTGCAGACGGTGCATGCCGCCAATCTCTGTCACCGCGATCTGAAACCCGCCAACGTCATGATGCGGCCCGATGGACGCATCGTGCTCATCGACTTCGGCCTGGCCAAACATTTGGGCACCTCGCACACCAACGTCGGCGAAGTGCGCGGCTCGCCCTACTACATCAGCCCCGAACAAGCCGAAGGTTCCGAGGTCGATCAACGCAGCGACATCTACAGTTTGGGCGTCATGCTTTACGAAATGCTTACGGGCCAGAGGCCTTTCAAAGGCAGCTCCGTGATTGCCATCATCCAAGCACATCGGAACGATCCGATTCCGGTGCTGCCCGAACCGCTGACGCGCTTTCAACGCTTGATCGATGGGATGCTGGCCAAGGATGCCAAGGACCGCTTTCCGAGTGTGGCCTCGGCGGTTGCGGAGATGGCTCGGCTCAAAGTCTGAGCGTCGTTTCGGATGCCTCGGTGGTTCGCGCCGCACCGAGGGGGAGGGGCTGCTCCTGGCAGGAGATAGGACATCCCCGGCGACGCAAACCACTGAGCCTCTCTCCCGCGACGACGCAAACCACCGAGCTTCTTAAGCCCGGTGATAAGGATGCCCCTTGATAATCATCACCGCCCGATACAACGCTTCAGCCAGCACAACGCGAGCCAAAGCGTGCGGCAAAGTCAGCCCCGACAGCGACCACCTAAACTCAGCGCGAGCATCGACCTCAGGCGCCAACCCCTCCGGTCCGCCGATGCAAAACACAACATCACGCCCATCTCTCGCGCGCGCCTGTAGGAACTGAGCGAGCTGCTCGCTGGACAACGACCGTCCACCAACCTGAAGAGCGACGACGTAGGCACCTTGAGGAATGGCAGCAAGCATCTTCTCGCCTTCTTTGGCGATGGCTTGCGCAGGAGCAGCGGCAGCAGCGCGTTGGCCGAGGGCGATTTCTTTGAGTTCGAGTTTGTAGTCGCGCGTAAATCGCCCGGCATATTCCGCGAAGCCGGCATTGACCCAATCGGGCAAGCGCGTGCCGGCTGCTGCGACGATCAATCGCATCGTCGAGTTTTAAGCACTCTGCTCCGTCGCTTCACGACGTGCCGCGCTCACATCCCACAGGCTCTCGAGCCGATAAAACTCACGCACCTTGGGCAGCATGATGTGCACGATCACGTCTTGCAGATCGACCAGCACCCACTCGCCGTCGCGCTCGCCTTCCACGCCAGTGGGCCGGAAGCCCGCCTTCTTGGCATGTTCGACCACGCGGTCGGCAATGGAACGCACGTGACGATCCGAGTTACCGCTGGCGATGATCATGGTGTCGGTGATGTCGGTGAGCTTGTTCACCGCCAACACTTTGACGTTGACCGCCTTCATCTCATCGAGCGCGCCTTCGACCACATTCACCACCGGCTGCTTGGTCGCTTTGGGCGCGGCGCTCTTGGCCACCGCCTTGTCGAGACTTTGCGCGGCCTTTTTCTTGGCGGCCGGCGCCGGTCCCTTGCTCGCCAGCTTCTTGCGGGCCGAGCTCAACTTGGTCACTTTGCTTTTCGCCGACTTGTCCTTAGCTACAGGGGCGGACTTCTTCGCCGCGCCGGATGATCGTGAATGCTTCGCTCGCTTGACGGCCATGCTCACCTCTTGGGTTGCGTTTTGTAACAGCCGGTCTGTTCGATGATCGCCCGGACCGAATCGGGCATCAGATAACGCGGATCGCGCCCCATGGCGATCAGCTTACGCACTTCGGTGGAGGAGATTTCCAACTGCGTCACCGCGTGAATATAGATACAGCCTGCGCGCTGCTCGTGCAGATCGTTGATGCGGCCGGTGCCGCGATCCACCAGCAATTCGCCCAAAGGCCCCATGCTCGGCGCGCGCCAGCCCGGACGATGCGCCACAACCAGGTGCGCCAGCTCCAACAGTTCACGCCACTGATGCCATTTCGGCAACCCTAAAAATGCATCCATGCCGACGATCAGGCACAGCGAGTGTTCAGGGAAGTCAGCCCGCAAGGTGCGCATGGTATCCACCGAATACGACAAGCCTTCGCGGCGGATCTCGCGATCGTCGACGGTGAAGCCGGGTTGGCCTTCGGTGGCGGCTTTGACCATGGCCAGGCGTTGTTCGGCATCGGCCACCGTAGTGTCACGATGCGGCGGATTGCCGGCTGGCATGAAGCGCATTTCATTCAGCCGCAGCGCCTGCAGCAATTCAAAAGCGGTGCGTAAGTGGCCGAAATGAATCGGATCGAACGTGCCGCCGAAAATACCGATAGTGGTCATGATTAAAGATCAGGCGGCGCTGGCGAGCCTGACGCCGGCGAGCCCCGCCACCAATCGTTCGAACTCCAGCCACGGATCGCTACGGATCCCGCCCTTGATCATGCGGTCGGCGCGCTCGGCGCTCAGCAACAGGTCGCGCACCGTCTTGGGCTTCAGGCGCGCCAACGCCTGTTTCATGGCCGGCTGACGATTGCGCCACACGTACAGCGCGTTCATCGCGCCGTCGGCGTTCTGGCCCCGGCGCATGAGATGCTGGCAGCGCGCGATCCACTGCAAATCTTTATTGAGCGCCCACAACACGATGGGCGGCTCGACGTCTTCGCCGCGCAAGCCTTCGAGCACACGTAGCGCTCGCGCCACGTTGCCCTTCATCGCAGCGTCGCCCAATTGCAAGACATCGAAGCGCGCGCAGTCGGCGACTGCGTCGATGATGGTGTCGGCGGTGACCGGTCCAGGCGGTAACAACAGAGCCAGCTTTTCCACTTCCTGGTGAGCCGCCAGCAAATTGCCTTCGACACGCTCGGCCAGCAACGCGGCGGCCTCGGCGTCGGCTTTGAGATTCTGTTTGGCCAGCCGCTCGCGAATCCAAGCCGGCAAGCGCGCCAGTTCCAGCGGCCAGATCTGTACCAGCACGCCGTGTTTTTCGATGGCGCTCACCCAACGCGAGCCTTGTACGCGACCGTCCATCTTGCCGGTGACGATCAGCACCAGATTGTCGGCCGACGGTTCGGTCGCCAGTTCGATGATGGCGTCCGCGCCCTGCTCGCCGGGCGTCGGATTGGTCATGCGGATCTCGATGATCTTGCGCTCGGCGAACAGCGACATGGCTTTGCTGTTGGCAAGCAATGCCTGCCAATCGAAGCCGCGCTCCACGGAATGCAACTCTCGCTCGGTGAAGCCTTGGCTGCGGGCACGCGCGCGCACGGCATCGGCCGCCTCGTTGACCAGGAGCGGTTCGTCGCCGGAGATCAGATAGATCGGCGCCAGTTGCCGCGACAGGCTGGCAGCGAGGTTATCGCCGGAGAGCTTCACAGCGACAGGCCGGCGGCGGACACGGAAGGAACGGTCAAAAACACTCGCGGCAAAATGACTTACGTGACCCAGAGGAGGTGGTTGGGAACGGCTCCGATTATGGCCCAAGCCGCACCGGCGGCGCCAGTTGCGCCCAGCCCACAAGCGACCGTCTGCTCAGGTTTCGGTCAGTTTTAGGTGTTAGCTTGGCTTTGCAAACACCCCAGCCGTCCGTTAGCTTACGCTGGACGAGGTGTTTTTAAGGCCCGTCGACGCTCGACCTGCGATATGTCCATTTTCCATCTGGCACGCCATCCCTCAGCCTGGCTACGAGTCGCACTCGTCAGCTTGCTGTTGGCGTTCGCGGTGGATTCGGTGGCGCATGTCGTGCATCGGCACGACGATACGGCCAAAACCAGCCTCAACGCGCACGGCCCGGCCTGCGGCTACTGTGCCGCCTTCGATGGCCTGATCGACGCGCCCAAGCAGAGTTATGCGGCCATCACGGCCAGCACCTGCGTTACTTATGTAGCGCCGGTTGCCCTCTCTCCCGCCTCTTTCCGCCCCGTCGTCACCGCGCAACCGCGCGCCCCGCCTCGATAACTCGCAGTCCGTTCTCGTTCCTCGCCCCAGCACGGTGAGGTTTATCTCGTTCGTTCGATGCCATCGGCTATTTTCCGTGGCACGCGTGCGAGGTCGCTGCAGTTATCTAGGAAAGTCTCGTCATGCGCTCTTCCCATTCTTTGCGCGTCGCCGTGGTGGCGATGCTGGTCAGTCACGCCGTCGTTGCTCAAGAATCCAAGACTGAGGAAGTGGTCGTCACCTCCTCGGCACTCCGCGAAAGCCCGCTCGAGGTCGCGCAACCGACCACTGTGGTGGCCGGCGATGAGCTGCGTCGGCAGATCGCCGCCAGCATCGGCGAAACCTTGTCGAGCGAGCTCGGCGTCAGTTCCACCTATTTCGGTCCGAGTGCCAGCCGCCCGGTGATTCGCGGCCTCGGTGGCGATCGCGTGCAGGTCCTGCAGGACGGCCTCGCCGCGCTGGACGTGTCCAGTCTCAGCCAGGATCACGCCGTGACCTTGGAATCGGTGGTGTCGCAACAGATCGAAATCATCAAAGGCCCGGCGGCCCTGCTCTATGGCAGCGGCGCATCGGGCGGTCTGGTCAACGTGGTGAGCTCACGCGTGCCTACGGAAGTGCCGGCGAAGGCCATCACTGGCGCGGCTGAAGTTCGTCACGACACGTCCAGCAATGAGCGCACCGGTGCCTTCAGCCTCGATGGCGGCGCCGGCAACTTCGCGATCCACGCCGACTACTTCAATCGCGAGACCGACGACGTCGAAATCCCCGGCTTCGCGCAATCGGCGGCGTTGCGCCGGCAGCTCATCGAAGCCGGCGAAGAACCGGATGGCGTGCGCGGCCACATTCCGAACACCGCAGGCGAAGCCAGCGGCGGCGCCATCGGGGGTTCGTACATCGGCCAGAACGCGCTCGGCGGCCTGTCGTACAGCCGTTACGAAACCACGTACGGCATTCCAGGCGAGGAAGCAGCGTTCATCGATATGAAGCAGGATCGGATCGACGGCAAAGCCGAACTCGATCTGGACGGCGTCATCAACAAGCTGCGCCTGACCGGCGCGTACAACGACTACACCCACACCGAGTTCGAAGCGCCCGGCGTGCCCGGCACCGTGTTCAATCAAGACGCGTATGAGCTGCGCTTTACTGCCGATCATGAACTCGGCGGCGGCTGGCGTGGCACCACGGGCTTGCAATATGTGAACGTGGATTTCGAAGCCATCGGCGAAGAAGCCTTCGTGCCCAGTGCCAAGACCCAGACGCTGAGCGTGTTCGCATTCGAAGAACGGCACATCAACGACTGGACCATCGAGCTGGGCGCGCGCGCCGAGCAACAGAAGATCGATGTCCAAGCCGATCTGCCCAACTACCAGGAAACCGCGGTCAGCTTGTCGGCCGGCACGGTGTGGCAGTTCGCTGATGAGCACGCGCTGGCGTTGAACCTGACGCGCACTCAGCGCAATCCGCAGGCGGCTGAGTTGTATGCCAACGGCCCGCACATCGCCGCGCAACGCTTCGAAATCGGCGATGCGAATCTGAATCAGGAAACCTCGATGACCGCCGACCTGTCGTTGCGACACACCGGCGAGCGCATCGGCTGGACCTTGAGCGCCTACTACAACGACTACACCGACTACATCTATTCGTCCCCCACCGGTGACATCGAAGACGATCTGCCGGTTTATGTGTATCTCCAGGACGGCGCCAAGTTTCATGGCTTCGAGGCCGAAGTCACCGTGCCGCTGCTCGATGACGGGCAACGTCATCTGGGCTTGCGCCTGGCGTCCGACTACGTGCGAGGCAAGTTGGATAACGGCGAAGATTTGCCGCAGATCCCACCGCTGCGTTTCGGGGCCGGGTTGCACTACGACCAGGACGCGTGGCACGTCGGTGTGCAAGCCTTCTACTACAACAAGCAAGACAAGCTAGCCGCGAATGAACTGCCGACGAGCAGCTTCACTCTGGCCGAAGCAGATGCGAGCTATCGATTGCCGGTGGGATCGTCGAGCGTGCTGCTGTTCCTGCGCGGCACGAACTTGCTCGATGAAGATGCGCGTCAACACGCGTCGCCGCTGAAGGACATTGCGCCATTGCCGGGTCGCGCATGGCACATCGGCGCAAGAGCCGAGTTCTAAGAAGAAATTGGCGAGGGCTCGCAGGAGCCCTCGCCGTCATCGATTAAGCAGCGCGAGCGTACGATTCTTCGTGGTGGCTGCTGCTCGAGTAGCTCGACACCGGCGCGCCGTATGACATCCCCGAGTGCGAGCCAATGCGGAAGAACGACACCAACTCCTGCAACCGCTGCGCCTGCTGCTGCATCGACTTGGCGGCAGCGGCCGACTCTTCCACCAACGCGGCGTTCTGTTGCGTGGCTGTGTCCATGTTGGCGATGGCGTGATTGATCTGATCGATACCGGTGGACTGTTCTGAAGTCGCGGCCGCAATCTCGGCGACGATCTCCGTCACCTTGCCGACGCCACTGACGATGTCCGCCAACGATCGGCCCGAGTCGCCGACCAACTGCGAACCCGCATCGACCTTGCCGACCGAGTCGCTGATCAAACTCTTGATCTCGCGAGCCGCGGTAGCGCTGCGCTGAGCGAGGCTGCGCACTTCGCCGGCCACGACCGCAAAGCCACGACCCTGTTCGCCGGCACGCGCCGCTTCGACGGCCGCGTTCAACGCCAACAGGTTGGTCTGGAAAGCGATCTCGTCGATCACCCCGATGATGTCTTCGATACGTTTGCTGGAGGCGGTGATCTCGCCCATCGCGCCCACCGCTCGCTGCACAGCCACGCCGCCGTGACCGGCCTGCGTGCGAGTGCTGCCCGCGATGTGATTGGCGTGCTTGGCGTTGTCCGCGTTCTGTTTCACCGTGGCCGTCATCTCTTCGATGCTGGCGGCTGTCTCTTCCAGCGCCGCAGCCTGCTCCTGCGTGCGCTGACTCAGATCGTCGCTGCCCTGAGAGAGCTGGCGAGCGGCACGATCCACTTCGGCGGCGCTCTCGTTCACCTGGCTCATGGTCTCCACCAACTTGGAGTCCATTTCCTTGAGCGAGGTCAGCAGCGCGGAAATCTCGTCACGGCCTTCGATGGCAACCTGAATACCCAACTCGCCGCGGCTGACACGACGCGCCAGATCTTCGGCACGCGCCAGGCCGGTGGAAATATGTTTGGTCAGCAACCACGCGAACCACACCGCAAATGCCAGCGCCGCCACGAAGCAGCCCAACATCACATTGCGATCACGATTCAACTCGCGTTGCGCGTCGGCGATCACGGCCTCGGCCGCTTTACCGCGTTCCTGCGCCAACCGTTCAGTTGTACCGTCCATGCGGCCGATGACCGGCTCGATGGACTGCACACGTACCTTGGAAGCGGTCGCGTAGTCGCCGGCCAGCAGTGCGTCGATTTCCTGTTTACCCGAAGCGACCAGCGTAGCGCGCTGTTCTTTCACTTCATTCAATAGACCGCGTTCGGTTTCGCTCAGCGGATATTTGCCGAACAGCTCGGTGAGTTCATTGATGCGGCCACGGTTCTCTTTGATCTTGTCGTAGTTGCGCTGGGTGAACGCCGGGTCCTGGTGCACGTAAGCTTCCAGGCGGTACTGCTGACTCTGCAGCGAGCGCTGAAAGATTTCGTTGATCTGGGTGATGGGCACCAGATTCTCGGCATGCAGCTGTTGCATACGTTTGGAGCTGCCGTTGAAGGCATTCAACGCCACCCCGCACACCACCAGCATTGCGACCGCTAACACCCCCAGATTCATATACATCCGGGACTTGATCGTGAGCATCGACATGACTTCTTGCCTTTGTTGAGGACCGCGACATTCCCTCGCGTTCGGCGCCTGCCTTGGCAAGATGCGGGGATATGCCAGCCCTATCGGCCGGAGCCCGCCGAGATGCAGCATCGCAAGGCCGATTCAGGGAAGACCTGATGCGGCCCCGAGCGATGTTCTATGCTCGCCCGGGGCAGCGTTGCTTGGGAGGAAATCCATCTTGGTATTCGACGGCTCGTCAGTCGCTGCACTACTACGGCGCGAACAGCGTTGCATGGTCCACGAGCACCCCGAAACCCTGCGCCGAGACAAGGCTTTACGCCAACATTGGTTGAACGGCGTACCCATGCATTGGATGACCGACTGGCAGCTGCCGACGCCGCTGATCCTGCGCGAGGCCTCAGGGTCGACCTTGGTGGATGTGGACGGTCGGAGCTATGCCGACTTCTGTCTTGGCGATACCGGCGCGATGTTCGGACACTCGCCTCCAGCGGTGGCAGCGGCCCTTCAACATCAGGCAGCTCACGGCTTGACCTGCATGTTGCCAACGGAACAAACCGCACGCGTTGGTGAGCTATTGGCTGAGCGCTTCGCCTTGCCGTTCTGGCAAATCACACAGACCGCCACCGATGCGAATCGCGCAGTGTTGCGTTGGGCACGTGCCATCACCGGACGCCAACTCATTCTCGTGTTCGACGGTTGTTATCACGGCTCGCTCGAAGACACGTTGGTGCGACTCGAACAAGGTCGCGTCGTCACGCGCCCCGGCCAGATCGGACAAGTCGCCGACTTCGCTTCACACGCACGCGTCGTCGAGTTCAACGATGTCACCGCACTCGAAGCGGCACTCGCCGACAATGCAGTTGCATGCTTGCTGGCCGAGCCCGTCATGACCAATGCCGGCATGGTGCTGCCCGAGCCTGGCTTCTGGAACCAAGTGCGCGAGCTTTGTTCACGTCATGGCACATTGTTGGCCATCGACGAGACGCACACGCTGAGCAGTGGACCGCGAGGTCACGCGCAGCGGCTCGGATTGCAAGCTGACTTTCTAATCGCCGGCAAAGCGATCGCTGGCGGCATGCCCACGGCTGTCTATGGTTTCACCGCTGATCTGGCGCGACGCATGGAACGCGTGCTGGAGACCAAGCCCTCGGGTCATTCCGGCATGGGCACGACGTTGTCGGCGAATGCACTTGCGACGGCTGCTCTGGTCGCTTGCTTGCAAGATGTGATGACGGATGCAGCATACGCTCACATGCTGTCACTCTCTGCCACGCTCGCCGAAGGACTGAGAAAGCGCATAAGCAATCGTGCCTTGCCTTGGCATGTCACGAGCGTCGGAGCTCGCAGCGAACTGGTGTTCACGCCAACTCCAGCGCGAACGGCACGTCAGTCTCTGGCGGCAGCGTCGCCGGAACTGGAACGACTGCTACATCTGTACCTGCTCAATCGCGGTGTGTTGGTCACACCATTTCATAACATGATGCTGGTGAGCCCGGCGACCACCGACGCGCAGGTGCAGTCGCTGCTCGACCACTTCGATGAGTTTTTGCACGAGTTGTCATGAACGCCGCCAGTAACGAAGCACGCGCCTTTCTGGACGCCAATCCGGACGTCGAAGCCATCGAGCTGTTGATCACCGATCCCGGCGGCGTGCCTAGAGGCAAACTCATTGCACGCGAGGAGTTGCTGTCGCTGTACCAGGATGGCCGCTGTGTCGCCGGCTCGATTCTGGGCCTCGACGTCACCGGCGAAGATGTGGAAGAGACCGGCTTGGTGTGGTCGGTGGGCGATGCTGACCGCATCTGTCGCCCGATTCCGGGAACACTGGTGCGAGCGAACTGGATGTCTCGTCCCGGCGCGCAAGTGCTGATGACGATGTATGAAGCCGATGGCCAACCGTGCACAGCAGATCCACGCCATGCACTCGCACGCTCAGTGCAACGCTTGGAACAAATCGGACTCACGCCGGTGGTCGCAGCCGAGATCGAGTTCTATTTGGTGGCGAGAGACGC
>NZ_JAEUPY010000087.1 GCF_016790065.1 Steroidobacter sp.
TTTACCTCGCGGGCGCGGTGATCGCGTTCACCTTCTCAGGACTGGTCGGACAAAGCCTCGCGCCCGATCCGGCGCTCGCGACGGTGCCGATGGCTCTGATGACGGCCGCGACGATGGCGACCACTATCCCGGCCTCACTGCTGATGGGACGGTTCGGCAGGCGGCGCGGCCTTGTCACCGGCGCCGCGCCAATGGGCGCAAGTCCAATCGCCGGCCTCAGCATCGACCGGCAGAACGAGATACTGATACGGTCGATGGGAGTACGAGCAGCGACCTAAAGCAGATACTCGATGATGGACAGCGTGAGACTTCGATCGCGGACCAATAGCGAAACTGCAATCAGCGCGCAGATGCAGAGGGTTCGGTGATCGATGTGCACCATGAGTTCGCGGACTACGCAATTTTCGGGTTCCGATTCGAATTGTCCGCAGCATCAAGCGAGAGCGCTCGTGGGGCGAGTTCCAAGTTCTTCTCATTGATGATCTATTAAGATTAGCGAGATTCGTTAGAGGCGGAGCGCACCCTTTGGCCGTCTACCGGGTGCTGGTGGTGGAGGCTGGCCCGGAGGGATTGCCAGCCGAGACTCATCTCTCAGTAGGGCATGAGTCGGCAGCTCATTTATGCGGCCGACTTCAGCACGAGGGATGAGTTCGTCTGCTATCTCACCAAATGCTGCTGCGCTGGCACCGTAGCATCCGATTGCGACTCGAAATGCGCGCCAGTGCCGGTGGAGCGCCCAACTACCGCCCGGAAAACTCGGGGAACTGCAAGCGTTCACGATCCGTGGCGAGGTAAGCCGGCGGCTGGAGATTGATCGAGAAGCGGATTGCCTCTGGTCTCTACGACATGGCGGGTAATGTGTGGGAATGGACGACCGATTGGTATCGAGACCACTCCCAAGATCACACAGCTATGCTGCACGGTCAGCAATCCGCTAGGTGGTACGCGCCAAGAAAGCGTAGACCCACGGATGCATGGGAACGGAATGCCGCGCAAGGTAATGAAAGGCGGCTCATTCCTGTGCGCACCGAACTATTGCCGACGCTATCGACCAGTCGCGCGCACGCCGCAGCAGCCGACAAGTAACGAACCCGACGGCAACGACATTGCGCGCCAGTGTTCGCGGTTTACCAGTCCTACACGATGAGCTTCGAGGGCGCGATTGTTTCTATACGAGGTAGTACGGCAGAACTTGCCGAGGCTGCGCAATGGGGGTCAGCGCGGCAAAAGCCGGCGTGGCGGCAGCAATTCCATGGCGTACGATCACAACATTGAACGACTCATACGCTTTCGGCGAGCTCGCGCTTTTGTACGCGCAGTGGTTCCAGTGGCTCAGCTCAACTTCGTGATCTTCGCCGTGACACAGAGATGCATTCAAAGCGCACGAGTGTGGAGCGGCCGCGGGCGTCACCGCGGTTACGGCTGTTTGCCGTTCAATGATCGATGTGCCCTTCGCACGTTCAACGAAGCGCGCGATCAGCAACACGAGAAAGCGATTGAGCGAATAGAACGGTGTGAGATGTTCGCAGGTGTGCACCAATTTGATGTCAGGGATGCCGGCGAGAAGCGTCCCAAGCTTCGACCGCACATTCGGGTCGGATAACGCCACTGCAACCTGCGCCTCGTGCGCCTGCTCAAGTTCCATATGTAGAGCATGATCATGTCCGGCGTGTTCGCCCCAGTGGTAGGAACAGGCGGTTCGGCGCTCCATATCCTTCAGCGCTAGGCAGATCGACGTTGGAATGCCACACGCGTCGAATACTTCTCGTGCGCTATTTTTTCCAGTACTGATCCGCAGAAAATCTT
>NZ_JAEUPY010000134.1 GCF_016790065.1 Steroidobacter sp.
GGCAATACTTATATCGCTGACGCCTCGGTGCTGCCGCTCGATACCCGATCGGTGCAAGCCATAGTGGGCAACTCGGTCACTCAACCCCAGCAGCGCGAAGTGATTCTTCGCGTCGATGACAAGGAAGTGTCCCGAAAGACCGTGACGCTGGCCGCCGCGACGGCGCAGCCTGAAATCGTTGCAGGTGAAGGTGGCAACGCGCCGAGTGCCGAGCTCTCGCCGCAAGCGGCAGCGCAGTCCGCGACCGGAGCTGCATCCTTCACCAAAGTATTGTTCAGCGATCTGAATCTGACCGCCGGCTCGCATCGGATCGAAGTGTCGTTACAGCCCGCCGATTCCTTGCCCCAAGACGATCGGTTCTACGCGATCATCGAACAGTCGGATCCAGCGGCGTTGTTGATTGCGCGAGATACTGAAGCCGACGATTCGGCCTACTTCGCAGCAGCCATTGGCTCGCTCTCCTCGCCTCGGCTCACAGTCGAGCAGCGTGCCGCGAGTTCGATGGACTCGGGCGGACTGGCCAAATACTCGCTGATCGTCGTTGCCGATCCGAGCGCGCTGTCGAATGCCGCGGCTCGGCGCATTCACGCCTACGTCTCCGCCGGTGGCGCGGTGCTGGCGACGCTGGGCGAGACTTCCACCGAAGGCAGTCCGCTGCTCGGTGACCTGAATAGCGGCGATGTCCGTAATCGCTCCGGCAAGGTCGGCGAAGTCGCCGGCAGCCATCCGGTGTTGCGCGAGGCGACCGACTGGAGTCGAGTGCGATTCTTCCGACAGCGCTCACTCCAGCTGCGCCCCGAAGACAAGACGTTGATTGCGTTGGATGACGGCACGCCACTGTTGATCGAGCGCCCGCTCGGCGCCGGCCGCATGCTGATCTTGACCGTGCCGGTGGATCGCCGCTGGAACGATCTGGCCATTCATCCGCTGTTCGTTCATTTCATCGGTGCGGCCGCCAGCTACCTGACTCATGCCGAAGCCACCACCGCCAGCGCTCTGGTTGGCTCGACAGTGACCACCGGATTGACCGCGGGCGGCGGCGGGCAGATATTCGATCCGCAGGGTCGTCGGGTACTGGGTCTGGCGCAGAGTACGACGGACCGGTTGATTCCCGATCAGGCTGGGTTTTATGAGATTCGAGGCAGCGAAGGAGCGCGCTGGCTGGCGGTAAACGTGGATGCGCGTGAGTCGGACCTCGCCACCTTACCTGCCGACTTCGTGGCTCGCTGGCAGGCGCTGCGGGTGCAGGACGCGACGCCGGCGGTTGCCTCGGCGGCCGTGCCCGAAGCTTTACCCAAGTCGCTCGGCCCCTGGTTGCTATGGCTGACGGCCATCCTGCTGTTGGCGGAAGTGCTACTGGCGAATCGCCATCTAGCGATTCGTCGCGAGGTGCCGAGATGACCTCACGTGAACGGCTCGAGAGTTACCTGTCGGCGTTGCGCCGTCGGTTGCGTGCTCATATCTATCTCCGGGCGGGCGCAGTTGCTGCCGCTGGTATCCTGTTAACTACTTGCTTGGCTGTGTGGCTATTTAGTCGCGAAGGATTCGCGCCGTCGGTTGCTATCTCGGCGCGTGTGATTTTAGTGACGTTGTTGGCGTCGGTCGCGGTGCTGCTGTTGTGGTTGCCGTTGCGTCGACTGGCTCGCGACGATGGCTCGCAAGTTTTCGAAGAACGCTTGCCCGCCGAGCATGGGCGCATTCAAACGTATCTCGATAGCAAACGCCGCGAAGCTGCCGGCACGCCGTCGCCGCTGATCGAGCTGCTCGCCGCCGACGCTGCCAACATCGCTGAACAAACACCGCCGACGGCGGTGGTCTCACCCCGTCGGCTCACGATTGCGTCGGCCATTGCCGGCGCAGCGGTTGTCGCGCTCGCGCTGTTACTGAGTGTCGGGCCTTCGTACTGGGGCTTCGGTAGTCGTCATTTATTGCTGGGTGCCGAGCTGCCGCGCGAAGCCATCACCATCAAGCGCATCGATGTGCAGCCGGGCAATGCCACTGTCCGGCGCAATAGCGACGTTGCCATCAGCGCCAACGTCGACGGTTTCCGGCCTGAGCAGACGCAGGTATTCGTGCGTTTCGCCGATCAGGAGAAATGGGAAGCGGCGCCGATGCGGGCCACTGAGCCCGGCCAGTTCGATTTCAAACTGTACGCCGTGCGCGGGCCACTGACGTATTACGTCGAAGCTGACTGCATCAAGAGCGTCGAAGACAGCTTTGGTGTCGTGGATCTGCCGCGTATCGAACGCGTTCTACTGACTTAGTCCTATCCCGATTGGACCGGCCTGAATTCGCAGACTAACGAGGAGTCGCGCGACATCCGTGCGGTCGCCGGCACCGACGTCAAAGTCGAAGTGTTCGCGGATGCGCCACTCGATGCGCCGGCACTGATCGTCGATGGCGTCAGTCAGGAGATGAGCCGGGAAGGCCCCGCCAGCGTCGGCAGCATTGCTGTGGCTGAGCCCGGTTCATACCAAATCGGCGCCCGAGTCGCGGATGAGTTCGTGGCGTTGAGCGACGAATACACCATCGAAATCGTGGCCGACGAAAAGCCGACCATCGAGATTCGCAAACCCGGTCGTGACTGGCGCGCCACCAGCATCGAAGAAGTGCCGGTCCACATCCAGGCCGAAGACGACTTCAAGTTACGCGACGTTTCGTTGCATTACTCGGTGAACGGCGGCGAGTGGAAAAAGCTGCCGGTGGACGGCAACAAGCGCCGCAGCGAAAACGAATCCATGCTGAGCATGGAAGAGCTGGGCGCCACCGCTACCGAAGCACAGCGACTCTCGCCCGGCGATCTGGTGTCGTATTACGCCGTCGCCAAGGATCGCAAACAGACCGTGCAGACCGATCTGTTCATGGTCCAAGTGCAGCCGTTCGAGCGTACCTTCAAACAAGGTCAAAGCGGTGGCGGGGGTGGCGGCGGTGGCATGGCTGACGAACAAGGCGCCATCTCCGAACGGCAACGCGAGATCTTACTGGCGACTTGGAATCTGCAACGAAGCGATGAACGCAATGCTCGTTCGCGCGAACAGTTGGAAGACAGCGCGCGCATGTTGGCGGACTTCCAGAACACTCTTTCACAGCAAGCTCGTACGCTGGCGCAAAGAACTCGAGCGCGCATGGACATCGCCGCCGATGAGCGCGTCAAAACGTTCGTCGAGAGTCTGGAGCGTGCCGCGGGCTTGATGGAGCCAGCGGCCGGGCACTTGTCCGCTTTTCGTCTGAAGGAAGCGGTGGCGCCGGAACAGCAGGCTTTGCAACAGCTGTTGCGCGCTGAAGCGGCGTTCCGTGAAGTTCAGGTCTCCATGCAACAGGAAGGCGGCGGCGAAGGCTCGCAGAACGCGCGCAACTTCAGCGAAATGTTCGAGCTGGAGATGGACGTCGAAAAAAGCCAGTACGAAAGCGAATCGCAACTGTCGCAGCAGAACAGTCAGCAGGAGTTGAGCGAGGCGATTCGTAAGCTCAAGGAACTGGCGGAGCGACAGGAGAAGCTCGCTCAGCAACAACGCACCGCGCAGGCCCAGCAGGAGCAGCGTTGGCAGCAGGAACAGCTGCGGCGTGAGGCGGAAGATTTGCGGCGTCGGCTGAATGAATTGAATCGCCAGCAGCAACAACAAGGTTCGTCGCAACAGCAGCAGGCCAGTAATTCGTCCAAGCAAGGTCAAAGTGGTTCCAGCTCCGGCGGGCGCGGCCAACAAGGCGCCAGCAGTGGTAACAGCCAGGAGCGCTCGCAAGTCGAGCAGGCGTTGAAGTCGGTCAACGAAGCGCTGGACAACATGCGGGCCGCCAATCAGTCCGGTAACGATGAAAGCGGCGCTAAGGGTTCGGACTCGGCGCGGGAAGCTGGCAAGAATCTTCGCCAGGCGTTGCGGCAGATCGATAAGCCGGAAGCGTCGCGACTGGACGAAGCGCTCGAACAGTTCGCCGATCGTAGCGGTGAGATGTTGGACGATCAGCGGCGCATCGAGAGTGAGTTGTACAAGTCGCTTTCGCAGGGCAGCGACTCGGCGTTTCGTTCCAGCGGCCGCGGTGGGTTGAGTCAGAAGAGCGTCAAGGAGTTGGTCGAGGCCAAGCAACGCATGGCCAGCGACCTGTCGACGCTTCAAGGCGATATGCGAGGGGCTGTGCATGAGCATCGAGCCAAGACGCCCAAGACGACGCAGCGGTTGAGTGAGATCGTGCGGGATATCGAAGGGTCGGATGTCATGTATCGACTCAATCGCAGCGCTGCCGAGATTTACTACGGGCGCGCCCGTGAAGCCGCGCCGAGGGAAGGATTGATTTCCGATGCGTTGGAGTCGCTCGAGCATGATCTGCGTGAAGCTGCGACGCAGGCTTCAACAGAGCGAACACAGAAGCGAGATTCAGCGACACCGGAAGATTTGCTGGCCCAAGTCGCAGAGCTGCGCCGTGCTGTTCGCAGCGCCCAACGTGATGCAGAGAATGCCGGTGGCCAGCAAGGGCAAGGTAAACAGGGTCAAGGCCAGCAAGGCGGCGACAACAGCCAAGGCCAACAGGCCAATGGCAGCAGCGGCGCGCCGGGCTCGGCGCAACGTGGTAACTCGCAAGGCCAAAGTTCTCGCGGCGGCAGCGAAGGAGCACAGAACGGCCTGTCCGCCTGGAATCCGATCCTTCCTACTCGCGGTCTCAACACGCTGGAAGACGGCCAGGGTTCGCTGGCCCGACAGACCAGCGCCATCAGCCAACGCATTCGCGATCTCACCAATCGCATGACCGGCGGCGAACTGACTCAGGCCGAGCTGGACGCTCTGCGTCGCCACGCCAATCAACTGCGACGCTTGAACGGCGATCCCATGGCCGAACAGGGCGACGCCTTGCTGAAGGTCATCGACCAAATCGAACTCACTGCTTTGAATGCCGCGGCTCGTGCACGAGGCGAAACACCAGCGCATGCAACGTTGCCCTCGCCCGACTCGCCGCGATATCGCGAAGCCGTAGCCGAGTACTACCGTCGATTGGGGAACCGCTAACCAGTGACAGTCGCAGGCGCCGATCATGAGGAGCTGGGTCGCACACTCGTTACTCACCGCCAGCGCCGTGTTCGCGACGCTGGCCGCGCTCGCCAGTTCTAATCTAATCACCGGCGACGGCGGGCGCTCGTCGGCGCCAGCCGATCTATCGCGCCTCAACATGGTCCGCGCCATCTACGACAGCGAAGGTGGCATGGGCGAGGCCTATTACGCTTATGACGGCCGCGTGTGGGCGCGTTGGGAAACCGACTTTCCCGAAGGCGACGACAACTTCAGTCATCGGCTCGGTAACTTGACCCGCATCAGCGTCACGCCCCGAGCCGCCAGCCGTCTGTTGACCGCGCCCGATCTCGGCGACTTTCCGATGCTGTACATGTCCGACCCGGGCTACATGGTCATCACCGAGGACGAGCGCCGGGCGTTCGAAAACTATCTGTCGCGCGGCGGCTTCGTCTGGGTCGATGACTTCTGGGGCGATGCCGAGTGGCAGCAGTTCGCCAACGTGATGCGTACGGTGCTGCCGAATCGAGAATGGCGAGTGCTCACGCCCGACCATCCCATCTTCCACACCGTCTTCGATCTGCATGAAATGCCGCAAATTCCGGCGCTGCCGTTCGCCAGCCCAGGGGGTAGCACCGCCGAATCGCCGGGTGCCCACAAGTTTCCGGCTGGCTCGCTCGACACGCCGCAAATGCGTGCCTGGCTGGATGACGATGGCCGTATCATGGTGCTCGCCACCCACAACACCGATGTCGGCGACGGCTGGGAACGCGAGGCCTACGGAGACTGGTACTTCGAGACTTTTTCCACGCGCTCCTACATGGTCGGTGTCAACGTGGTGATCTATGCAATGACCCACTGAGCACTCAACAGTGAGCGCCGACCGCGACCATGTCCAATGTCATCAATCTAAAAAAAGCCAAGCAACGGCGCGCCGAGGGCAAAACGCTGTGCACCTCGGGATTTCATAAGTGGCAGCTGCTGGCCGGCCGTCGCTTCGACGTCAAACAAGGCCGTCTGGTGAGCACCGAACGTTGCCAACGTTGCGGTGAGGAGCGCATCAAGCTCACCTGAGCAGGCATACTACGGCGGATGGCAGCCGAGGCAGACAAAATCACCGCTGAGATCGAGACCACTCGCCCGCGTTGGGGGCTGGTGTATGCGTGGCTGGCCGGGTTGATCGTGTATGGCATCGCCATCTATGTGGCCAACAATGCCGTGCAGATGTGGATCAACGACATCGCCTGGACGGTGGCTGCTGCAGCTGCGGCTTACTTTTGCTTTCACACTTCACGACAGGTCGAGCCGGAGCGACGCCGGGCCTGGCGCACCATTGCCATCGCCTGCGCCAGTTGGCTGGTGGGCCAATTGCATTGGAACTATGTGCACCTGATCGTCGGCGTGGTACAGCCGTTTCCGAGTCTGAACCAGATCTTCTATGCCGGCTTTGCGGTGTTGATCGTGGTCGGCGTGATGCAATTGCCCGAGGCCCGTAACCGCGAACGATTTACTCTGAAGCATGCCGGCAATCTCGGGTTGGTGACTTGCTGCTTGGCAGTTACGGTGGTGCTCGGCATGTTGGAGCCGGCGCTGCAAAATCCCAGCGTCACGCCGCTGTTCTTGTGGGTCGGCGTGGCCCATACGGTGCTGGTCGCCGGAACCTTTCTGGCCACGTTGAGTGCGTTGTGGACGTTCCGTTGGGGCTCGTCGTGGGCGCCCATGTTGTTGCTGGTGGTCGCGACCTGCATTTATGCCATTTCCAACTTCACCTATGCGCACGCGCTGCTGACCGAAAGCTATTTGCCGGATGACGTGGTCAACGTCAGCTGGCTGCTGATGTTCGGGCTGGTGGCCGCCGCGGCTTACGAACAAGCGTGGCTGAGCAAGCGCGAACACGGCGACATCACGCTGAAGATGCAGGCTCGCGAGCGTTGGCTGGAAGCGGTGATGCCGGCGTTGTTGATCGTCATCATGGTTGCCGTCGCGCTCAGCAGCAGTGCGACCTTCACGCCTCGCGTGATTTGGCTGTCGGCCACGTTGTTCATTCTGTTCGCCATCATCCTCGGGGCGCGTGAAGCCTGGCTGCAGAAAGAGTCGCAGCAGCTGACCTATCAGCTGATCACTACCAATCAACAACTACAGGATGCGAATGGCGAGTTGCGTCATAGCGAAGCGCGCTATCGCGACCTGACCACGGCTTTGGAACAGCGCGTCGGCGAGCGCACCACCGAACTCAAGCGCGCTTACGACGAGCTCGAAGGCTTCTCCTACGCAGTGGCTCATGATTTGAAGGCGCCGCTGCGGGCCATCAACGGCTTTGCGCATCTGTTCGAACAGGAAATGCAGGGCCAGTTGACCGAGCGTGCTCGTGAGCATCTGGCGCGGATTCGCAATGGCTCGGTGAAAATGGCCACGTTGATCGACGATCTGCTGTCGTACTCGCACATCGATCGGCGAGGCATGCAGGCGAGCGTGGTGAGCGTACCTTCGCTGGTCGATCAGGTGCTGAGTCCGTATCAGGACGAGATTCAACGCCGCGGCATCGTCATGACGGTGGTGGTCGAGCCGATGACGGTGCGGGTCGATGCCAGCGGTTTGGCGTTGGCGTTGCGTAACTTGGTCGAGAACGCGTTGAAGTACACGCGTGATACACCGACGCCGCGCATCGCGGTGGTCTGTCGTCGCAAGGACGCCGGCGTGTTACTGGCCGTCACCGACAATGGCATCGGTTTCGAGATGCAGTATCACGATCACATCTTCAAGCTATTCCAGCGCCTGCATCGGGACGATCAATATCCCGGCACCGGCATCGGGTTGGCGCTGGTGCGCAAGGCCATCGAACGACTCGGCGGGCGCGTGTTCGCCCACAGCAAACTCGGTGAAGGCTCGACCTTTACTATCGAGTTGCCCGGCTAGGCGCTCGCTGCCACACGGCTGCGATGCGGGCCGGCACTGGTTTGTTATCTAGCATGCGGACGACGATCAGTGTGCCGAGCAGCGCCAGGATCGTTCCGATCGTGAAGGTTGGCATATACCCGACTTTGTCCGCGACGAATGCGCCTGACAGATTGCCGATCGGGCCCATCAACACCACCAGGCTGGCGAACAAGGTGTAGTCGGTGCCGGCGTGCTCCGGATCCGAGGCGTCCATCATCAAGGTGAACAGTGCGACGGTGGCCATCGTGCCGATGATGCCTTCGAAAATGGTTGCGACCCACAGCAGCGAGATGCCGCCCATTCCCAACGCCGCGACGATGTAGAGCGTGTACGACGCAGCCTGTGCGATGCCGCTGGTCAGGATGGCCGTGCGACGGCCCGCACTGAAGGCTAGCCAGCCACCGAGAACTGCGCCGAATAAACTGGTGGCGGAACCGACGGTGCCTTTCAGCAGCGCGATGCCTTCCTTGTCCATGCCTTGGTCGAATAGAAACGGACCCAGGAGTGTGGCGACCATTTGATCGCCGAAGCGATACAGCACGATGACCAGGGCGAAGCGCAGGATGCCCGGCGACAGCAGACGCCGGAACCAGCCGATGAGCAGATACCAGCCTTGGAATTTTGGATCGGTCGATTCGGCGGGTGGGTCTTGCAGCGCCAATGCCGGCAGCAGGGTCAGTGTCAGCAGGCCGGCCATGCAGAGGAATGTCACTTCCCAATTGGTGCGAGAGAAGATCAGCAGCAGTGCGCCACCGCCTAGGATCATGCCGAAGCGATACGCGCCTACTTGGATTGCATTCGCCAGGCCCCGCTCTTTGGCGTCGAGCATGCGGACGGCCAGACCGTCGGTGATGACGTCCTGCGAGGCGGCTATCGTGCTGAAGATGAATCCGGCGATGAACAGCGGAGTCAGACCTTCACTAGGATTCGCCTGAGTTAGTGCCAGCGCCGCGCAGATCGATGCCAGCTGCAGGCCGATCAGCCAGCGTCGTCGTGTGCCGGTGTGGTCCAGGTACGAGGCCCAGAGGAATTTGAGCAGCCAGGGTGCAGTGAGTGCGAGGCTACTCAGCGCCCCGGTGGTCAGCGAATGCCCCGCCTCACGCAGCAGGATGGGCAAGGCCAGCGAGAAAAAGCCCAGAGGCAGGCCCTGTGCGGTGTACAGGGCGATCAGCAGAGTGATCTTGTAGCTGCGAGACATCGGCGCATTCTATCGGCGCCGATGGACTGCTGGCAGTTATTGAGCGGTCCAGCCGCCGTCCAGCACCAGAGTCTGAGCGGTGATGTTACGGGCGGCGGGGCTGAGCAGGAACTCGACGCTGCCGACCAGTTCTTCGGTAGTGATGAACTGCCGCTTGGGCATGGGTTTGAGCATGATCTCATCGACCACTTGCTGTTCCGTCATGTGATGCGTCTTGGCGAGCGAGGCGATCTGCGCTTCCACCAAAGGCGTCTTCACATAGCCAGGACACACCGTGTTGATGGTGATGTCGGCATCGTGAGTCTCCAACGCAATCGTCTTGCTGAACCCGATCAGACCATGCTTGGCCGCGACATACGCACTCTTGAACGGCGACGCGATCAACGCATGAATCGACCCGATGTTCACGATGCGCCCGAAGTTACGACGGCGCATGGACGGCATCGCAGCTCGCGTCAACAAAGCCGTACCCGTCAGCATCACAGCAATCAACAACTGCCATTTCTCCGGCGGGAACTCTTCCAACGGCGAAACGAATTGCAAGCCGGCGTTGTTGATCAACACGTCCGGCGTCTCCGCTCCCAGAGAAGCAAACGCTGCATCGATTTGCTTCGCATCCGACAGATCGAACGCCAACGTTCGTACCTGGGGAAACTGCTTTGCCAGCGCAGCCAGCGCATCCTGCTGCAAGTCACAAGCAATGACCGAATGGCCAGCGGCCGCGAAGTGTTCGGTCAGTGCCAGGCCAATGCCGCTGGCGGCGCCGGTAATCAGGATGCGATGTTTGGAAGCCATGGCCAAGTAAAGCAGCTTTGCAGGTGTCGTGACTTTGCCGTTAGGGCGCGTCACGACACCTGCAGCGATCGCATCAGTACCTATAGGTCGCTGTCACTGCGAAAGTCCGCGGCGGGCCGTAGAACCCGATCTGGCTGAAGCCACCAGTCGCGCCGGTGGCGCCGAAGTCGTAGCCGGCGACTCGATACTCTTCATCCAGAATGTTTTTACCTTCGACCGCGAACCGCCAGTTCTTGTTGGCCGTGGTGTAGGCCACACCCAGATCGACGATGTCATAGGCATCCTGATCGGTGATGCTGGCGGTGGTATTGGCGATCTTGGTCGCGCTGCGATACTGGTAGCCGGCATGCAAACTCATGTCGCCGGTACCGGCCGACCATTCATAAGTCGCGCCCAGGAACGTGGTCCAGTCAGGCGAATTGATGGGCTGGTTGAAACCGCTCAAATCCACGCGACAGCCGGACGCCGGCGGCGTGCACCCCGTGAAGAACTCCTTGAACTCCGCATCCAAGTAACCGACGTTGGCCACCAGCGTGAGCGCCGACAACGGTCGCCACACGGTTTCCAACTCCACACCTTGGTTCACTTGCTTGCCGGCGTTGAGCACGGCGGTGGCATTGGTAGGACTGCCAGCGACCACGACAAACTCTTGCGTGGTGATCTGGATGTCCTTGTACGGTGTATAGAAGGCGGTGAGATTCAGCTGCAAGGTGTCGTCGAACCAAGCCGACTTCATACCGACTTCGAAATTGTCCGCGGTCTCGGCGTCATAGCCGTTGGAAGTGTTTGGATTGGCGAGCTGGTTGCCGCGCATGTCGAAGCCGCCGCTCTTGAAGCCTTCGGCGTAGCTGAAATACAGCATCAAATCGTCCTTGAGCTTGAAGTCCATGCCCAAGCGCGGCGACACGTTCGAGAAGCTGCGGTCATTGGTGTAGTTGCTTTGCACGGCACGCAGAGTGAAGCCGGCCGGGACATTGCGCTCATCGAACAACGTCGAGCCCGGTGCCAGCACGCCCAGATACTGAGCAACGAATACTCGCGCATCCTTGTCATCCTGGTTCCAGCGCGCGCCGACGTTCAAGTTCAAGCGATCGGTGAGCGCCCAGGTGGTGTCGAAATAAACAGCGACGCTGTCAGTGTCGACGCTGCCCTTGGTCAGCGAGGTCAGGCCGAGCGAGCCGAGCGACGCGTCGAACGCACCTTCGGCATTACCGGTGAAGTAATAAACACCGGCCACCCCTTTGACCAAATCGCTGGTGTACGTGAGCTGCACTTCGCCGCTGGTTTGTTCGTCGCTGTAACGCGCCGGCACTTGGAACAGGTTGGCGTTCAGTTCGTCGAAGTCGATGAACTGTCGACCCTCGCCTTCGCGATACGCGCCGACGATCTTCAAATCCAGCGAATCGGTGAGCGATTGAGTGTAGGTGGCGGCGACGCCTTTGTTGATGAAGCGGTCGCGATCCACCGGCATGTCGGTGCGCTGATCCCAACGATCGTTCAAGCGCGGATAGGTACCCGCGGCCGATCCAGCAGCGATGGTGAGATCGTTCAGGCGCTGTCCGCCGGCGGCGTTGGAATTGTCCTGCACGGTATCGGCGAGGATGCGCAGGCGAGAGCTGTCGCCCCACACGAAGGTCGCATTGGCGCGTGCCGCGAGCACGTCCTTATCTGAAACATCCTGACCGACGCGGTTGAATGCACGAGCCCGGCCGTCATCGACGATTTCGCCGTAGCCGTCACGTCGCAAGTACGCTACCGCGGCGCCCAGGAAAATATGTTCGTCGACCACCGGGATCGAGCCGCCGACTTTGATTTCGCGCTGATTGAAGCTGCCGCCGGTGGCAGAAACATTGAGCGTCGGGCTGTCGGTGGCGATATCGCGGGTGACGTATTTAATGGCGCCGGCGATGGTGTTCTTGCCGTACAGCGTGCCTTGCGGACCGCGCAGCACTTCGATGCGTTCCACGTCATAAACATCCAGCAGCGCGCCTTGCGGGCGGGCGATGTAAACGTCGTCGATATAAATACCGACGCCGGGTTCGAAGCCCCACAGCGGATCGTTCTGGCCGACGCCGCGGATATACGCGTTGATGGTGCTGCTGGTGGCGCGACCGGCGTTGATCTTGATGTTGGGCGCGAAGGCAGTCATGTCCTCGAGCGTGCGGACGTTTTGAGTCTGCAACTGATCGGCGGTCAATGCCGAGATCGCGACCGGTACGTCCTGCAAGCTCTCTTCGCGACGCCGGGCGGTGACCGTCACGCTTTCGATGCTGGCGGATTCCTCGTTACTGGCTTGAGCAGCGGCCGGCATTGGCAACTGCGTGGCGAGAATGGCGGCAATCGACAGGCGCAATGCGCCGCAAGAAGCATAGGCACTCATGCTGTTCCCCCTAACTAGCCCGTGTGACTTGGGCCTGAAAAATTTATTCATCAGTTGATGATTAATGGCCAGATTGCCTACCCGCGCGGCCGGTGTCAATTATTCAGCAAATGATGAATACTTGCCGTACGCACCGTCATGGAGCAAACACCCGCTAACCGGGTATGCTGCTACGGTTTTCACCTATGACAAAAACTATGAGCACCAAGCGCCGCAAGGTTCGTCGGGGACGGCCGTTAAAAAACGACACCGCGCCCGATATGCGGGAGCGGATCCTCGACGCAGCGGAAGATCATTTTTCACGCCATGGCTTCTGGGGCGTGACGGTGCGTGAAGTGGCGCAGGAAGCGAAGGTCGACACCGCGCTTTTGCATTATTACTTCAAGACCAAGCGTGGCCTGTTCGATGCGGTGTTCGAGCGTCGCGCCGAGATCATCAACAAGGATCGCAGCGATGCGATCGACGCCTATGTGCGTGAGGCCGGCAACGACGTCACCGTGGAAGGTGTGATCAATGCGTTCTTGCAGCCCATCCTGCAACGGGCCGCGACCGGCGATCAGCGCTGGCACAACTACTTTGCCTTGATCGCCCAGGTGAACAACACGCCTGCCTGGGGCGGCGAGACCATGGGCCGTGCCTTCGACAACGTGATTCATCACTTGATCGATGCGCTTCGCAAGGCCATGCCGGGGGTGAGCGAACAGGAGCTGTACTGGAGCTATCACTTCCTCTCGGGCGCGTTGACATTGACCTTGTCGCAGACCGGCCGTATCGACCGGCTGTCCGAAGGACTGTGCAAGTCCAGCGACTTCCAAGCCATCGGCGAGCGCATGGCGCCGTTCATTGCCAGCGGCTTCGAGCGTCTGTGCAAACCGCAGGTGATCAAACGCAAAAAGGCCACGTGAAGCGCCGCGGATTGGGGTACAAAGTCGCTCCCGTCACTTGGGTCGCCGCATGAATTGGTTTGCCGAAGGCATCACATACGTCTTGAGCACGATTGGCGCGCTGTTGCCCATCGTCAATCCATTGTCGGCCGTGGGCATGGTGGTCACCATCACCGCCAACCTGAGCGAGCATGAGCGCACCGAGCAGATCCGGCGTGCCTGTATCTACATGTTTTTCATTCTCGCCTCGTTCCTGGTGGCGGGCGGCCTGATCATGAACTTCTTTGGTATTTCCATTCCCGGCCTGCGCATCGCCGGCGGCATGATCGTGAGCTACTTGGGCTTTCGCATGCTGTTCCCCGAGACCGCGGCCATGTCGCGGCAGGAACAGATGGAAGCGGCCTCCAAGCCCGATGTGTCGTTCACGCCGCTCGCCATGCCCGGCTTGAGCGGCCCGGGTTCGATCGCCGTGGTGATCGGTATGTCGGCCTCGGCTCAGCAGAGCGAGCACATCGTGGTCGGCCACATTCTGATCGCGCTCGGAATCGCGGTGGTCGGCGTGATCTCTTACATCACACTGCGTGCAGCGACCAAGCTGTCGAAGGTGTTGGGTGTCGCCGGCATGAACGCCATGGCGCGCATCATGGGCTTCCTGTTGGTCTGCATCGGCGTGCAGTTCATCATCAACGGCATTCTGGATGTGACCAAGCTGGTGCGGGTGTCCTGACCCGCAGCTGCTAGCCGAAGATCGCGAACAGCTGGCGCGACAGCGCCACGGGCCGGCCGTTCGGATCGTGCAGTAGCCCGGTTTGATTCACGTAGCCGCTGGTTGCCGCATCGATGTCGCTATCGATGCGCCACCAGGCGTCCGGTGCGAACTCCAAATCGTGTTCGAAAAACTCCAGCATCCACACCAGTGAGCTGCCGGGCGCAGGCGCTTTGTACATGGACAGCGCCGGCGTAGGGATGCAATCCACCAACCCGACGATGGCCGACTCGGTCAGCGGCGCGGGATCGCGATGGCGAATGAACACCTTGGTCGGCGAGTGCGTGCTGGTAAACGGCTTCGCGCCCATGGCGTAGCGCAAGGCGAAGTGCTGCACGAACGCGGGAAAGCGGTCGGGCGAATAACGAATCTCGTTGATGTCCTCGACCTTTCTCGGCGGCTCGACGGCTGCTGGTTTGACGAGCACCGCTGACTCGCGGTCCATGCCATAGACGCCGACTTGCAGGGCCACGACCTGGTCGCCATCCAATACTTCACATTGAGCCAAGGTCACGGCTCGGCCCACTCGCAACACTCGTGCACGCAAGCGCCAAATGCCGGCGCCGGCTGGGCCAACGAACGTGGTTTGTAACGAACGTAGCGGCCGGTCGCGTGGCACCAGCTTGCGCATGGCTTCGTTGCCCACCGCGGCTACCAGTCCGCCGAAAGTGGCGCGACCCTGTAGCCAATTGTCGGTCACCGTGGCTTGGAAATCGTCGCCGACCTGATCGATCGAACTCAAAATCTCGGAAAACTGCATCGTCTCGAGCTCTGTCCGCGCCAGAGGCGCACATTACAGCAGCTTTGCTCCATTCGGCACGCGCCGTTCCGGGCGTACCAGCACCACGCGGCCTTCCTCATCGTGGAATCCGGTGACCAATACCTCGGAGCGGAACGGGCCGATTTTTTTAGGCGGAAAGTTCACCACTGCCATCACTTGCTGGCCCACCAGATCTTCCTTGCCGTACAGCGCGACGATCTGCGCACTGGAAACGCGTTCGCCGATCTGCGGGCCGAAATCGATGCGCAGTTTCCAGGCCGGCTTGCGCGCCTCGGGGAACTCCATCACTTCCAGGATGGTGCCGGCGCGCAGTTCTACTTTCTCGAAGTCGGCCCAGGCGATGGGCGGTGCCAGGGGAGCGGGCTCGGTCATATCGATTCCTCTGCAAGTTCGCGTGCGTGGTCGAGCGCCTCGGTATTGGCGGCACCCGGCGCCACCATGGGCAGCACGTGTTGAGTGGCGGCAATCGGCACTCGAATCAACACCGGGCCTTTCGCACTGAGTGCGCGCGAAAGTGCGGCATGCGGATCGGACTCCTCGCCCAGATCGAACGACGGGATACCGAAAGCTTGCGCGATGGCGACGAAGCAGCTGGGTTGCGAATACAGCGACGCCACGAAGCGCTGCTGATAAAACAATTCCTGCTGCTGCCTGACCAACCCGAGCGCGGCATTATCGAGCAGCACGATTTTCACATTCAAATCGAGCTCGGCCAGCGTGGCCAGTTCCTGCACATTCATCAGCAGGCTGCCGTCGCCTGTGAAGCACAGCGTGGTTGCTTCGGGTTCGGCCAGCGCGGCGCCGATGGCGGCCGGCAAACCGAAACCCATCGTGCCCAGACCGCCCGACGTGAGCCAGCGATCCGGCCGTGCGAACGGGAAGCGTTGTGCCACCCACATTTGATGCTGACCGACGTCGGTGGTCACAATCGCGTCATCGGGTGCGAGGGCGCCCACGGCCTGCACGATGCCGTAAGGCGAACACACCTGGTGAATACCGGGGGTCTGCAAAGGATGGCCATGCTTCAGCTGATTCACTCGCGACAGCCAGAGCGAGCGCTGAGTGGCAGGCACGCGCTTGAGCAACTCACGCGTCGCAACGCCAGCGTCGGCGCAGATCGACACGTCGGCCGCTTTGATCTTGCCGAACTCACGCGGGTCGATGTCGATGTGCACGATCCGGGCGTGCGGCGCGAACTTCTTGGGGTCGCCGGTGGCGCGATCGTCGAAGCGCGCGCCGATGGCGATCAACAAGTCACATTCGTCGATGATGAGGTTGGTGTATCGGGCGCCATGCATTCCGAGCATGCCGATGTCGAGCGCATGTCCGGCCGGCAGCGCGCCCAGCGCCATCAAAGTCGTCGTCACCGGCATGCCAGCGCGTTCAGCCAGCTCGCGAATCGCTTGGTGCGCGCGAGCTTTGACGATGCCGCCGCCAACATAGAGCACAGGCCGTTGAGCAGCGTGAATCATCTGAGCGGCCAGCTCGAAGTGCTGACTGGTATCGAGCATGGAAATCGACGCGTGCGTGTGCTTCGGCGTTGGGCTGTGTGGCTCGTCATCAGCGAGCTGCAGCTGAACGTCCTTGGGCACGTCGATCAGCACCGGCCCCGGGCGTCCGCCTTCAGCGACGCGAAATGCTTCCGGAATCACGTGCCACAGCTCGCGGGCGCTGCGCACGAAGAAGGTGGCCTTGGTGATTGGCTTCACCATGTCGACGGTGGGCACTTCTTGAAACGCGTCGGTGCCGATCAAGGCCTGCGGCACTTGGCCGGCGATACACACCAGGGGAATGGAATCGAGCTTGGCATCGGCCAACGCGGTCACCACGTTGGTGACACCGGGGCCGGACGTTGCGAAACACACACCGGCTTTGCCCGTGATACGCGCCATGCCTTGAGCGATGAAGCCTGCAGCTTGTTCATGCCGCGCCAGGATGTGGCGAATCGCGGTAGAGCGACCCAGCGCTGCATAAAGTGGCAGCAGTGCACCGCCAGGAATACCGGCGACGAGGTCCACGCCCTGGCGTTCCAGCAGGTGGATGATGAGGTCGGCACCGTTACGTTTCGGTGCAGCGGCCGGTTGTAGCGCGATCATGTGGGCTCCTGTTTTTGGAACCCCCTACGCAAACCGGCGCTATAAACGAAAAACCCCCGCCGGCTTTGCGCCGACGGGGGTTGTGAATTCGTAATTTAATTGTTCCCCTACGGCGCGTAACTGATGGCTACGACCGGTACTACGACGTTGATCAGGTTAGTGATCACGGCGATGGGGGAGGAAGAATGGGACACGTGCGGGTTAGTCACTTGAATCGAGTGTCTGCACTATAGCTAGCCTGTGCATAACATGACAAGTGCGCGCACCTGCTTTAAGCGATCTCGCGTGCAGTCGGGGGTCGCCGTTGCTTACCGGTTTGTTCGATGAACGCCGGGTCCATCGCACTCGGCACTGCCAGCAACTTCACATCTTGACCGAGGATCGACCACGCAATCCTGCCCGACCCGGTTTGCACTCGTGACTGCTGACGGCGAAAATCCCACCCATGCAAATTGAGCGTAACGAAGTCCGTTGTTTTCACGCCGTAGTCGAGGCGGGCGGCTTCAGTCGCGCTGCCGAGCGATTGAACTTATCCCAGTCGGCCGTGAGTCAGGCCATCGCCAATCTGGAGCATCGCCTGGGCGCGGTGCTGTTACGGCGAGGTAATCCACCGCAACTGACCGAAGCCGGCATCCGGCTGCTGCGTTACGCAGAAACGGTGCTGAACGAAGAACGCGAGACGCTGGCCGACATTGCGCAGATCAAGAGCGGCGCGTTGTCGACGTTGTCGTTGGCCATGTCGCCGGCCACCAATGCGCGTTTCGGAATCGCATTGTTGAAAGAGTTCTCCGAGCGCAATCCGCTGACCCGTTTCAAAGTCACCGTCGCGCCCAGCCGCGAGATCGTGCATGGCGTCTCCGACGGTCGCTGGGAGGTGGGCTTCGGGCCGCTCCAGCACACCATGCCGGATTACTTTACGGTCTACTCCTGTTTCGCCGAGACGCGTCGTTTGATGATTGCGCGCGAGCATCCCAGCCGCGAAGCGGTGAAGCGCGATCCTCAAGCGGCGTTACGCACCCTGCCCTTGGTGACTTCCTATCTGGATGAAGCCACGCGGCGTACCAGCGGCGATCGGCTGCGCAATGCCTTCGCCTCAGTGTGGGAAGTCAGTCATATGGAACTGCGCCTGGCGCTGGTGGCCGAGGGCAAGGCGGTGACTTATGTCTCTAATCTGGTGACGGAATTACCGCCCGAGCTGGAACAGATCGAAGGCCTGCCGTTCTCCAGTATCGAACGTCAGGTGGGTGTCTATCACCTTCGTCATCAGCCATTGTCGCAAGCCGGGGCGCGGTTTCTGGCCCTGTGCCGCGAACGTTGGAATATCTGAATTCGGGTCTCGTTAAGGCCCTGCCGGCATCGCCGGTCCCGTCGCTTACTCCATTCTCCTAAGCATTTGGCCAGAGACTTGCTCAAGGCGCCCGATGCATCGGCTGTGATAGGTTGCGAGCGGGGCAAACGAAGCAATGCGCGTCCGGCGTAGACGCGATCAGCAAACCATTTCAGCGGGGCGTTATGTTTGGGTTGACGCAGTGGTGGCACAAGCGCCGCCGGCCTGCGAGCCGTAACGATTTGAATGCGGATGCCGGGGTGTTGCAGCTGCAAGCAATCAACAAGCGATTGCAGCTGTATCTGGACCGGGCACCGCTCGCGTGCATCGTTTGGGACACGCACCATGTGGTGCGCGCGTGGAATCCAGCGGCTGCGGCCACTTTCGGTTTTACCGAAGCGGAAGCTATTGGCCGGCACATTCATGAGCTGGTCGCTACGCCGTCCAGCATGCCCACCATCGATGAGATTTGTCCCCGTCTGCTGGCGGGCATCGAGTATCCCGACGGCGTAGTGCTCGAGACTCGACGCAAGGACGGTAGCCAGATGCAATGTCATTGGCATCTGGCGCTGGTGGATCGCGGCACCGTCGATGAAGGCGTGATCGCATTCGCCGGCGACGTGACCGCACGACTGCAAGCTGACCGGGATCGTGAGCTGCTGGAAAAGAGCCGTGCGCTCGCTGCCATGGCTGGCGGGATCGCACACGACTTCAACAACATCCTGTTGGCGATCTGTGGCAATGCCCGGCTCGCAGCGGATGACCTCCCGGCCGATCATCCGGCGCAGCTGTCGCTCGCCGAAGTGCAGCGGGCCAGCGCCCGTGCGGCCGGCATCATCAATCAAATCCTGGCGTTCAGCGGCAATGAAGAAGAAAGCTCGAAAGACGTTGTGTTATTCCAGGACGCGGCTGCAACCGGCCGCCCGTCCGCGGCGCAAGTGTTGCGTGGTCAAGGCCAGAGCGTTCTCTACCTCGATGACGAGGAATCGCTTGTATATCTCGTGACCCGAGTGCTGCAGCGGTTGGGTTATCGCGTGGCCGGCTTCACCGATGCGCATGAGGCGCTGGCCGCGTTCCGCTCGAATCCAGCAGCGTATGAAGCAGTGGTCACGGATTTGTCGATGCCGAGCATGTCGGGCATCGAGTTTGCGTCGCAGGTGCTGAGCTTGCGGCCGGAAGTGCCGGTGGTGATGACGTCCGGCTACGTGCGAGCCAAGGATCGAGAGTCGGTGATGAAAACCGGCGTACGAGATTTGTTACTGAAGCCGAATACGGTCGAAGAGCTGGGCGACGTGTTACATCGCCTGATGCGGGAAACCAAGACGCAGCGGGCCGGCTAAGCCGCCACCACTGGATCGAAAATAACAAAGCGATTTCGGCCCGCCGACTTGGCCTTATACAAGGCCTCATCCGCCTGCTTATACAGCGCTTCGAACGTTGCTCCCGCACCCGCGGCCACGCAAATTCCGATGGACACGCCGAAGTGCGAACGACCCGAACTGCTGTCGTGCGCATACACCTTGCCGATGATGCGTCGGGCGATTTCGGTGGCGGCGTCCAGGTCGCAGCCGGCGGCGAAGATCAGGAACTCATCGCCCCCCATACGGGCGCAAATATCTCTTTCACGCACGCTGTGCCGAATGGTCTCGGCTACTTTGACGATGAACTCATCGCCGGCCGAGTGGCCGTAAACATCGTTGATGCCTTTCAGATCGTCGATGTCGACCAGGATGGCGGCGTAACTGGACGCTCGCGTGTCCAGCGCTTCGCGTGAAAATCTCAGCGCGCCGCGACGATTCAGCAACTGCGTCAGTTCGTCGCGAATCGAAATCCGATACTGCTCATCGATGCGATCCTGCACGTGATACTGATAGCGCGCGACCACGTAACCGATCAGCAGCGCGATCAATATCGCGCCGGCCACCGAGCCGTAAAAGATGGCGCGAAAGCTGGATTCCAAGGCCAGGTAATACTTGATGTCGAAGTCGACGCCGACGAAGCCGCTGTAGCGACCCTGGCTGTCGTAGATGGGCGTGTGGCCCGACAGGAAGGTGCCGTAGACGTCGCGCTGGAAGGAGGGATAGACATAAGTCCGGCCGGCCGCGATGCGTTGTAAATAATCCGGATCGGGCTCGACGTCGATGCTTTCGTACGGCTCCATATAAGCCGACGGGCGCAGCTTGCGCGTGGTCTTCAGTTTGTTGGAGGCAGCGGTGTCGACGACGAAATAGCTTTTCCCGCCGCGTTCCACCATCGTGTAGACATAAAAGATTTCGGGGTCCGCGGAATGGAAGCGCACCAACGGCGCGACCGTGCGTTCATACAATTCGGGTGTGTAATTCGCCGGATCCAGCAGCTGCCGGTGCAGATCGCCATCGACCACACTCGCCGCGATCTGCGCAATCTCGGCCACATGTAAGCGCAGAACTTCCAACCGCGCTTGCCTGGACAGCCATTGTGGAACGGCCACGACGATCAACAGCACAATCAGCGCCGCCAGCGTCACCAGCCAAAAAATCCGTGGCGAAATTTTACGATAGTCGCGAAACATCGGTTCTTATTCGAGCACTCACACCGCCGCTGTCGCTTTCCGCGGCTATTGTTGCATACCAGGCGTGACCGCAGGGCAAAACGCCCCGCCACCGCCGCGGATCGTCAGGAATCGTTAACGGGCCTGACGCGCCCTTGCTCTGCTTCGGGCTGGCCGCCCACAATTCACTAAGGATCTTAAGTAATCACTCAGGGACTCGAAATGAACAGCCTGCGCAGAATGCTCCTCGCCGCCTCCGCCTTCGTCATGCTCAGCACCTCCGCCTTGGCGGCCGACGCCAACGTAGCCGGCGAGTGGGAGCTGACCGTCGAAAGTCAGATGGGCACCAGCAATCCGCATTTCAGCTTGCAGCAGGACGGTAACAAGATCAGCGGCACGTACAAGGGCATGCTTGGCGAAACGCCGGTGAGTGGCACTGTGACCGGCAATGAAATCGCCATCAATTTCCAGGTGAATGCGCGGGGCATGGACCTGGCCGTTTCCTACAACGGCACCGTCGATGGCGCCACGATGAAAGGCACCGTGAAGCTGGGCGATCTGGGCGAAGGGCAGTTCACCGGCAAGAAGGCCGGCTGAGTGAAAGCGCTCGGGTGGTGAGCGCAGGCCTGGCTAGTCCAGGCCTTTCCAACAATGCATTTGCGCCAATTCGATGGCGCTACGACGGCGCAGGCGCCAATGGCGCTCGCGCTGTTCGCGTTCGCGGCGTAATTCCGGCCAACGCTCAAGATAGGCCGACAACACTTTGCGATCCGGCGAATAACGCGCGAAGGCCTCGGCATGCGCTGAACGCAGAGCGATGGCGCCGTTGTAACCACCGAACCCTTGCGTGGGGCACAGCGCGCCGCCATCGAGATTGCCGGCCACTGGCGCCGCCTGCAGTTGGAACGATTCTGCGACCGTGCCCAGATCCGGATCCAGCTGGCGCAACGTCGGCACGCCAACGGCTTGTTGGCCGAGCAGGAACTGCAGTGCCTGCGACACGGCTTTCAAACCGGTCTCGCCCATGGTGTGGCCGTCGCCCACCGCTTTCGGTGTGCCCACGGCGACTTTGGGCAAAGCGCCTTTGATGCCTTGGCGCTCCGCTGCTATGGCGCGCGCGCTCGCGGCGGTCGTGAGATCGGTCTTGGAATTGGTCCGAGTCCCGGTGGCATGGGCCACCAGATATTGGAAGTCCGACACGCGATAGCCGTGGCCGCGATACGCCAGCTCCAGCGCGTGAATCAGTGCGTTCTCGCCGCCGAACCCGACGCCCGCGAAATGCGCTTTGCCGCCGGCCTCGCCGCTCTGGCCCCAGCCCACGATGATGGATGTGATATCCAGGAAGTTACGCAGCGCGAAGTCGAGCGTCGTGATCATCAGGCCCGAACCGCCCTCGCCCACCACCGTGCCATTGGCATCGATGTCGAACGGCGCCAGGCTGTCGGCGATGCCGCGCTGTTGCGCAGGGCTGCGACCCGCGTTGAGGGTTTCCAGTTTGCCCCGGGTCATCAGCGCGCCCGGACCGAAGGCATCGAGGATCTGCCAGTGCGGGCGAGTGGCCGCATCCGCCGCGGTCCACAGCGTCAGCTGTGGGCGCTGATAGCCGGGATAGTCCAACACCATCTGTGGCGCGAATTCGCAGAACACGATGGAGCTCGACGCGCAGGCACCGACCGCGTTCAGCGGAGTCTGTGGCACGCGCATGTAACCGCTAGCTGAACGTAACGAGTCCAGCAGCTCGGGATGTTTGAGCGACTTACTCAGCGAGTACGACGGCGCGAGCATCGTGGACAGCAGTGCCGGGCCGTGCGACGACAATGAATTCGCCAGGCGCATCGCGAACTTGTCGCGCAGCTTGTCGTTGTCCGGCGTAAC
>NZ_JAEUPY010000155.1 GCF_016790065.1 Steroidobacter sp.
TTCTTTGAGAAGGGTTTGGAAGTGACCGGTCAGGCGCAGCGCGCCGGAGTCAACATTCTGGCCGGCACCGATGCCGGCGATAGTTATTGTTTCCCGGGTTCGAGCTTGCTCGACGAGCTGGGCTGGCTGGTCAAAGGCGGACTGACGCCGCTGCAAGCACTGCGAGCGGCGACCGTGACGCCTGCTCGTTACATGGGACGGCAGCAGGATTTCGGCAGTGTCCGCCCCGGCAAGCTGGCGGACCTGGTGCTGCTGGATCGCAATCCTCTCGCGGACATCGCTAACGTGCGAGCCATCGACAGTGTGGTGATGAACGGTCGACTGTACGAGAAGGATTGGATCCGCAGCGCTCAATAAGACTCAGCGTTTGCCGGCGTCGCTGATCTTTTTCAGATTGCGACGGTAGCCCTCGATCGGATCGCCGTAGGTGTTGTCCAGTTCGAGCTGCAGCTGCAAAGCTTGGTCGTACTCTCGGCGCGCCTCTTCCAAACGGTTGAGGTGCACCAGGGTGTTGCCCAGCTGAGCGTGCACGTCGGCCAGCCAAGGATAATCACGCAAGTTACGCCGACGCAGTTCCAATGCGGCGGCGTATTCTTTCCGCTCTTCCATCTGACTGGCGATGGTGTCGATGGCCTCGGCGGCGGGCTTGATCTTGTAGCCATACTGCTGAGACAGCTTGGCGTAGTGAGCTTCGACGGCGGCCAGATCCCAATTCTGTTTGACGTCGTCGATCTCGAACACCGGCCGCCATTTCGCGAATAGCTCCTCTAGGCCGTCATAGTGACTACGGTGCGGCGTGGTGCCGTGATCGTCACCGGCGTAGTAGCGCTGCGTCCATTGCACGCCCGGCGTCGGATTCTTATTGAGCCATTCGATCAGCTCGGCGGTGGAGTCCCGGATCACATTCTCGTTGTCGCCCCAGGTGAGTCGCAGGTAACGATTGCCGGCCGGGATGGCGGCCATGCGCGCCTTGGCGTCTTGCACACTGGCTCGCTCGTCCCACCACAACGACGGGCTGACCGCGAGATAGGCCTGGAACGTATCCGGGCGGTGGATCAGTGTATGCACGGCGAACAAACCGCCGAGCGAATGGCCGGCCAGGATGCGGTACGGCTCGGTGCGATAGTTGGCGTTCACCCACGGCGCCAATTCATCGGCCAGGAAGGTCAGGAACTTGTCGGCGCCGCCGGCGTCCGGAGCGTCCTTCTTCAGTTTCGCGGTGGTGCTGGGCGGCGTCAGATCGCGCACCCGATTGGTGTTGGCCACCGCGATCACGATCATTTCCGGAATGCGGCCGTTGCTGGCCAGGAATTGCACGATGCCGGTGGTGTGATGGAACTGGGTTTCGGCGTCCAGCAGATACAACACCGGGTAACGTTCGTTGCTCTGTGCATAGCGCTGGGGCAGCGACACCAGGATGTGACGTTCTTCTTGCAGGGTCTTGGACCAGACATGGTTGCTCTGGCCGATGGCGACGGTCGAGTCCACGCGTTGCGCCCAGGCGCTACTGGATACGGTGACGGCGAGCAGGGCGCACCCGAGCGTCAACACCGCTGTTATTTGTTTACGAAGGCCGGTGGCTTGCGAAGTCATGCACTAACTCGTTGTTGAGGGTGGCGTCGTTGAGGAGGCGCGCCATCTGAGCACAGCGGCGCGGGTTTGAAAATATCTTTTACCGTAGGCGGGATGTCCGCTTACCGCGGCTGCCGCAACCTCGCCGCAATGAGAGTTTCAGTTGCTATCGTTGGGCTCGGCGCCGTGGCGGATTCCCACCTCGCGGCGTATCGCGACCTACCCGAAATCGAGATCGTCGCCGTCGTCGACCCCCGCGCCGACCGGGTGCGGCAAGTGTCCGAGAGTATTGGGGCTCCCGGCTTTTCGGACTGTTTCGAAATGCTCAAAAAAGTGCGCCCGCGGATCGCGTGCGTGCTGTCCACGGTGGCGTCGCACAGATCGCTCACCGAGATGCTGGCGGCCGCCGGCGTGCATATTCTTTGCGAAAAGCCCATCGCCAATCGAGTCGAAGACGCGGTCGCCATGAAACAGGTCTGCGAACGCCATGGCGTGCAGTTCATGTATGGCTCTTCGTATCGTTACTTGCCGGCGGTGATCCAGGCTCGCGAGCTGATCGCCAGCGGCGTCATCGGCAAAGTGCGTTTGATCGAAGAACGCGGTGTGGTCGGGGCGGGCGCCGACAAGTTTGCGCCGATGTCGGCTGCCCATTACCCGGAGGGCACGCCGGGCGGTGGCGGCTTCGGGCTGTTCGATCACGGCGTACATTTGCTCGATGTGTTTCCCTGGCTGCTGGGCAGCCCGATCAAGCGGGTGCTGGGCAGAGGCAATTACACCGGGCGGGCCATGGAGCCGGAGTTCGCGTTGCTGGAGCACGAATGTGGCGCGCTCGGCATGCTGACTTATGACGAATCAACGGTCAGCTCGGACCTGCCTTGGGAAGGCCTGTTCAGCCACGGCCACGGTTGGGTTCACGGCCAAGGTTTCGTCGGCGCGGTGGGTGCCTGGACGCCGGGCGCCAGTTTCCTTCGAGTGCATGGCACACGCGGCGCGCTCCGAATCTTTCATTATGCCAACCGCTTGTTCCTGTCCGTGCCGGGCGAGGTGCGGGAAATGCCGGTGCCGGCCGGCGCCGCGCCGGAGCATTTCGCGCGGCA
>NZ_JAEUPY010000157.1 GCF_016790065.1 Steroidobacter sp.
TGAGTGGGAGCGCGGCATAATGATCGCGCGTCGAAACCTCGGGGAGTTGAGCATGGAGCGACGTCTCCATACACGTCACAGAGCACGTACCGCCGTTTACGTTTCCGTCCCCGGCCGTCCCGGCAAGCTGTGCCGCGCGCGCAATCTGAGCGCGAACGGTGTGTTCATCGAAACCGAAAACCTGGGGTTGAAGAAAGGTGCCACGGTGCACCTGGCGTTCGCCATCAATCTCGGCGTGGTCACCAAGATTCATCGCCGCACCGCCATCGTCGCGCACGTGTCCAAAGGTGGCACGGGCTTGATGATGGAAAGCCTGACCGGAACGAGATAAGCCTGCGCCCGCAGGCGAACTTCATCAGTTCGACTGCGTCTGCATCGCCTTCATGTCAGCGGTAATGGTCCGCGACGCGCCGAACAGCGACCCCGAGCACAACAACATCAACGCCGGGATCACATACATCGCGCTGTGCAAACCCGAGGCGCGGAACGCTGCTTCCATTTCTGCCGCGCCGGCAGTCAGCATGGCTTGATGCGCGAAGTGGTCGCTCAGCGCACCCATGACGGTCGAACCGAAGCTCGCGCCCAGCACATACATCGCGAAGAAGTACAACGACACCGCCGTGCCACGCAGGTTGGGCGCGACGACATCTTGAATCGCGCTATACACCGTTGAGTAATACGCGAACGACAGCGCGCTCGACGCCCCCATCAGAATCGCGAACATCGTGATGCCGCCCTTCGGCTGCTGAAGTGCCAAGAATACGCACGGCGCGGCAAGCAGCAACGCATACGCGGCGACCAGTACACGGCCGTTCGGTCGCGAGACACGCAGGCGATCGCCGAGCCAGCCACCGACCAGCAAACCGATCGCGCCGGTCAACCCCAGCGACACCGCCGAAATGGTGTTGGCATCCTTGAGCCCCAGCTCATGGAAGCGTTGCAGGAACGGCGTCTGAAACACATTGACCGCGTAGCTGTTGAAGTTGAACAGCATGCCGGACAGCACGATCCACCACAGCGTCTTGATCCGCATCACCGTGCGATACGGCGAGACTGGCAATGCCAGCGACGTCCGAGCTTCGACTGCGCCGCGCGGCGGCTCTTTGATAAACAGCGCGAGCACCGCCAACAGCAATCCCGGCACGCATGCCACGAAGAACGCCGCCCGCCAGCCCCAAGCCTGACCGATGACACCGGCAAGCATGTACGCCGCGAACAGGCCGAGCGGCAGACCCAGCATGAAGATGGCCATAGCTCGCGCGCGACGTTCGGGCGGATACAAATCGCCAATCAGCGACTGCCCGGCCGGCGCGCAACTCGCCTCGCCGATACCGACACCGACGCGCGTCAACAAGAACGACGTGTAGTTCCAGGCGAGACCGGACGCGGCAGTGAGTACGCTCCAGAAGGTCACGCCGATGGCAATCAAGCGCGTGCGCAGCCAATTATCGGTGAGTCGCCCCAGCGGCACGCCGACGGCGGCGTACACCAAGGTGAACACCGTAGCGACGAAACCCAGCTGCGTGTCGTTCAGGCCGAATTCGATGCGAATCGGCTCACCCAATGCGCCGGCGATCTGCCGGTCGAAAAAATTCATCAGGTTGATGCCGAACAACACCGCCAGAGCGAAGCGCGCATTCTTCTGCTGGTCGGTCACGAAGCCCCCTTGGATGCATCCCTCGAGATGCACTTGTTGTAGTTGCTGTTCGCACGAGCCTACCAGTTGAAGACGGCTTAGGCTCGGCAAAGAATTGTCGGGCTCGGCGGCCACATCCGGTGCCAAAGCCGCAACCGGGATGCGATGATGCCGGGGTGACAGTCCCGACGCCCCCCGCCGCCCTCGCCGATGGTTCCGCCCTCGATCTCGCCGCCGCGCTCAAGAGCCGCTTTGGTTTCAGCACGTTCCGTCCTGGCCAGGAAGCGGTCGTGCGCGACGCGCTGGCCGGCCGCGACTTGCTGGCCATCATGCCCACCGGCGGCGGCAAGTCGTTGTGCTTTCAGTTACCGGCAGTTCTGCAGCCCGGGATCACGCTGGTCATCTCGCCGCTGATCGCGCTGATGCAGGACCAGGTGCGCCTGCTCCAGGACAACGGCATCGCGGCCACTTACATCAACTCCAGCCTCGAGCCGAGCGAAGTCAGCGCGCGGCTGCGCGGAGCGGCCAAAGGCGAATACAAACTTCTGTATCTCGCCCCCGAACGTCTACTGCAGCCGAACTTTTTCGATGGCGTGCTGAACCGTCTGGTCGAAGGCCGCGGCGTCAACGCATTCGTGGTCGACGAGGCGCATTGCGTGTCCGAATGGGGCCACGATTTTCGTCCGGAGTATCGGCAGCTCGCCGCCCTGCGCCGGCGTCATGCAAACATTCCGTTGTTTGCGTTCACGGCCACCGCGACACCGCGCGTCCGTGAGGACATCGTCAATCAGCTGGCACTGCATGAGCCGGCGGTGCACGTCGCCAGCTTCAATCGACCGAATCTCTATTACGGCGTGCGGCCGAAGAACAAGAAAACGTACGACGAGTTGCTGGCACGCGCGCGCGAGGACGAGTCGGGCATCGTGTACTGCCTGTCGCGCAAACGGGTCGATGAGCTGGCGTTGCAATTACAATCGGACGGCATCGCCGCCGTGCCTTATCACGCCGGCCTCGATGCCGAGCAACGGCGGAGCAATCAAGAGGCCTTCAT
The DNA here is from genome assembly GCF_016790065.1 of Steroidobacter sp. GTDB lineage: Bacteria > Pseudomonadota > Gammaproteobacteria > Steroidobacterales > Steroidobacteraceae > Steroidobacter. The sequence continues at coordinate 2,688 of NZ_JAEUPY010000157.1, forward strand.
CCGCGATGACGCGCGCGTCGTGGTCGCCACCATCGCGTTCGGCATGGGCATCAACAAGCCCGACGTGCGCTGGGTGGTCCACTACGATCTGCCGCGCACGCTGGAAAGCTACTATCAGGAGTCGGGCCGCGCCGGTCGCGACGGCGACCCGGCCGAGTGCATTCTGTATTTCAGCGCCGCCGACATTCGCACCGCCGAGTTCCTGATCCAGCAAAAGGTCGATCCGGACACCGGCGCGCCGCTCGAAGACGAGCAGCGACTGGCCCGGCAGCAGCTGCGCCAGGTGCTCAACTACGCCGAGTCCACCGAATGCCGCCGTGGAATCCAGCTGCGATACTTCGGCGAAGTGCTCACCGGTTCGTGCGGGAATTGCGACAACTGCCGCAATCCTCGCCAACTCCACGACCGCACCATCGAAGCTCAACAGTTTTTGTCATGCATCGCGCGGCTGGCACAACGACGCGAACGATATGGCGGCGCCTATCTGATCGACATCCTGCGCGGCAGCCAGGCGCAGCGCCTGATCGACAACGGTCATGCGCAGCTCAGCGTGTACGGCATCGGCAAACAGCATGGCGTCGAGCTGTGGCGCAGTGTGGTGCGCGCCCTGCTGCATCAAGGCCTGGTCCAGGAGACACAGGATGGCTATCCGGTGCTGTCGCTCAACGCGCTCAGCTGGGAAGTGTTGCGCGGTGAGCGCAAGGTCCATATCGCCGAGGCGCCGCCCTCGAGCCGTCGCAAATCCGAAGCGGCCGGCGCGGCCGAAGACCTGCACGTGGCCGACCAGCCGTTGTTCGACCGTCTACGAGCCTTGCGCAAGCAGGTCGCGGATCGTAGCGGCGTGCCGCCGTACGTCATTTTCCACGACGCCACCCTGCGCGAAATGGTGCGCCGGGCGCCGGCCAATCTGGAAGAATTTGCCACCATCCCGGGAGTGGGCCAGGCCAAACTGGCGCGTTACGGGCAGATGTTCACGGACGAAATCCGCGCAGCTTACTCCAAGGTATAATCGCCCCTCGCCTCGTGGGGGCCGCCGGAGGCGCGGGCCCCAGTTACCCCTTCCTACCGAGATCGCTGCGTTTTGACAGTCCAGAGACGACCGATGTTCATTCATGCCTCAGGCGAATACGTGCCGGAAAGGGTCGTGGACAACGACTACTTTGCGCGGCTGACCGGCCGGCCTTCGCCCTGGTTCGAGCAACTGACCGGCATTCGGCAGCGCCGGCGCGCCGGCGAAGGCGAGAACGCCAACTCGATGGCCATCGCCGCCGTCAAACACCTGCTCCGCACGGGCGATGCGACGCTCGAGGACGTGGACCTGATCATCGGCGCGTCCTACACCCCGTGGGACACCATCGGCACCATCGCCCATGTGTTGCAGCGGGAGTTCTCGTTGGCCAATGCGCGCGCCATCTATTTGTCGACCGCGTGCTCGTCTTTCATCGACGCCATCGACCTGGCGTCCGCCTACTTCGCCTCGGGCCGCTCGCGCAAAGCGCTGATCGTGGCCTCCGAGCACAACAGCCTGTACTCCTCGGACGGCGACGAAAAATCCGGTCACTTATGGGGCGACGGCGCCGCTGCCCTGATTCTGGGCAACACACCGGGCAAGCTGTCCTTGGAAGTGCTGGACACTCACACCGTCGGCCTGGCCGATCGCGGCAAAGGTCCGTTCGGCATCACCATGGTGCCGCGGGACGGCGGCTTGGTCATGCATCATGGCAAGGACATTTTCGTGCATGCCTGCCGGGAAATGGCCGGCATGGCGCGGCTGCTGCTGGAACGTAACAAGCTCGCGGTCAGCGACCTGCGGCTGGTGATTCCGCACCAGGCGAACAAACGTATCATCGACAGCGTCGCCAACGATCTCGGCCTGCAACCGCAGCGAGTGGCGTTGACCATCGGCGAGCTTGGTAACACCGGCTGCGCCAGCGTCGCCATCACTCTGCATCGTTACCTGCACAAGCTCGAACCGGGCGAATACGCGCTGCTGGTTGCATTCGGCGGCGGCTACTCCGCGGCCGGCGCGCTGCTCCGACGCGAGTAATGGTTTGAGTTGCGCTCACTCAGAGCGCAACTTGATCGCCGAAGTTCGGCGGCTTCACGATCAACGCATCGCACGGCAGCCGCTCGAGCACATCCTCGGCCGTGCTGCCGACGAAGATTCGTCTCAGCCCGCTGCGGGCAATCGCACCCATCGTCATTACGTCGGCGTGAATGCGTGACGCTGCAATCGGCACGATCTGCGCTGGCCCGCCCAATTCCAAATGAATGTTTTCGGGCGCGACGTTGTATTCGCTCACCAGCGCTGTCACCAGCTTGCGGCGATTCGACTCCTCCAGCGCCAACTCTTCCGGCGTGATCGAGGCGCCCATGGTCGGGCCGGTCACAGTCGCTGCGCCGACGATGGCCAGCGGCAAATAAACATGTAACACGTGTAGCTCGCCCTGCAGCTTCTGAGCGAACAGCGAGGCATGCTCGACGATCCAATGATCCAGAATTTCCGGCTTGTCGTTGACGTGACCCGGATCGACCGCGGCTACCACGCGAGGCGCAGATGTCCATGGCGCGCTCTTGGTTAGGAGCAGCGGCACCGGACAGCCACGAATCAATTGCCAGTCGGTATTGGTAAGAAACGTTCGTTGCGCGAGCGAATGATGATGCGTGTCTTTGACGACCAGATCGGCGTTGGTGTGGCGCGTCCGATCGATCAAGCCGACGTGCAGCGGATCGGCGGACGCGACTTCCGTCGTCACATCGATGCCACGCGCGCGCAGTGGCTCGGCCAGGCGCTCCAGAAATGCTTTGGTGTTGACCGGGAACGGTTCATCCGCATGAGTGCGCACATGCGACGACAAACGAATGTCACGAGCCGCCTTGGTGTCACAGACGAACAGCTCCAGCCGAGCGTTGAACTTCTCGGCGAGCACGGCCGCTTTGGTAACTGCCGGATGCTCCTCCGCTACGTCCCGAGGGACTTCCCCGGCCGAGCTCCTCGAGTCGCCCGGCCTTCGGGTCGGATCAACGATGACCAGAATCTGTTTGATGTAGTCCATGTTCGCAGTCGAGCTCATGCCGTCGAGTCGAGTCTCGAATCACGGCGCAGCGCTCGGTATCGGGACAACCGCGTAACTGGTCCGGACAAGCCCCGGCGAACCCGCGGAACCGCGTTAGCCCGTCCCACCAGCAGCGCTGCGAAGAGTGCCGCCGGCCTCTGCGGACAACTCATCAATCGCATCGAGCAATGCCGCGGTATCAACCGGCTTGCTCAAGAACCGGCAATTCGGCACGGGGCTGCGCAACGAGCGCAACACTGATGGCAGGTCGCCGCTGAGCACCACGCCCGGCACCTCGAAACCGATTCGCTGACGCAGCCGAGTCAGCAACTCCAAGCCGGTATTCCGTCCGTCCAGATGATAGTCGGCAACGATCACATCACCGCGCTGGAAGCGTTCGAACAAAACCTCTGCCTCGGCCGCGGACGCCGCGCTTTCGACATGAAACCCTTCGAAGCGCAAAAACAATTCCGTCGCCAACCGCACGCCGTCGTTGTCTTCGACCAGCAGCACTCGCGAGCGCCGCGTGATGCCGCCGACAGGTTCGACCGTGCTAGTAACATCAGCACCAGCCGGCATCGCCATCAAATATTGATTCGGGATACTCACCGTGGCCCGCGTGCCTTCGCCAACTCGCGAAGTAATGCTCACGCTGAATCCCAACAACCGCGCGACTTCTTTCACGATGGCCAACCCCAAGCCCACCCCCATGCGTTTCGCGCCTTGGGTATCGACCTGGTAGTACTCATCGAAAATTCGATCCAGCTTGTCCGCCGGAATGCCGATGCCGCTATCGCTCACCGTAATCGTCAGTGCCGAGCTGCCGGGCGCGCAAAGCACCGAGACCTCGCCCTGATCGGTGTACTTCAACGCGTTGCCGACCAGGTTCTGTAACAGCTGATAAAACAAAGTGCGATCGGTCGAGACCACCAATGCCGCAGGCTCGATGCGAAATGCGATGCCCCGCGCCTGTGCCACCGACTCGAACTCAGTGGTGAGCTGATGAAGTACATCGGTCAGCGGTACGTTGCTGATCTGCGGTTCGATGGCGCCCGACTCCAAGCGACTGATGTCGAGCAACGCATTCAACATGCGCGTCATGCCTTCGATGGCGCGTTCTTGCTGTTGCAATAACTCCCGCAGGTCGGGCCGCGAAATCTTCAGCATGGCCGCATTCAACAACCGGATGGTCTGAATGGGCTGGCGCAAATCATGACTGGCGGTAGCCAGGAACCGGCTCTTGGCGCGATTGGCGCGATCGGCGTCTTCGCGCGCAGCGATCAGAGCTTCATTGATCTTCTGCCGCTCGGTGTTGTCGCGAATCGCCGCGGCCACGAACAGCGTGCCACCGATTTTGAACGGCGCCAGCCGAATGCCGGCCGCGAACTCACTGCCGTCGGCGCGACGCGCGAACAAGTCGGCGATACGCGCACCCATTTCACGATTGCCGGGCCGGCTCAAAAAGCCGGTGAGATGACTGACGTGCTTGCCGCGCAGGCGCTCGGGAATCAGCGTCTCGAGCGGCTTGTCCAGCAATTGCTCGGGCTCGTAGCCAAACAGCTCGGTCACCGTGTGATTGGCGAAACGAATGCAGCCGGCAGCATCGACGACGATCAAGGCATCCGGGGAGAAACGCAGCAGGTGTTGAGTGATATCGCTGAGCTGGTCCATCTTGACGACTGAACGGGCGGTGGCGCTAACGGGAACTGCGCGCAAATTATGCCGCTTTGGCCGACGACACAAGATCGGAAGCCACCGCCAGGCGTGGCTCTACGGGGCGGGCGTAGTCGCTTCCGTGGAAGTCGCGGGTGTTCCGGGCCGGGGGTTGCGGCAGTCTGCGACCCATATGAAACTCCCGGAACCATGGCAAAGCCGCCCCGCCACTGTGTCCTTGTCACCCGAATCGGGCGCGAGTTCCGCCATGCCTGCTGACCCGTCGCGGCTGCTCGAGCAGTTGATGCAGATCGCGCGCACCTCCGCGCTGGAAGAAATGGCCAGCGGCTTCGCGCACGAGTTGAATCAGCCCATCGGCGCCATCGCCACCTTTGCGCAGGCCGCCGAACGCATGTTGTCGCGGCCCGAGCCGATGACCGGCGCAGCGCTGGACGTCCTGCGCCACATCAGCAACGAAGCACTCAATGCCGGCCAAGGCATTCGGCGCATCCGTAAATTGTTCAATGACACCGCGGTGGATCGCTCGATCTGCGCCATGTCGGAGGTGCTCGCTGAATTGATGCCGGTGCTGGAATTGCTCGCGGGGCGCGCCGGTGTGCGCCTCGAAGTGGCGGTCGCGGACGGATTGCCCTCAGTCGCTGTCGATCGCTTGCGCATTCAGCACGTGCTTTACACGCTCGTGCAAAATTCACTCGAAGTGCGCCGCCCCGATCAACGTCCGGCGCGGGTTCGCATCGAAGTGACAGGCGATCGCTACGCCGTGACCACGGCCGTGATCGACAACGGCGCCGGCTTGACGACCGAGGCCCGTGCGCAATTGTTTCGACCGTTTTTTACTACCAAGGATCAAGGCACCGGCTTGGGCCTGGCCTCCAGCCGCGCTATCGTCGAAGCCCACGAAGGCGCCATCGGCTGCGACGATGTCGACGGCGGTGGCGCCAAGTTTTGGTTTAGAGTGCCGGCCGCGATTGCCTAACTCGAACGGCCTGATCGAAACTGACTCATGAGCGTCATCAAAAACCCTCGCAAAAAACCTACCGTGTACATCGTCGACGACGACGATGGCATGCGCCGCGCATTGAGCGTGCTGATGTCGACGGTCGGCTACAACGCCGTGCCGTTCGAGCGCCCCGCCGAATTCCTGCAAAAGCTCGACCCCAATCAGCCCGGCTGTCTGGTGCTGGACGTGCGCATGCCGGAAATGAGCGGCCTGGAAGTGCAGCAGCAGCTCAATCGCAGCGGCTCCATGCTGCCGGTCATTCTGATCACCGGTCATGGCGACATTCCGATGGCGGTACAGGCCATGAAAGACGGCGCGTTCGACTTTCTACAGAAACCGTTCCGCGATCAGGACCTGCTCGACCGTATCAACGGCGCGCTGAAACAGGATGCTGAGAATCGCGAGACGGTGGAGCGTCATGCCGACCTCAAACGTCGCAGCGAGTCGCTCACACCGCGTGAGCGCGAAGTGATGGGCCTGGTCGTCGACGGTCGCGCCAACAAAGTGATTGCCATCGACCTGGGCTTGAGCGAACGCACCGTCGAGATCCATCGTGCCAATGTCATGGAAAAAATGCAGGCTCGCTCGGTGGCGCATTTGGTGAAGATGCATCTGACCTTGAACGGCGAAACCCAAGGAAGCGGCTAGGGTAACGGCTGAGGATGATCGAGCGTGCCTGGAGAGTTTCATGACCGACGCGAATCGCAACGACCCCACGCTCAGCGCTGACTATCTGACACGGCTCGACGCCTATTGGCGCGCGGCCAACTATCTGGCCGTGGGCCAGATCTATTTGATGGACAACCCGCTGCTCGAGCAGCCGCTGCAGTTGTCGCACGTCAAGCCGCGCCTGCTCGGTCACTGGGGCACGACGCCGGGCCTCAACTTCCTGTACGCGCATCTGAATCGCGCCATCCGCAAGTACGATTTGGATGTGTTGTATGTCGCCGGTCCCGGTCATGGCGGTCCGGCGCTAGTGGCCAACGTCTACTTGGAAGGCACTTACAGCGAGTACTACACCAATATTTCCGAGGACAAAGAGGGACTGCGCAAACTGTTCAAGCAGTTCTCGTTCCCCGGCGGCATTCCCAGCCACGTGGCGCCGGAGACTCCGGGTTCGATTCACGAAGGCGGTGAGCTGGGCTACGCGTTGTCGCATGCGACCGGCGCGGCGTTCGACAATCCCAACCTGCTGGTCGCTTGTGTGATCGGCGACGGCGAGGCCGAGACCGGCCCGTTGGCCACCAGCTGGCACTCCAACAAGTTTCTAAATCCAGCGCGCGATGGCGCGGTGTTGCCCATCCTGCATTTGAACGGCTACAAAATCGCCGGTCCGACGGTGCTCGCACGCATTCCTGAGGAAGAGCTCGCGCAACTCATGCAAGGCTACGGTTACGAACCTTTCTTCGTTCGCGAAGAAGACAGCATCGCCGCGACTCATCTGGCCATGGCCAAAACGCTGGACCGGATCGTCGAACGTATTCGCGAAATCCAGACCGACGCACGCACCAATGGTTTCCGGCAGCGACCACGCTGGCCGATGATCGTGTTACGCACACCCAAAGGCTGGACCGGCCCGGAACAAGTGGACGGCATTCCGGTGGAGAACAGCTGGCGTTCGCATCAAGTGCCGCTGGCGCAACTGGCCGAGAAAAAAGCTCACCTGCAGCTGCTCGAAACATGGATGCGCAGCTACAAACCCGAAGAGTTGTTTACTGCCGAAGGTAAGTTGCGACCTGAGTTGCGCGAACTCGCGCCGGCCGGCAAACGCCGCATGGGCGACAACCCGCACGCCAATGGCGGCGCGATACTGCGAGATCTGCGCCTTCCCGACTTCCGCGACTACGCCGTCGAATTGCCCGAGCCTGGCTCGCGCACTGCCGAATCCACTCGCGTGCAAGGCAAGTTTCTGCGCGATGTGATGAAGATGAACATGGACTCGGCCAACTTTCGGCTGTTCTCGCCGGACGAGTTCACCTCCAATCGTTGGGACGAAGTACTGAAAGTCACTTCGCGCATGTCGGCGGCCCGCATCGAGCCCACCGACAGCAGTGTCGCCGCCGATGGCCGGGTCATGGAGATGCTGAGCGAACATCAATGCCAAGGCTGGCTGGAAGGTTATCTATTGACCGGCCGGCACGGCTTTTTCAGTTGCTATGAGGCGTTCATTCATATCGTCGACTCGATGTTCAATCAGCACGCCAAGTGGCTCAAGACCTGTAATCACATCGCCTGGCGCCGGCCCATTGCATCATTGAATTATCTGCTGACCTCGCATGTCTGGCGGCAGGACCACAACGGCTTCAGCCATCAGGACCCGGGCTTCATCGACCACGTGATCAACAAGAAGCCGGAAGTGGTCCGTGTGTATCTGCCGCCGGATGCCAATAGCTTGCTGAGCGTGACCGACCATTGCCTGCGCAGCCGGAACTACGTGAACGTGGTGGTCGCCGGTAAACAGCCGCAGTATCAATGGCTGTCGATGGACGCCGCGATCAAACATTGCAGCGCCGGCGCCGGCATCTGGGACTGGGCCAGCAATGACCAGAATGGCTCGCCCGACATCGTCATGGCCTGCGCCGGCGACGTGCCCACGCTGGAAACACTTGCGGCCGTCTCGATGCTCCGCGAATGGCTGCCGTCGCTGCGCATCCGAGTGGTCAATGTCGTGAACCTCATGACCTTGCAGCCCGAGAGCGAACATCCGCATGGCATGCGCGACAAGGAGTTCGATTCGATTTTCACCACGGATAAGCCCATCTTGTTTGCGTTCCATGGCTATCCGTGGCTGATCCATCGCCTCACCTATCGACGCAAAGGCCACGATAACTTGCACGTGCGCGGCTACAAGGAGGAAGGCACGACCACCACGCCGTTCGACATGACGGTGCTGAACGATCTCGATCGCTATCACCTCGCCGAAGCCGCCATCGATTTGGTGCCGAGCCTGGGCTCGCAAGCCGGTCACCTGCGTCAGCGGCTACGAGACAAGCTGATCGAGCATCGCGAGCACGTGCGCAAGCACGGCGAAGACATGCCCGAAGTTCGCGATTGGAAGTGGACGGCCAGCGCCAACTAGGAATACAGCGCCGGCAACTGCGCGTGCAGGAACCAGCGGTCCAGGATCACATTGCGTGCGAACCACTGTGTTCGCATCAATCCTCGCGCCAGTGCCAGGCGCACCTTCGCAGGCAACATCGACAGCGCCGGCGCTTCGCCGCGCTCGCCGAATCTCGTTCGTAAAGCCGCCTCGTAATGTGACAAGCGCTCACGTCGGTAGTCGCCATTCACCGCAAGCGCATTGGCCGCCGCCATCAAGCCCGACTCGATTGCCGGCCGAATGCC
>NZ_JAEUPY010000188.1 GCF_016790065.1 Steroidobacter sp.
CGCATTCGAACCTTCGTTGCTGCTCAGTCATCGATACATCTCCGAGGCGCCGAGCGGCGTGCTGGGCCAACCGCTGCAACAAGGCGACTTTCATCTACTCGACGCGCGTCTTGCGGTTCGCTTCGACAAGCTGGATGTCACGCTGTTCGTCAACAACATCTCCAACGAGCACGGCGTGACGACCCAGATGGAGCTCGGAGACCAGGTCGCCCGCTATCTGACCAGGCCACGCACTGTGGGCTTGACGCTGGCTTATCGCCTGTAGCGCTCGCTTCTCGTTCTGAAACTCTTGGTTCCGGAGGCTCTCGTGAGTGGTCTCTTTACTCGTTCGTTCGGTGTGTTGGTGCTCGGCATGGTGGCGTTTTCTGCTGCGTACGCGGCCAAGAAGGAAGGCGGCACTACTGTCATTCATGCCGGTCATCTGATCGTCGAGCCGGGCAAGCCGGTGCTGGACAAGCAATCCGTCGTGATCGAGAACGGCAAGATCGTGGCTGTTCGCCCTGGCTTCGTGGCCGGCGATGACGTGATCGATCTGAAGAATGCCTGGGTGATGCCAGGGTTGATCGACATGCACTCGCATATCACGACAGTCTTGGATACGAAGGCGGCGCTCGGGCCGCAAATGGTCATGGCCTATATGAGCCGGCCCGCCGAACGGGTGCTGAGTATGCTGCCGACCGTGAACTCGCTGTTGATGAGCGGCTTCACCACCATTCGCAGCCTCGGCGATCCGTCAGGCAGCGTTTACGATCTGCGCGATGCCATCAACAAGGGCATCGTCGCCGGCCCGCGCATCCTCGGTATCGAGCCGCAAATTAGCATTGCTGGCGGTGACTACGATGCGCCTAATTTCAGAGTGCGGACGGATCTCGAGCAATACGTGAGCAATCGAGGCAATTGCAGCGGCGTGGATGATTGCATCCGCGTGGTTCGCGAAGAGGTGAGGCGCGGTGCTGACGTGATCAAGCTGCGTCAGTCTGGACTGGCCTATATGGATCCGAAGATTTCAATGGTGGAGTCGGAACCGGAGATCAAGGCCATCATCGATATGGCCCATCAGCTCAATCGCACTGTCGCTGCGCATGTCGTTGGCACACCTGCGTACTTGCATATGGTGATTGCCGCTGGCGCTGACACGATTGAGCATGGTCCGTTGGATGACGCTGCCATCGCGTTGATGAAGCAGCACGGTACGGCGTATACGCCGACCTTGCTTGCTACCAAAGTTTATGACGAAGCCGCCGGGTCGCAGTTCTACGAGAGGACCGCCAAGAGTGCCGGTGATGCTTATCGGGCTGGGGTCGAGATTGTGTTCGGCTCCGACCTGGGCATGTTCGGGCCGGAACGCGTGTACGAAGAGTTCGCTTTGCTGGCGTCGGTTGGCATCCCCGCCGACGGGGTGTTGCGTAGTGCGACTACCAGCGCTGCCAAGAAGCTGGGAAGAGGCGATAGTTTGGGCACTATCGAAGCCGGCAAGGTTGCCGATTTGATTGCCATGGCCAGCAATCCGCTGACGAACATTGAACGCGTGGGCAATGAGAAGAACGTGTCGTTCGTGATGAAAGAGGGCCGGGTGTACAAGAACGAGCGCTGAGGCCGCTGCGGCGAATGGCGCCGCTGACCACACTATTGTTGCAAGAGCCGACGCTGCGTCGGTCAGGAGGCAACTGTGGGGTCATTCGCTGCTTCGTATTTAGTCATTGGGCTGTTGGCCTCGCCGGGGCCCTGGGCCGGCGAGCCGCGAGGCGCATTCGACACGGGAACCTTCGAAGAGCTCTGGATCGACGCAGCCCGCGACGATCCAAGCACCTCCGATCCGAGCGACCGGCGCAAGGTCATGGTGCAAGTCTGGTATCCAGCAGCGCCATCGAAGCAGGCGCGCCTCGCGCCATACGCAATCAGTCCTCAGCTCTACGGAAAGGACCATTGGGTCCACGAACGAGCTCACGTTCAAACCCGCTCCGCACTCGATGCGCCGGTGGCAAAAGCCCCGCAGCGTTTCCCAGTGCTGATCTATAACCACGGCGGCCTGCATCCCCATTTCAGCGCCACTTTCCAAACCGAATTCCTGGCCAGCCACGGCTACATCGTCGTCGCCATCGGTCATCCGGGAGCGAACGAAATCGAACGCTTCCCCGACGGCACCACGTATAAGAACGACGGCAATCAATGGATGGTGCAACCCGCAAACGCCCGGCAGCTGCCGCTACGAGAACGTTGGGAAGACAGCTGGATCAAATCGGACATCAGCCTGCTCGTGCAGGACGTGAGCTTCGTGCTGGATCGCTTGACGCAGTTGAACAGCACCCCCAAGCATCGTTTGCAGCGACGGCTCGA
>NZ_JAEUPY010000238.1 GCF_016790065.1 Steroidobacter sp.
AGCAATTGTTCGGTCAGGAACTTGGCCGCCTTGCGATGGCCACGCATCAACAGCGAATGTTCCTTACGCTCGCGCCAGACGTTGGGCTTGCCGCCGCCCCACTCGTCCTCGGTCTTGGAGAACATGGCCGACTCCGACGCATGCGCCCAAGGCTGAATCTCCATGTCGTCGTAGGCCAGCACGCAGAACGGCGGAATGATGTCTTCCTTGAAATTCTCGTACTGATCGTCGCCCCAGATCAGCACCTCGTCGGGCTTGAACTCATCGAGCGCCGCGCGCGCCTTGGCCAACCCGACGCGCATCGCCGCCCGATGCCGGGCGGCGCCGGCAACGCCTTGATCGTTGCCCCATTCTTCGCGCATCAAGGCCGGCCAATTGGCCGGATCCTTGTGCTCGGCCGGTACGTCCGGATCCTTCAACCGGCCACGCAGGATATTGGCCATATCCTCATCGCGACCACTGAGCGGCGGATAGTGAGAGATACCGATGCCGAGAATGTCTGCCATCTTCAATCGACTCGCTTGTAACTGGCAGCGACGTTGGGATCGCCCTTGCCCTTGTACTTGGAAACCGCCGGATAGGGATACAACGGCCGCGTGCGGAACGGCTCGCGACCCGGCTCGTCCTCGAGCACGATCTGCTCAGGCACGATGCCTTCTTCGACCCACTTCTCCAGCGCCGTCTGCGTATCGAACACATACGGCCCGCGACCGCCGCTGCCGTGATACAGCGTGGGCGCGACATACAACTGCGCAAACTCGGCCGTCGCCTGTTTGCCACCCATGAAAGCCTGCATTTTCTCGAACCAATCGATGGTCATGGAAGCCGACACCATCGCGTCCGACCAACCGTGCACGATCATGATCTTGCCACCGCGCGCTTTGAAGGCCTTCAAGTCCGGACTATCCGGATCCAGAATTTTCGACATGGCCGCCAGCTTGGGCTTCTCGGTGAGGTAGTCGAACTTGGTCCAATCGTACTTGGGGCCCGGATTGTTCTCGAACACCATGTAGCGCAGGCCGGTCATCGCACCGGTGAGACTGAAGGTGAGATCAGCGCTACCACGCTCGGGAACGACGGACCGCGCCCAATCGCTTTCCGATGTGAGATCGGTGGGGAAGTCGTAGTAGGTCTGGCCGGCTTTGTTGGTGGGCTTGGAATAAATTTTAACGACGGCTTCGACCTGCGGCGGCGTCAAACATTGCGCTTCGTCCTGCCCCGCTTTACACGCGAGCACCGCGGGGTCGAACTTACATTTACGCGGGTCGTCGATGATGCCGTCCTTCAACCCATCGAGCTTGTCGCACTTGTCGAGCACGGCCTTTTCGATGATGGGCAGCTTGTCGCTGTAAATCACCGGGTTTTTGCCGTCCGGATACACCGCTAAACCCAGCCACGAGAAGTGCGCCGCGTTCTTCCATTGGTAGTACGGCACCGGCGCTTTGGAGAACACGCCGTCGAAATCTTCCGGATATTTCTGCGCGGCGAACAGGCCGGCATTGCCGCCCTTGGAGAAGCCGGCGATATACGAGTACTTGGCTTTGTTGCCGTAGTACGCCGCCACGATGGCCTTACCCACCTGCGCACTCACATGATTCGCGCGATGCGCGAAGTCGATGCGAGCCGGTACGTTTTGATGTGCCCAAATGCCATCGAACGGCGCCCGGCTGTAATGACCGCCGTCGTTGGTGAGCGTGGCATAGCCGCGATTCAAGCCAGGCACCACGATTTCGGTGTGCACTTTGCCGCACCAGGCATCGCAAGCCGCCAACATGAAACGATTGTTCCATTTGTCCGGCGGCGGCAGCACCAGATTAAATTTCACGTGCGGCGTGACATAGCCTTCGACCAGACAATGATCCGGGAAGGTCTTGGCCGACGGGGTCGGCATGCCTTGGGAATGACCGCGCTTCTTGAAGAAGAGCTGTTCGACTGGGGAGGCAGGCTTGCCGATCTCCAACCGGGTCATGACGATGCGCCCGGGCGCGTCGCCGACGCTTTCCAGGTTCAGCAGATTCAAGTCATCACAGCGCTTGGCCAACTCCGACTGCGCCGCCGAAGCTGCGGCTTTGGGCGAGTCCGCCCCCGCTTCCACCTGCAAAATCAATGCGCTGACCGCCATCAGCCAGCTCCAACCACGCCCTACTCGTTGCCCGGACATCTTGTTCTCCCCGGTTGGGTTTTCGAAATTTACTCGCAACGGAAGCCACATCCTCCCCGAAGTGGCGCGTCCCGTGAACAATATTTGGAAATTTCGCGTTAATCAAGATGGGGAGGTTGGGGCGCCGGTGGCGGCGTTTCGGAGAAGAGCGTCGGTGGCCTGTCGGAGAAGAGGCGCAGTGGCTGACATCGCCTGCGTTTCGGAGAAGAGGCGTCGGTGGCTGGCATCGCCAGGGGTGGGTCTCTCCTGCCCGGCACCGCGCACGGCCACGGCGCGTTGCGCCGCTTGCCGCACATCCATGGTGAGCGCTGCTGCGACTAGCACGTCCCTGTACGTCGAAGCTGCCGGCAGGAGAGACCCACCCCTGGCGATGCCTAAAGCGCTGATGTGTCGTTGAGCACCAGAACGAGGCCGCTTCGACCTAAAGCGCTGGTGCGTCGTTGAGCACCGAACAAGGCCGCTGCGGCCTAAAGCGCCGAGGCGTCGTTAAGCACTCAGAGCTCTCGATCTCCAAGCCAGCGACAAAGCATTTTTTTATGAGTTAGCTGCTGCGCTATGAGCCGAGCGAGAACAGCCAGCTCTTAACTTCTTAGCTCGGCTGCCACAGCAAAGCTGTAGGCAGCGCCTGGGGGGAGGGATGTTCTCCCGGCAATTGGATCCGACATGGATGTCGGTCCCATAGCGCTACATGGATGTACAAGCGCAGCGACACGCGTCTGCGTGGCGCGGCGGGTGCAGCGGTGCCGGGAGAACATCCCTCCCCCCAGGCGCTGCAAACCACCGACGCATCAACACGCACTCTTCGCAGCCACCGACCAGCCACCCAACGCATCAACGCACACTCTTACTTCTGCGCCCGATATTCGATGCCAGCCCGAGTATCTTCCGGCCCCCGCTGAGCCTGAACTGAAAGGTCCTTAGACAACTTGTAACGCAAAGTTATAACTTCGCCAGGCTCAAACAACCCAACGCCATAACTCAAGTAAACGCGCGGTGATAGATACTGGCCGACAGTCAGCGCCGCCCCACCCAACATCTCATCGTCTTTGACAGACAACTCATCCGCCCCAAGTCGTCGCCCAACGTTCTTGGCGAGCAACCCACCCGCCGCCGCTCCCAGCGAACGCGTCGCAGCTTGAACGGCATCGCCCTCTCCCTCGCCGGAGCCAATTTCAGAGAGCGGTTTGCCCGCGACGATGTAGGAAAGAGCATCCGACTGTCCCATCTCCGGATCGGAGAACACAGTCAACTCCGGACTCTGCGCGCTGCCTCGAATTCTCAAGCCGGCGACGACATCCTCCAACGCTCTGGTCGCCTCGATTCGTAGTTGGGGATTGTCGAGCGGCGTAGAGGCATACAGCAGCTGCCCCTGCTGAATAGTGAGATTCTGTCCGTACGCCTTGTAAGTGCCCGTGACATTCACATCGCCAGACCCAACCGTATCCGCACCTGGCCGCTCACGCACATCCAACTGACCACCGACTTTCGCAATCAATCCAAAGCCAGTGAGATTCACATTCTCACCCAGCGCAACAGTAATAGTCGCGTACAAGGGAATCGACTTCTCCGCAAGCTCTTCCTGATTCTCCGCATCGACAATCACGACATCAGGCGAAGCGGCCTGCGCCTTATCTCCACCTCGCGGCAGCTTCTGCAAGTTCACGTCGGCTTCGGGAATGGTGACCTTGCCCGTCAACGTCATGCGCTCTTCGTTACGCAACATGTTGAGAGCAGGCGTGATGATCACTTTGGCGCCAGGAATATCCGCGGCCAGGAAGCGCTCGCCGTTGATTTGCATATTGACCGCACCGCTCGGGCTCGCGGTGCCGGCAAACTTGAGATTGCCGCCGCCCGACTCGATGCCGCCGGTGATTTGAAACTCATCGGCCGACTTGGGCCGCACATCCAAGCGACCATTCTTCAAGTGCAATCCAACGGCAGGAATATCCGCCGCCAGTTCCGCCGCCGTTACCTCACCGGTAATCGCGGGCTCTTGCAGAGTTCCGGTCACGCTTCCTGATGCATCCAACCGACCATGAACATTCGCAAGCTGGGGTGCGAACACAGCGAACGGCGCCAGATCAGGCAGGCTCGCATTCATCCGCGCATTGATTTGCGTGCTGGCTTGATTCAGGCCGCGAACTTCGCCTTCACCTTGCAATGAGCCGTTCTCTTGCAACCCGGCGCTAATCGAAGCTCGCGCATCCGGTCCATCCAAGGTCGCATCGACCACGAAGTTACGGTAAGTGAGCAAGGTTTCTTCGACGGCCGGCTCATCGCCCTCCGCGACGGCGATGACGCGCGACATGCTGCCGGCCTCGGACCGAATGGACGCGGTGCCGAACAGATTGCCGTTGGCATCTTTACGAACGTCGCCCTTGCCTTCGATCAGGCCCTTGAACTGCAACGGCAGTTCATCGCTCGAGAACGAATTGGCCAGTGCCAGCGGCACATTCGCCAGCGAGTAGCTGCCCTGCATGGAGCCGTCGGGCTTCATGCCACCCTGCATGCACAGCTCGATGTCGCGATCCACGAAGCAAGCACGCGACACGTCCACCGCCTTCGACTTCACGACGATGTTGGCCGGCTCGCGCAGGCTCAAGCGAGCGGCCTTCTCAACATCGAGCACCAGCTTCTGCACAGCGCCCGACCAGCCATCGTCCTGCTGCCCACCTTGCAGGTCTATCGAGAATGCAACGGGCTTCCCGGTCGTGCTGACCTCCGCGCGATGCGAGGCAGCGTTGCCGGAGGCATTGGCTTGCAACGTGTCGAACTCGAAACCCGCGGCCGACAAACCGGACATCGAGAGTTTCACGGATCCATCCGGCTCGAGTGGCTTGTTTACATTGGCATCCAACGACAGCTCAGCGAGTCGCATCTCCTCCAGGTGCAACTCGCGGCCGCGCGCATCGCCATTGATGGCAACGTCAGGCCACTTGCCGAGCACGCGAAAGTCCGCCGACAACTCGCCGCCGGAATTGGGCAGCCAGTCATTCAACGACGCGACATCGACAGCAATCGTCGCGTCGATCTGCTCGCTCTTGGCAGCTTGCACGCGCAGCTTGCTCTGTCCCGAGTTCAACGCCAGCGTGCCGGCCGGCAAGTAAGGCGGCGTGAACGACATGTCCGCATCGCCTGAGATCGGACGGCCACGCAACCGGCCGCGTAGCTCGGTGAGCTTCAACGTTGCATCGGGGCCTTGCTCCGTCATCTTGCCTTGCGTGGCCAGTTGGAAACGCAGACTGCCGGGCCACTCGACCGCGAACGCGCCCGGATCGAAATCCTGACCGCGAGCATCGACCACCCACGCCAGCTCCGGTTTCAAGATCACTTTGCCGGTGGCGGCCAAGCGACCTTTCTTTTGCACGATGTCGAACTGCTGCAACTCGACCAGCTCAGGCGTGCCGCGCACGTTCAGCGCGATATCTGCTTGCTGCTGCTTCGGGCCCAAGGCGATGCGGCCATTCGCGTTATACAGCTGCGGATTGCCGTCGAAAGTCAGCTCACCGCGCGTGTACAGTTCCTGGCCAGCCCAAGCCGGCGGCACGACCACATCGCGCCAACGCGCGCTCACCTTGCTGGTCCACGACTCCTCGGAGAATTGGATGTCGGCCTTGGCAATCAGCTCGCCGGCGGTCTGGCCGATATGTAACAGACTCTCCAAGGTCAGTTGTTCTTCGCTGCGAGTGAAGCGCACCGAATCCAACTGCAGCGGCTCATCGTTGATGGTCACCTTTCCGGAAATGACGCCTGCGTCCAATGTGCCTTCACCGCGCAACGACGCGGCGAGACTCTCGAAACTGGAATCCGGCATCAACTCTTCGCGCGGATCGAATCGCGGCACGTCGAGTTGCAGCTGCCAGCGATGATCGCCAGCCTGCGCCACCTTCGCATTCAACTGCGCCTTCAACGGTGAAGAGAGGTCGCTGGCGATGAGCGCATCGGCATCGTTGCCAGACACGATCAAAGTTCCGGCGACAGTCTGTTCGCCTGCGGTCCAGCGGAATTGTCCGCGGCCTTCGCCGACATACGAGTTGTCCTGCACGACGCGGCCGGAGAACTTCACGAAGCCCTGCGGCGACTGCACGTCCAATGTTTGTATTGCCAGCGCTTCGTCGGTCCATTGCCCGGCAAACTCAGCGCGAGAGATCTCGACCACCGTGGCTTCCGGGTTGCGCACCTTCACGTTCTGCGCAAGAAATTTGTCGACGGCAATATTGATCGGCGGCTGCAGCGTGAACGGCTCGGAAGGTTCTTCGGGCTTGGGCTCGGTCGGCTCATGAGTCAGCACGTCGACGCCGCTCAACGCCAGGTTGCCCACATGCACCAGCGAATGCCACAGATCGCCCAACACCAGATCCAGCTCGAGCTGCGCAACGCGAGCGTCGATGCCCACTGCCGGATCGCGATAATGCAGATCGGAAATACGCAGCGGGCCGGCAATCGAGCCTTCGATGGAGCCGATCGCCAGCTTGTCGCCGAGCGCAGCCTGCGCACGAGCAGCGACGAAGCGCGTGCCCGACTGCGTGTTCAGCACCCAAGCGACGGTGCCGATGATGGCCACGAGCAGCACCGCGAACACGACGCCGGTCCAAGCCAGGGTTTTTTTCACCGTACTGTTCATGCGAATAAGGTCATAGGTCGGGGCCGATAACCATGTGGATGCGCCACGAATCGTCCAGATCCGAAACCACCGGCCGC
>NZ_JAEUPY010000245.1 GCF_016790065.1 Steroidobacter sp.
GAGATGGTGATGCCTGGCGACAACATCAAAATGGTGGTGGAGCTGATTGCGCCGATCGCGATGGAAGAAGGCCTGCGCTTCGCCATCCGTGAAGGCGGCAAGACGGTCGGCGCCGGCGTCGTCGCCAAGATCATCAAGTAAGTTTGATTGAGTGCGGAGGCTTCACGGCCTCCGCCATCGATTGGGATGAGTTTCTAGTCTTAGGCCAGTAGCTCAATTGGCAGAGCGGCGGTCTCCAAAACCGCAGGTTGGGGGTTCGATTCCCTCCTGGCCTGCCACTCACGCGCGGCAGACACACGCAGTAAGCAATGACCGACCAAGTTCAGGAAAATGCCACAGCGCTCGATGCGCTGAAGCTCGCTGCGGGCGTCGTCATTTTGGCGGCCGGCATCGTCGGTTTCTATCTGCTGGTGGATCTGCCGATCTGGCTGCGCTGGATCATGGTGCTGGCGGCCCTGGTGGTCGGTGCACTGGTCAGCTTGCAGTCGTTCCAGGGCAAGACGTTCTGGCAGTTCGTGCAGAGCTCACGGATCGAGTTGCGCAAGGTGGTATGGCCGAATCGCCAGGAGACCATGCAGGTCACCTTGGTGGTGTTCGTCATGATCATCGTGCTGGGTTTCTTTTTCTGGGGCGTGGACACGCTGCTCGGCTTCCTCACGAAGTGGCTGACCGGGCGCGGAGGTTGACAATGGCTTTGCGTTGGTACGTCGTGCACGCCTATTCAAACTTCGAGCATCGTGTTGCCGAAGGACTGAAGGACCGCATCAAGATGCAGGGCCTTCAAGAGAAGTTCGGCGATATTCTGGTGCCCACCGAAGAAGTGGTGGAAATGCGCGACGGCGCCAAGCGCAAGAGCGAGCGCAAGTTCTATCCCGGCTACGTGCTGGTGCAGATGGAAATGGACGAGGCTACCTGGCACCTGGTGAAGGAAGTGCCGAAGGTGCTCGGCTTCATCGGCGGCACGCCGGAGAAGCCCGCTCCGATCAGCGAAAAGGAAGCGATGAGCATCCTGCGCCGGGTCGAAGAAGGCATCGACAAGCCCAAGCCCAAAGTGCTGTTCGAGCCCGGTGAAGTGGTGCGCGTCATCGACGGCCCGTTCAACGACTTCAACGGCGTGGTCGAGTCGGTCAACTACGAAAAGAATCGCCTGCAAGTGGCGGTGCAAATCCTCGGCCGTTCGACGCCGGTGGAATTGGATTTCAGTCAGGTGGAAAAGGCCTAACAAAGCCTTTTCTGTTTTTGGGTGCACGCGCTTATCGCGTGCACATGTAGTAGTAGCAATGGGGAGCTATTCGCAAGAATAGCGTTTGCACCCGGAGAAACACATGGCCAAGAAAGTCACTGGCTATATCAAGCTGCAGATTCCTGCAGGCCAGGCCAACCCGAGCCCACCGGTCGGTCCGGCGCTGGGTCAGCAGGGCGTCAACATCATGGAATTCTGCAAAGCGTTCAACGCGCAGACGCAGAGTTTGGAAAAGGGTCTGCCGACCCCGGTCGTGATCACTGTGTACAGCGATCGCAGCTTCACCTTCATTCTGAAGACGCCGCCGGCGTCCGTGCTGATCCGCAAGGCCATCGGCATCGAGAAGGGCAGCGGCGCGCCGAACACCAACAAGGTCGGCAAGATCAGCCTCAAGCAACTCGAAGACGTCGCCAAGATCAAGCAGCCGGATTTGACGGCCGCGGATCTGGAAGCCGCAGTTCGCACCGTCGCGGGCACTGCGCGCAGCATGGGCGTTGACGTGGAGGGCGTGTGACATGCCATTCGTAGCTAAGCGTTTGAAGGCCTGGTCGAACAAGATTCAACCCGGCAAGACCTATCCGATCGACCAGGCCCTGAGCCTGGTGCAGGAATTCGCCAAGGCCAAGTTCGCCGAGTCGGTGGACGTCGCCGTCAACCTCGGTATCGACGCCTCGAAGTCGGACCAGCAGGTGCGTGGCTCGACGGTGATGCCGAACGGTATCGGTAAGTCGGTGCGCGTGGCCGTGTTCACCTCCGGCAAGAACCAGGATGCGGCGCGTGCCGCCGGTGCCGACATCGTCGGTCTCGAAGACCTGGCCGAGAAGGTCAAGGCCGGCGAGATGGATTTCGACGTGGTGGTCGCTTCTCCGGATGCGATGCGCGTGGTCGGTCAGCTCGGTCAGATCCTCGGTCCTCGCGGCTTGATGCCGAACCCGAAGGTCGGCACCGTGACCCCGAACGTCGCCGACGCCGTGAAGAACGCCAAGGCCGGTCAGGTGCGTTACCGCTCCGACAAGGCCGGTGTCGTCCACTGCACCATCGGCAAGGCCAGCTTCGAAGCGGCCAAGCTCAAGGAAAACCTGAGCGCGCTGCTGGCTGACTTGCAGAAGGCCAAGCCGGCGGCTGCCAAGGGTATCTATCTGAAGAAGATCTCGGTGTCTTCGACGATGGGCCCGGGCGTGCCGGTGGAAGCCTCGTCGCTGTCGATTTAATCGTTTCCGACGGGCACTCACCTCGCGGTGAGTGTCCGGTCTCGTTTGATGCACGCCTGTCGTAAGACAGGCCACATCGAAGACCGCAGGTGGAATGTGAGTTCCTTAATTAGACCTGCGCAGATGGTGTTACCCGATTCGGTGTTCATGAGCCGCAAGGCGAGTGATTTTCCGCTGAAGGGCGCCGTCAGGCGGTACTTCCCGGCAACGGGAAAAGGCCACCAGGGTGGACGCGCAAGGACGTGTGTCCGTTCGTATTAACGCTCTTCACGCCAGGAGGAAATCATGGCGCTCAGACTCGATGACAAGAAGGCACTGGTAGCCGAAGTCGCCGCGGTAGCTGCTACAGCGCAGTCCGTGGTGGCCGCGGAATACCGTGGGCTGAAGGTTTCGCAGATGACCGATCTGCGTTCCAAGGCCCGTAAATCCGGTGTCTACCTGCGAGTAGTGAAGAACACGTTGGCCCGCAAGGCTATCGCCGGCACTCAGTTCGAAGTGGTCGGCAAGAGCCTGAAAGGCCCGCTGGTTCTCGCGTTCTCGAAGGATGACCCGGGGGCAGCTGCCCGACTGGTCAAGGACTTCGCCAAAGCTAACGACAAACTCGTGCCGACCGTGGTGTCGCTCGGGGGCGCGTTGCTGTCGCCGAAGGACTTGGACCGTGTCGCCAGCTTGCCGACGCTCGATGCGGCCCGCGCAACCCTGTTGGGTTTGCTGCAGACCCCGCTGTCTCAGTTCGTCCGCACCATCAACGAACCGCATGCGCAGCTGGTTCGGGTGTTGGCCGCACACAAAGACAAGCTCGAAGCGTCCGCCTAAACCGCCGGCCCGATTCGATTACGGTTACATCATCTAATTTTTGGAGTTACTCAAATGGCTATTTCGAAGGAAGAACTGATCGACGCGTTGTCCAACCTGAAGGTGTTGGAAGTGGTCGACCTGGTGAAGGCGCTGGAAGAGAAGTGGGGCGTGAGCGCCGCTGCTGCCGTCGCCGTCGCTGCTGCTCCTGCTGCCGGCGGCGCTGCTGCTCCGGCCGCCGAAGAGAAGACCGAGTTCACCGTCACCATGACCAGCTTCGGCGCCAACAAGGTCGGCGTCATCAAGGTCATCCGCGAGATCACGGGCCTGGGCTTGAAGGAAGCCAAGGACCTGGTCGAAGGCGTGCCCTCGCAGGTCAAGGACGGCGTGCCGAAGGCCGAAGCGGAAACGATCAAGAAGAAGCTGGAAGAAGCCGGCGCCGCTGCGGAGATCAAGTAATCTCGTTCGCGGAGTTTTGTTGAGCGTACTTTTACCGGTACCAAGAAGGCGCGGTTGCGGAGCTGGCTCCGCCGGCCGCGCCTTCCTATTGTCTTTTGTGGCGGTGACCCAACACTGGGTCGCCTCCCATGTTCAGATTCGAAGCCCTGAACTCTCTCATCAGATTCGGCAAGGGTGATCCAGATGGCCTATTCGTTCACCGAGAAGAAGCGTATCCGTAAGGACTTCGGCAAGCGGGAGAGCATCCTCGAGGTGCCTTACCTGCTGGCGATCCAGCTCGACTCGTACCGCAAGTTCCTACAAGCCGATGCCCCCGAGTCAAATCGGTTGGAAGCTGGCCTGCACGCCGCGTTCAAGAGCGTGTTCCCGATCACCAGCTATTCCGGCAACGCCATTCTCGAGTACGTGAGCTATCGCCTCGGCGATCCCGTGTTCGATGTGAAGGAGTGCCAGATGCGCGGCCTCACCTACGCAGCCCCGCTGCGAGTGAAGGTACGCCTGGTTGTTTACGATAAAGAGACATCGACCCCGACCAAGAAGACGGTCAAAGACATCCGCGAGCAGGAAGTCTATTTGGGCGAAATGCCTCTGATGACCGACAACGGTACGTTCGTGGTGAACGGCACCGAGCGCGTCATCGTGTCCCAGCTGCACCGTTCGCCTGGCGTGTTCTTCGATCACGACCGCGGCAAGACCCACAGCTCGGGCAAACTGCTGTTCTCCGCGCGCATCATTCCTTATCGCGGTTCGTGGCTCGATTTCGAGTTCGACCCGAAGGACTGCGTGTTCGCGCGTATCGACCGTCGCCGCAAGCTGCCGGTCACCATCATCCTGCGCGCTCTCGGTTACACCGAAGAGCAGATGCTCGATATGTTCTTCGACAAGAACACTTATCGGCTGGCCAAGGACAAAATTGAATTCGAATTGATTCCGGCCCGCCTGCGCGGCGAAACGGCGTCGTTCACCATCAAGGTCGGCGAAGAAGTCATCGTCGAGGAAGGCCGCCGCGTGACCGCGCGTCACGTGCGTCAGCTCGAGCAGAAGAACGTCACCAGCCTGGAAGTGCCGAAGGAATACCTGATCGGCAAGATCCTGGCGCACGACGTGTTCAACACCGACACCGGCGAGATCCTGGCCAAGGCCAACGAGATCCTGACGGTGGCCGTGATCGACAAGCTGATCGAAGCCGGCATCAGCGAAATTCGGGCCTTGTACGTCAACGATTTGGATCGCGGCCCGTACATCTCCGACACGCTGCGCATCGACGCCACCCGCACGCGCCTGGAAGCGCTGGTGGAAATCTATCGCATGATGCGTCCGGGCGAGCCGCCCACCAAGGACGCGGCCGAGAACCTGTTCCAGAACTTGTTCTTCAATGCCGAGCGCTACGACCTGTCGGCCGTGGGCCGCATGAAGTTCAACCGTCGCGTGCATCGTGACGCCATCGTCGGCCCGGGCATCCTGTACGACACCGCGCATTTCTCGAAGCGCACCGACGAGTTCTCCAAGGAACTGGTCGAGAAGCATGCCGAGTCCTCGGACATCATCTCGGTCATCAAAGAGCTGTGCGACATCCGCAACGGCAACGGCCAGGTCGACGACATCGATCACCTCGGCAACCGTCGCGTGCGTTCGGTCGGCGAAATGGCGGAGAACGCCTTCCGCATCGGCCTGGTGCGCGTCGAGCGCGCCGTGAAGGAGCGTCTGACGCTGGCCGAATCCGAAGGCTTGATGCCGCAGGAAATGATCAACGCCAAGCCGGTGGCGGCGGCGGTGAAGGAATTCTTCGGCTCCTCGCAGCTGTCGCAGTTCATGGACCAGAACAACCCGCTGTCGGAAGTGACGCATAAGCGTCGCGTGTCCGCGCTCGGCCCAGGCGGCTTGACGCGCGAACGCGCCGGCTTCGAAGTGCGTGACGTGCATCCGACGCACTACGGCCGCGTGTGCCCGATCGAAACTCCTGAAGGTCCGAATATCGGTTTGATCAACTCGTTGTCCGTGTACGCGCGCACCAACGATTACGGCTTCCTCGAGACGCCGTATCGCAAGGTCGTGGACGGCGTGGTCGGCGACGAGATCGACTACCTGTCGGCCATCGAAGAAAGCCAGTACGTGATCGCGCAGGCGAACGCCGTGCTGAGCAAGGAGAGCCGCTTCACCGACGACCTGGTGTCGTGCCGTCACTTGAACGAATTCATGCTGTCCTCGCCAGACAAGATTCAGTACATGGACGTGTCGCCGAAACAGATCGTGTCGGTGGCCGCCTCGCTGATTCCGTTCCTCGAGCACGACGACGCGAACCGCGCGTTGATGGGTTCGAACATGCAACGTCAGGCTGTGCCGACGCTGCGTGCCGAGACGCCGTTGGTCGGCACCGGCATGGAACGCGCTGTGGCTATCGACTCGGGCGTGACCGTGGTCGCCCGTCGTGGTGGCGTGATCGACTCCGTCGACGCGTCGCGTATCGTCGTTCGCGTGCACGATGCTGAAACCTCAGCGTCGGAAGCCGGCGTCGATATCTATTCGATGACCAAGTACACCCGTTCCAACCAGAACACCTGTATCAACCAGCGTCCGCTGGTGAAAGCGGGTGACGTGATCGCGCGCGGCGACGTGCTGGCCGACGGTCCTTCGACCAACCTGGGCGAGCTGGCGCTGGGCCAGAACCTGCTGGTCGCGTTCATGCCTTGGAACGGCTACAACTTCGAAGACTCGATCCTGATCTCGGAGCGTGTCGTCCATGACGATCGCTTCACCACGATCCATATCGAAGAACTCACTTGCGTCGCTCGCGACACCAAGCTGGGTCCTGAAGAAATCACCGCCGACATTCCGAACGTGGGTGACATCGCGCTCGCCAAGCTGGACGAAGCTGGTATCGCGTTCATCGGCGCCGAAGTCAAAGCCGGCGATATCCTGGTCGGCAAGGTAACCCCCAAGGGGGAAACCCAGTTGACGCCGGAAGAGAAGCTGTTGCGCGCCATCTTCGGTGAGAAGGCGTCCGACGTTAAGGACACTTCGCTGCGCGTGCCTCCGGGCATGGATGGCACCGTGATCGACGTTCGCGTGTTCACGCGCGACGGCGTCGAGAAGGACAGCCGTGCGTTGTCGATCGAGAAGTCGGAGCTGGAAAAAGTTCGCAAGGACTTGGAAGACCAGCGCCGTATTCTGGAAGACGACTTGTTCCAGCGTATCCAGGCCGTGTTGCTCGGCAAGCCGGCTTCGGCCGGTCCGCAGAAGCTCAAGGCCGGCACCAGCATCGACGAGACCTATCTCGCCAGCATGCCGCGTGAGCAGTGGCTGGAAATTCGTCTGCAGGACGATGAAGAGAACGCCGCCGTCGAACGTGCCGCCGAGCGCTTGAAGGCGCAGCGTAAAGAGTTCGAGAAGCGCTTCGACGAGAAGCGCGCCAAGATCACCGCGGGCGACGATCTCGCTCCGGGCGTGCTGAAGATGGTCAAGGTGTATCTGGCCGTGAAGCGCCGCGTGCAGCCGGGCGACAAGATGGCAGGCCGTCACGGTAACAAGGGTGTCGTGTCCACCATCATCCCGGTGGAAGACATGCCGTTCGATGAAACCGGCACGCCGGTCGACATCGTGCTCAATCCGCTGGGCGTGCCGTCGCGTATGAACATCGGTCAGATCCTGGAGACGCACTTGGGCTGGGCGGCCAAGGGCATCGGCCACAAGATCGGCCGCATGCTCGACACCATGGCAGCCGAGCGCGCCACGACGATCCGCGGCTTCCTCGACGAGGTCTATAACAAGACCGGCGGCCAGAAGGCCGACATCGCTTCGTTGACCGACGACGAGGTCATCGCGCTGGCCGGCAACCTGCGGCACGGCGTGCCGATGGCGACGCCGGTGTTCGATGGCGCGGCGGAAGAGGAAATCAAGCGCATGCTGGAGCTGGCGGATCTGCCGACCAGCGGTCAGACGACGCTGTTCGACGGTCGTACCGGCGAGCGCTTCGAGCGTCAGGTGACGGTGGGCTACATGTACATGTTGAAGCTCAACCACCTGGTCGACGACAAGATGCACGCCCGTTCGACTGGCCCGTACTCGCTGGTTACGCAGCAGCCGCTGGGTGGTAAGGCGCAGTTCGGCGGTCAGCGCTTCGGCGAAATGGAAGTCTGGGCGCTGGAAGCGTATGGCGCCTCGTACACGCTGCAGGAAATGCTCACGGTCAAGTCCGACGACGTGAACGGCCGCACGCAGATGTACAAGGCCATCGTCGACGGCAACCACGAAATGAAGGCCGGCATGCCCGAATCCTTCAACGTGCTGGTGAAGGAAATTCGTTCGCTGGGCATCAACATGGAGCTGGAGCAGGAGAGTGACAAGTAACCGCACGCACGGTTGCTGAACACTCGTCTGCACACTCAAGTAGGTGACACATGAAAGATTTGCTAAAGCTCTTTAAGCAGCACACTCCGGTCGAGAATTTCGACTCCATCCGGATTGGGCTGGCTTCGCCGGAAATGATCCGCTCCTGGTCGTTCGGTGAAGTGAAGAAGCCTGAGACCATCAATTACCGTACCTTCAAGCCGGAACGTGACGGCCTGTTCTGCGCCAAGATCTTCGGACCGGTGAAGGATTACGAGTGCTTGTGCGGTAAGTACAAGCGCCTGAAGCATCGCGGCGTGGTTTGCGAAAAGTGCGGCGTCGAAGTGACCCAGTCCAAGGTGCGCCGTGAGCGCATGGGCCACATCGAGCTCGCCAGCCCGACCGCGCACATCTGGTTCCTGAAGTCGCTGCCGTCGCGTATCGGTTTGATGCTCGACATGACGCTGCGTGAAATCGAGCGCGTGCTGTATTTCGAAGCGTTCGTGGTGATCGAGCCGGGCATGACCCAGCTGCAGCGCGGCCAGTTGCTGACCGACGAAATGTATCTGGAAGCCATCGAGCAGCACGGCGATGAATTCGACGCCCGCATGGGTGCCGAGGCCGTGTACGAGCTGCTGAAGTCGTTGGACCTGCCGCAGGAAGTGCTCAAGGTTCGCGAAGAGATCCTCGGCACCAACTCGGAAACCAAGATCAAGCGCCTCACCAAGCGCCTGAAGCTGCTCGAGTCGTTCATCGAGTCCGGCAACAAGCCGGAGTGGATGGTGATGACCGTGCTGCCGGTGTTGCCGCCGGACCTGCGTCCGCTGGTGCCGCTGGATGGCGGCCGCTTCGCGACCTCGGATCTGAACGATCTGTATCGCCGCGTCATCAACCGTAACAACCGTCTGCGCCGCCTGCTGGAGCTGAATGCTCCGGACATCATCGTGCGTAACGAAAAGCGCATGTTGCAGGAAGCGGTGGACGCGTTGCTGGACAACGGCCGTCGCGGTCGTGCCATCACCGGCACCAACAAGCGCCCGTTGAAGTCGCTGGCCGACATGATCAAGGGCAAGCAGGGTCGCTTCCGTCAGAACCTGCTCGGCAAGCGCGTCGACTACTCCGGTCGTTCGGTGATCGTGGTGGGTCCGACCCTGCGCCTGCACCAGTGCGGTCTGCCCAAGAAGATGGCGTTGGAGCTGTTC
>NZ_JAEUPY010000280.1 GCF_016790065.1 Steroidobacter sp.
TTCTTTCGATACTTCGCTTGATCGAGGTCAAGACGCCGGCATTGGGCACGAGCTTTAATGCAGCCATGCATTACCAACCTCCCTGCGGCTGCGGGTGCGGCTGCGACGGCACTGCCGTACCGCCACGTCAGTCCTCGTTCCAGCGTGAAGAGCTCATCGCCTGCGGCGAAGGCAACCTATTCGGTCCGAACACGCCACGGCTGCCCGTCGGGCCGATGCGGATGGTCGATCGCATCACTTGGATCGCGCAGCAAGGCGGCGCCTACGGTCAGGGCGAAGTCCGAGCCGAGCTGGACATCGATCCATCGCTTTGGTTTTTCGATTGTCACTTCCGCGGCGATCCCGTGATGCCAGGGTGCCTGGGCCTCGACGCGATGTGGCAACTCATCGGCTTTTATCTCGCCTGGGAAGGTCATCGAGGCATGGGCCGAGCGCTCGGCGTAGACGAAGTCCGCTTCTTCGGGCAGGTGTTGCCGGACGTACGACGCGTCACGTATCAGATCGACATCAAACGCATCATTGCGCGAAAGCTCATCATGGTGACCGGCGATGGCTCGCTCAGCGCCGACGGCGAAAAGATCTATAGCGCGCAGGGCCTGCGCGTCGGGCTGTTCAACGACAAAGTCATGCGCAGAGGCGCGACGGCGGAAACAGCCGTGGCTGGAGTCGCCTGATGCGTCGCGTAGTCGTCACTGGCATGGGCATCGTTTCTTGCTTGGGCAATGATCTCGATGCCGTCAGCCGGGCACTCGCCGAAGGCAAATCCGGCATTCGTGCCAAGCCAGACTATGCGCAGGTCGGCTTGCGTAGCCAGATCGCAGGCACCCCACAGATCGACCTGGATGCGCGGGTTGACCGGCGCGACCTGAGATTCATGGGCGATGCGGCTGCTTTCGCCGCCGTTTCACTGGCCCAAGCGATCGCTGATAGCGGCCTGCAAGAGACTGACGTCAGCAACGTGCGCACCGGCCTCATCGCTGGAACCGGCGGCGGATCCCCTGCGAACGTGGTCGAGGCGGCTGATGTTCTGCGTCAGCGCGGCGTGCGAAAGGTGGGCGCGACACGCGTTCCGCGCACGATGTGCAGCACGGTCGCGGCTTGCCTCGCGACGGCCTTCCGCATCAAAGGGGTGAGTTACTCGATCACCTCGGCATGCGCGACCAGCGCGCATTGTATCGGCGCGGCCGCCGAGCAAATCCGCTGGGGTACGCAGGATGTCATGTTCTGTGGGGGTGGCGAAGAGGAGCATTGGGCGCTCACAGGCTTGTTCGATGCTATGGGTGCACTCTCATCATCGCGTAACAGCTCGCCCGAGCGCGCATCCCGCCCCTACGATGACGAGCGCGACGGATTCGTCATCGCCAGCGGCGGCGGCATGCTCGTGCTCGAATCTCTGGAGCACGCACAGGCACGAGGCGCCCGCATCTACGCAGAACTGGTCGGCTATGGCGTCACGGC
The DNA here is from genome assembly GCF_016790065.1 of Steroidobacter sp. Taxonomy (GTDB): domain Bacteria; phylum Pseudomonadota; class Gammaproteobacteria; order Steroidobacterales; family Steroidobacteraceae; genus Steroidobacter. Next base: position 1,459 of record NZ_JAEUPY010000280.1, read on the forward strand.
TGACGGCGCGGATATGGTCCAGCCATCGGGAGAAGGCGCCGTGCGTTGCATGCGCCAGGCGCTGGCCCACGTCTCCCGCCCCATCGAATACATCAATACGCATGGCACCTCGACGCCGCTGGGCGATGTGCTCGAGCTCGAATCGGTGCACAAGGTGTTCGGCACCCACATGCCGCTCATTTCATCGACGAAGTCGCTCTCGGGACATTCGCTGGGCGCAGCGGGCGTCCATGAAGCGATCTACTGCCTGTTGATGATGCGAGATGGATTCATCGCGGGCTCGGCCAATATCGAACGGTTGGATGCGGCCTGCGCACGCTATCCCATCGTGCAAACCACTCAGGAAGGTCGCATCGACACCGTGATGTCTAACAGTTTCGGATTCGGCGGCACCAACGCCGCGCTGGTATTTCAGCGGTGCTGACACGCACCGCTTTTTTTTGTCTTGTTCGTGAGAATGATTTTTATTTCTGTCGATGTCCGAGCGCACTAGCGCGACCGACGCAGCCCCTTAAGGAGGTGGATGTCTCATGTTCAACGCATTCATGATCACGCTACGTGAAGGGATCGAAGCGTTCCTGATCGTTGCCATCACACTTTCCTACTTGCGCAAGACCGGCCGCGCGGCGCTCGGTCGAGCCGTTCACCTCGGTGTCGGCGTCGCTCTCGTGACCAGCTACCTGGCCTCACTCCTGTTCGCGCAGGCAGACAACCAACCTTTGTGGGAAGGCGTGCTCGCCTTGTTTACCGCGGTGTTGGTGGGAACCTTCACGGTGCAAGTGCTACGCACATCGAAGTTCATGAAGCAGGACATCGAGGGCCAGATCGCGCAGTTGGCGCAGCGCAAAGGCGCCTGGGCGTTCCTAGGCGTGTTCGCATTTACCGTACTGATGATCGCCCGCGAGGGTATGGAGGCGGCGCTACTGCTGTCGGCCACGTATGTGCAGTCAGCAACCCGTCCCTTCTTCATTGGCGGGATCTTGGGGCTGCTGGCGGCTTCGGTGCTGGCGATGCTCTGGGCGAGATTCAGTCATCGCATCAACATTGCGCGATTCCTTCAGGTGACTGCGATCTTCCTGCTGGTGTTCGTGGTACAGCTGCTGGTCTACGGATTTCATGAGCTCACCGAGTCGGGCGTGCTACCGATCAACAATGGCTATTGGCACCTGGTCACCGAACCGTATGGCCCCGAGGGTCGCTATGGACAGTGGCTCGTCTACTCCATGATTCTGCTCCCGCTGAGCTGGCTCGCGTGGACGGGGCTCCATCCAACACAGGACACGCGCGGCCTGCGGTTGGCTTCGCGTCAATAGTGGGCGGCCGCGGTTCGTGTCCGGAT
>NZ_JAEUPY010000297.1 GCF_016790065.1 Steroidobacter sp.
GAACAGCGCTTCACCACTGACCAGATGTAACGAACGCTCCGTGTCGGTGAAGTGAACCTGCACCACGCTGGCGGTATTCAACGTCACTCGGCTGCCGTCCGAGAGCGCGATCAGCCGGCGTTCACCGACGCCACTCTCATAAACATCCGGCACCGAGAAGAACCAGAAACCTGCGGCACTGGCAGCGCATAAGCCGAGTCCGCTCACCAACGCGGCCCGGCGAGTCATCCGCCAGCGGGGCGCGACGACTGGAGTTTCGATCTCCGGTTCGAGCGAGGACGCCGGCATCGCCTTGAGCCGTTCCATTCGCTCCCACGCAGCTTCGGCCCGCAGATAAGCCACCGCATGCGCCGGATCTGCATCCATCCAGCGCGCCAGTTCCTCCCGCGTTTCAGGAGTGACCGCCTGGCTTTGGATGCGTGCGACCCAGCCGGCCGCGTCATCGCTCAGCGCGTTTCTTTCACTTTGCGCCATGACGGTCCAGACTTTTGTTGCGGGGGCTGATGCTCGGCGAGTGCGCGAGTGACGAGCGCGATCGCCTTGGTCAAATGTTTCTCCACGGTGGACGTCGATACGGCCAGCTCGGCCGCTATCTCTTGAGTCGAACGTTCCTGCACCCGGCGCATGACGAAGACACGCCGGCACTGCGGCGGTAACGAATCGATGATGGTTTGCAGGCGGCGCAGCTCGTCCCGGACGCTGACCGCATCTTCCGCCGAACCGGCGCCATCGACGACGTTCAGCACTTCGAGGTCGGCCATCAAGTCGAACGACACCACGGCCTTGCGGCGTGCCGCGTCCGTCAGCAAATTGCGAGCGATGGTGAAAAGATAGCTGCGGCCCTGGTCGATCCGCTCCCAGTCGGTGGCGACATAAGCACGCGCCAGCGTCTCGGCCACGACATCATCGATTTCCACAGCCGGCAGCGACATACGACGCAATTGACGGCGTAGCGCCGGCTCATGCGCCAGTATCGTCGACTTGAACCAAGCATTGCGGGCATCGCGGTCGTGCACGGCCGGCAGCCTAAGGGAGCCGCCAGGGCGGCGCAACTGGCCCCTCCTTGGAGCCTGCCCTGAGCTGGCGCAGCGCTGCAGTTCGGTTAGGATACCGGCCGCGAGCTGCTTCGATCGGGTCGGCAACAACAACATTCGGGTCGACATCGCCCAGGCATGAAATACCTGCCGCTAATTCTGGCTGGCCTGTTACGCAAACCTTTGCGCTCGGCGCTGACGCTGCTGTCGGTGCTGATCGCGTTCCTGTTGTTCGGCTTATTAGAAGGCATCAACGCCGGTTTTGCCTCGGTGATCGAGGACCAGCATCTGGATCGGTTGCTCACCGACCCTCGCGTTCCAGGCGGCGCACCGATGCCCATTGCCGCCGCCGAACGAATCAAACAAGTGCCCGGCGTCACCCGGGTTTGCGCCCGGGCCAGTTTCTTCGGCGCCTATCAAGACCCGAAGAATGGCGTGTACGCGCTCGCCACCAATGCGGCGGATTGGTTGGCCGTCCGGCCTGAGTTCGCCATGCCGCCCGAACAGCTGGCGGTGTTTCAAAAGACACGTGCGGCCATCGCGATGACGCCAGCCATGCAAAAGCGGCTGGGCCTGAAGCTTGGCGATAAAGTCCCCGTGCGCTCACCCATTGCCCGCAAAGACGGCAACCCGGTTTGGACCTTCGAACTGCTGGCCACCTTCGATTACACCGAAGATCCCAACAGAGGCGAGATGGCGCTGATCCATTATGAGTACTTCGATGAGGCACGGCTCGCCGACACAGGCACCGTCGATCGACTCATCGTGCGCATCGCCGATCCAACGCGGTCCGCTCAGACGGCAGCGGCCATCGATCAGTTGTTTGCCAACTCGGCTCACGAGACTCGCACCCAGAACGAGAAGGAACAAACCGAAGCGGCCATCCGGCAGGTCGGCGAGATTTCCTATTTCACCAATGCCATCGTGCTCGCAGTGTTCTTTGCATTGTTGTTTGTAACCGGCAATACGATGGCGCAATCCGCTCGCGAGCGGATCCCGGAGTTCGCGGTGTTACGAACGCTGGGATTCTCGGCGTGGCAAGTTTTGGTATTGGTGTTGGCCGAGTCGCTGTTCTTATGCTGGCTGGCTGCCGCACTGGGTTTGGCTCTGGCTGCGGCGCTGTTTCCGAATCTGGCGGATTTTGTCGGACTCACCCGCCTGTCGTGGAGCGTCGTTGGCACTGGCTTGCTCGTGGCCACACTGGTCGCGTTGGTCAGCGGCCTGATACCCGCATGGAAAGCTCAGCGCCTGCGCATCGTCGACGCGCTCCACGTCACGTAACCCTCTATGGCCCAACTCTTCGCCATCGTTTGGTTGAATCTGAAGAACGTGCCGCAACGGCTCGGCTCTTCGTTCGTGATCGTAATCGCCATCACTGGCGTGGTCGCGGTGCTGCTATCGGTGATGGCGCTGGCTGCGGGCTTTCGAAACGCGATAGATAAGAGTGCGAGCGCCGAGCGCGCCATCGTTCTTAGTCGCGGCTCCGAGGTGGAAGCCGGTAGCAACGTGCCGCGCGCCACTGCGACCGTTGTGACGGACGCACCCGGAATACGCCGCAACGCTGATGGTCGCGCCATTGCATCGGCCGAGACGTTGATCATCGCGCCCGTCGCTCGCAAGAGTGACGGCCTGGACGCCTACGTCACATTGCGTGGTGTTGGTCCGCAAGGTCTCGAACTGCGACCGGAGATCAGGATCATCGCGGGTCGTGCGTTCTCACCAGCGGTCCATGAAGTTATCGTCGGCAAAGCGGCTGCAGCTCGTTTCGCTGGACTCGACGTCGGCAATCGGATTCTTTTGCGTGGCGGTGAATGGACTGTGGTCGGCATTTTCGAGTCCGGTGGCAGCTCCCATGAGTCAACGTTGCTGGCCGATGCCGAAACCGTTTTGACTGCTTATCGCGGCACGGCTTTCAACAGCGTCACCGTCCAACTCTCGACACCCGCGGACTTCGATGCGTTCAAAACATCGTTGACGACCAATCCTGCCGTCGAAGTCGACGTGTATCGCGAACCGGAATACGTGGCCCGCGCTTCGAAGCCGCTCAACCGCATGCTCGACCTGCTCGCCTACTCCATCGGCGGAATCATGGGACTCGGCGCGCTGTTCGGTGCACTCAACGCCATGTACTCAGCTGTGAGTTCTCGCGGCACCGAGATTGCGACCTTGCGAGCGCTGGGCTTCGGCTCGGCGACGATTGTTAGTTCAGTACTCATCGAAGCGCTGCTGTTGGCCCTGCTCGGCGCTGCCGTCGGTGTCGCTATTGCCTGTGCTGGCTTCAACGGCAGAGCGATCAATATGATCGGCAGCACCAACAGCCCGTCGCAGTTGGTCTATCAACTCAGTGTGACTTTCGAGTCCATTGCGCTCGGCGTGGGGCTGGCCGTGTTGCTGGGGTTGGTTGGCGGACTGCTACCAGCGCTGCGTGCCGCACGGGTTCCGATAGCGACAGGATTGCGGCCTCGCTGAACAGTTGCTCCGCTTCCGATTACACTAGAATTACAGCACGGAGAATAAGAATGGGTTGGCTTGGGGCTATTGGCGTCGGTTTAGTTTCAGCACCTCTCACCGGCATCATCATCGGCACCGCCGCCGGCCTGTGCGCGGACTGGATGCGCATGCCGAATCGCGAAGGCGCCGTCGGCTACTTCGCAGTCGCCATGACTTTGCTGGGTGCGTTCTTCGGCCTGCTACTCGCTATCGTCATCGCCCGCGGCTGGTTTGGAATCACCGGCGGCTTCGGCAAGACCCTCGCTCTCACGGTCGGCCCGGTGCTTGCGGTGTCGCTGGTCGTCACGGGTTTGGTCTGGCTCACCGCGGACTCCAATCCCGAGATCGATGGCCGGGAACTCGATCTTGCCGTCGAGTTGCGATATCCCGTCGGCGTGGCGCCCACCATCGACGGCGCTGACCCGTACATCACATTCATCAAACTCTCCGACGGTTCATCGGAAGGTTACGCGAGACTCGAAATCGACAAGGCACAGCAGATCGACGGTCGGTTCATCGTGCCTGCAACGCTGCGGATCCAGACCAGCGCCAAACGCAAAGTCCTGAGCGCTCGGCTGTCCCAGGAGCAAAACCTGCTGTTCGCTCCCGACTTCGACGCCCAGCCCGGCCAGAAAGATCTGCAGTGGAGCCGTTGGATCGACGCCGCCTATCCGCTCGGCGAGACTGCACCGCCCGCCGACAAAACTTTCGCCGCCCGCTATCAAGTTCGCCTGGTCGAGCCCCCGCCGCCCACTCCCACTGCCGCCGAACAAGAAGCCGCCGCCGAAGCCGAGCAGGAAGCGAAGATGCGAGCACTCGCACCCGATGCGCCGCTGGAACAGTGGCTGCTATTCACGCGCTACGGCGTTCCACAAACTAGAATCGACGCTGCCGTAGCCGCCATTCGCCAACGCCCGCAATTCGCTAGCGAGATGACCGCGCTGCTCACAGGTGACTTTAGTGAAGCCAGTCAGGATGCCCTGCGGTCACTCACTCACATGCAACCGCCACCGACCGAACTGGGCCCCGCAGTCGTTGCAGCTGGCAGCGCCATTGCTAAAGCGTTGCGCGAGCTCGTTCTCCCGCCCGGGCCGGAACAAGACTATGCAGACGCCGCCGCCATCTCTCCGCAATTCTCAGCTTGGATGGAAGCCGCCCGCGCGCTTCAGGGGAAGGACGGCATTGATCTGGTACCGCAACTCCAGGAAATCATCGTCCCCGCTCGCGCCCACCCGGACAGTCATGTGCTAAGAATCGATGTGGTGCGGGTAGCGAGTTACTATTTGCAACAGTGGGGCAACATCGAACCCTTACCCACCGACCCACCGCCTCGGTAGCAAACGTTTCGTGGCGCTGCCCTACGCTGACCTTTGCGCAACAATGAACAATCGAGGAAACGGTAACAGCACCGTGCCGCCTTCGAGCATCGGCATCTCGGCGGAGATCTTGTCCAAGTACTGCCCGAGAAACGTCTCGCGTTCTTGAGCATCCAAGGGAGCGACGAACGGCCGCAACGCCGTTCCTTTGAACCACTCCACTACCGCTTGATGGCCTTGCAGTTCGTGAAAGTACGTTGTCCGCCAGACGTCGACACGCGAGCACAATGGTCGAAGCAACGAGTAGTACCACTGAGCTTCGTGCCGATCCGGATGTCGCACACTCCCGATCTTGTTCGCCCATTGCGCAGATGCCGCCAGCTCTCGTGCCGCGCGATGCGGGGTCTCAGATAGATTGTCAGGTGTTTGAACTGCAAGACACCCACCCTTCGCCAGTTGGGCCAGAAGCCTTGGGTACAAGGTTTGATGGTCCGGTAACCATTGCAGCGAGGCGTTCGCGAGAATCACATCCACAGCTCGATCCGCCTTCCAGCGACCGATATCGCCGACTTCGAAGTTCAGATGCGGTAGCCGCTTGCGCGCGGTGTCGATCATGTCCTCGGAACTATCGATGCCGCTCACCGCAGCCGTTGGATAGCGAGCCAGGAGCGCCTCAGTTGAGTTTCCCGGACCACAGCCCAAATCCACCGCTAACTGCACCGAATCCTGCGGAATAGCAGCCACAAGATCGCGCGCCGGTCGCGTTCGCTCGGATTCGAAGCGGGTGTATTGGTTAGCAGACCAGGTCATGAGATTTCTTCCGGGTTAGGCCTATCAACGCGGCAGAGCTTTCTCGGCTTCGACCAGTTCAGCCCGCGCCGCCTCGAGCTTGGCTTTCCTGCTTTCGATCTTCTTAACGTCGCCCTTCGCCTCCGCCGCGCTGAGGTCTCTTTCTCGCTCCGCCACCTCTCGCTGCGCCTTCTTCATCTGTGCCTCTCGCTCCTTGGCCAACGTCGCATCCGTGCAATGCGCCTCATTGTTCTTCAACGCTCGCTTCAGGCCAGCGACCTCGCGAGTTCGCCCCCGCGCTTGCGCCTCTGATATCTGCGCCTCGATGCTGGCGCGCTTGGCATCACACGCAGGCGACGGTTCCGCTGCTACCGTAACTTCCACAGGAAAGACCAGCACAGTAACGAAAAGTACCAGAGTTCTCACGGTAACTCCTTTAATCAGGGCGGTGTTTGACAGGGCTCTGGCACCTTTAACCACTTCCGCCGCGCTTGGCAATTTGCACAAACCCGGCTTGGCGGGCCGCGGCCCGAGCCAGCCCCGCCCGCAAATACCTTGACCTGCATCGCCTAAACGGCTGGAATTCCGCCAAGCGTTCAAACTCGTCGGCGTACGCAGGAGTGATCCCTCACACTGTTACCTCAACAAGGCCAAGCACGCGCCCGTAGCCAACCCCAGCCCATGTCCGGAAAATCGCTCCTACACGTTCCACGAACCGCTGCGCGCACCGCTGCGTCGCCTGCTCAAGATCGCTTTCGATACCTGATCGAGCAGATCGAGAAAATGCGGCGTGCGCGAGCCGAGTGGGACGAACTGGTCGTGGAATTCAAAAGCACCCACGCCGACCGCATCCATCCACTGCGCGCGTCGCTCAAGCAAGTCACGCGCGAAACCGTGTTCGTGATCGATCGACTACTCGATCAAAAGGGCTGGTCGCGAGCGGACCAAAGCGCGTTGAAAGAGATCGCGTGCCATACGGCCGAAGCGCTCTTGCACGCCAATCCCGACGATGTCGAGATCCGCACCATCTTCGATCGCCATAGCTCGATGACCTTCCAGGAAGCGCAGCGCGAAGAGATCGAAGATCTGAAGCAACAGGCCAAGGAACACATGGGCATCGACCTGGACGATGCCGACATCGAATCCGAAGAGGATTTGGTCCAGCACGTCTACGAGCGCATGAAGGACGACGAGGCTCGTCAGCAGGAGCATTCGGCGGAACGCCGGAAATCGCGAGGACAACAAAAGGCCGAAGCCAGTGCGCAGACCGCGAAGCGGTATCTAAGAGAGCTTTACCGAAAGCTGGTCAGCGCTGTTCATCCGGATCGCGAGGCCGATGCTGCGCGCCGCGCCGAAAAGAACGAGTTGATGCAACAGATCAACCGCGCGTATGCGACTAACGACTTGCTGACGCTGCTCGAGGCCCAGCGACAACTCGAACTCATCGATCCGGATCATGCCAACCAGCTCGGCAGCGAACGGCTCCAACAATTCAATCGACTGCTGGCTGAGCAGCTCGAAGCAGCGAAAACCGAGCTGCGCTCGCTCCAAGATGCCTTCCGCGTCGACCACGAACTGCCACCCGGCCGGGCGGTCAATCCGCAGGATCTGCATCTGCTCTCACAACGCCGCGCCCGAGAACTTCGGGCGCATATCAATCAGCAGAAGCGTTTCCTCGAAGTGCTGGCGAACAAGGGCTCCACCAAACGCTGGCTCAAAGAACAGCGACGCTTCGACGTCGACTCGGACGAGGATTGACCAGCCGAAGCAGGCCGCACATGTCGCAGCCCGCCCGTGAGATCCCCGATTGAACGACAGTCGCCCGACGTTACAGCTGCACGCGAGTAACGCGACCGGCAAACACTTCGGTGATGAAGATCGACCGCAGCGGAGCGGAATACGTCATGCCGCTGGCACCCAACAATCCAGTGGCCAGCACTTCAGGCTGTGCAGTGGGGCTGGCGAAGCGCAACAGCCGACCAGGCGCGCCTTGCGAAAGATTGGACGAGATCTCCAACACATAGATGGCCGAGCCAAGCGACAGTACATCCGTCGCTGAAGTCAAGCCTGAGATCAGCGGCTGCTCGGTCCGCTTGGCAATGTCGACGACGCGAATGCTGGCGTTACCCGGCACGAACGGCACGCCCGTCAATAGCGAGACGAGGTACTTGCTACCTTCGTAGTGCCGAATGGAGGTCGGTACAGCATCGGACACCGGCGGGATCACGCCAGCCGCGTTACGCACCGGGTTGAAACGCACCACGGTACGCGGCGGGCCGAACCACGGCCCGATGGCGACCACGCTGTTCTGCCCAGCATCCGCCAGCAGCATGCCGGTCTCGGATCTGTTATCCGTCAGGGCAAATGGATTGGAGCCACGCACGTTGGTCACTGGGTCCGGGCGAAAATCTTTGGTATCGGCCAACACACGGACCATGAGCCATTCGCCGGCGGAGTTCTTCTTCTCCACGTTATAGCCGTCGGCCAGCTTGGCGTGATCGGCAGCAGTGAGCTCGAACGCGTCGCTCACCGTGTGCAAGGTGCGATTGAACGTGAATCGCAACGCTGTGCTGAACAGCGGCGAATTGGGACCCGTCGGATTCGGCACCTGTCGCGGCGGACCTTCGAAGCGCAACACATCCCCCTCGCCAATCGCCAGATCGACGACGCAACAGCCGCGCACCACCACACCCTGAGCTCCAGACACACCGTTAGTCGCATCGATGCCCGACGGCAATCCGCCGACGATAGCGTGAGCATTCCCGGATCGATCGACGACCGTCAGGCGCCCGTCATTCATGCCAGTGCCACGCTCGCTCACCAGCAAGCCGCCGAGGTAGGTGACATCCGTTTTGGTCGGACCCGTCAGCCCGGAGACAAAGACGGTTTGCGTCGACGATTGCGCGAACAGCGGCGCGCTTGCTGTGAGTAGCAACAGCGTAGCGAAAGCGGTCTTCATGGGAGATGCCTTATTGCTTTGAGTACCGATGGGATCGGAGGCGACGCTGCGGAGATTTGAACTAGCGAAGCAGCGTCGTTGCTAAGTCAGCGGCGCGATCATGCCGCATCGATTTGGAATACGCCATTGGCTCCAAAGTACCAGCCGCAAACACGGACCCTGTGCCGCCGCAAATGTAAGTTCTACTTAGCGCCGCCAGCACGACTCGCCTCGTCATGGGCGGGATCATCGATGCGATCCGGACCTCGTTACACTCCTGGCATGCCAGCTACTGACTACCGCACTCGCATCCTCAAACTCCTTCAAGCTCGCGGACCGAACAAAACAATCTGCCCGAGCGAGCTACTGAGTGGCGATGACAAACAGAATCCAGCCCTGATGGAGGAAGTCAGGAGCAGCGCTAGAACCCTGGCGTCACAAAACCTCATCGAGTTCACTCAACGCGGCAAAGTTGTCGATCCGAAGACCGCGAGGGGACCGATTCGGTTGCGATTGAAGCGCTGAGCGCGTTTGCACCCCAACCGGACAGACTGCAGTCGCAGGATAATCGCTGACACGTTTCCGCGGAAACGTCCGGGGGACCACTTCTTGATCGGAAACTGCGTTTCTGCGGAAACTGAGCTCGCGATCTACCTAACCGAATCAACTTGCGTCGGGCCGACCATCGATTAGCCGCAGCAATAGACTCGCCAACTGCAGAACCTCGATTGCTACGACGGGATCATCTATGCCGACAACGCGGTGACTCGTTGGATTCTTAAAGCGACCAATTGCACCCGCCATCAAGTCGGCAAGCGCCTGTCGTTCGCCACCTTCTTCTGTTGCGTCTCGAAGCTGCCCATGCTCGGGGTGGAACGCCTTCCTCGCCATCGGCACGCCAATATCATTGGACGCAAACCCTCCGCGGGTTCGAATCGCTATCTCCACAGATCGGAATGCCTTAAAAACTGCAGTCTCATAATCGCCCCTTAGAAATTCGGCATAAGAACTCTCCTGGACTAGAGGGTGAATTTGACCCTTCGGATACTTAGATGCCTGGACGTATCTCGCATAGTCCTTAGTTGTTTGGAGTTGAAGCGCTTGGCGCGTCGGATTCCACCATCCGTGCTGGTGATTATCTGGGTCGGGTGTGAGCATTCCTGTGAGCGTGAGATGATAGAAGGCGGCAGCAAGCGCGTGCCGCACCTGCTTTCCCTGATCAACCTCATACGGCGGAGATTCCGATCCACAATAGCTCGCCAAGTGCACTCGGGGCGGTGACTGACTGCGAAACTGATTCGAATGCTGAAACTCATGATTCAAGTGCTGCAAAACAACAGCCGCCAACTCCTCGGTGGGCATTTCATTGACGACGTCTGCAGA
>NZ_JAEUPY010000365.1 GCF_016790065.1 Steroidobacter sp.
TTCGACATGGTCGGCCGGTCGCCATGCACAGCCATCTTGTACAAGTTGAACGTGACATCACGCTCGGGGAACCAGCCCTGCGCCCAGCAATGTCGATGCAGCTGAGTAATGACACGAATACCGCGGCTGTGATCGCGCTGACCGAAGGCGCGCTCCACCTTGAACGATTCGGAGCCGTACACGATGGTGCCCGACACCGAACCCACCTGCTCCGTATGCATCTTGCCTGCGAGTGCTTCGGCGGCATTCGCATGGCCACTCATGTCCCAGATCGGTGCCACGCCACGCATCACTAGATCGAACTGCAACGGACGCACGGGCCGCACTGTCGTGCCACGAGCCATCAAGTTGGCGCGCTGATCCTCGGCTACCGGGCCATCGAAGATCAGACGGAATTCCCAATCAGGCTCGATGACCTCGATACGAAACAACGAAGCTGCCGCGACTTTCGCCGTCGCCGCGCGACCGAACGCCTTGTGATACAAAACTCGTTCGCCCGGCAATCCGACCATGAAAAACTCGCGCCAGATGTTGGCATCCACCGGCCAGCGCCCCATCTGGCTGGCCAACGCCACGCCATTGGCACCGTCGTTGATCATGAACGCGTAGTTCTCGCTCCAGAACTTCAGCGGCGGAACGTGAGCGGCGGGATAGTCGTCGAGCGTGTTCAGAGATTCGGTGGTCATGTGTCAGATCAGCGTGTCGAAGGCCGCAGTGGTGAACGGCAGGAAGGGCTCGCCATGGCGCACCTTGCGCACCCAATTCGCATCGTTGAGTAGCGAGCGGCCCACCGCGATCAGGTCGAACTCGCCTTGCTCGATACGAGCGACCACGCGGTGCAGGTTGTAATCCGTAACGATCTGGCCGTCACGCGTCAGGCCGACGCCGCCCACGGCCATGGTAGTGCAACCAGTGAGCTTTTTGGTCCAGCCGGCGAGCGACAGCGTCGAGCCCTCAAAGGCAGGACGATCGAAGTGACGCGCACTCACATCGAACACATCCACGCCCGCTTCGGCCAGTGGCTGCAGAAATTGATCCAATTCCTCCGGAGTGTTCGCTATGCGCGCAGCATAGTCCTGCGCCTTGAACTGCGAATAACGGAAGATCACGGGCTTGCCCGGCCCGACCGCTTGACGCAAACCGCGCACGATCTGGACACCAAACTCCACTCGCGCGCGAATATCGCCGCCCCAGCGACCGTTGCGCTGGTTGGTCTCGTGCCAGAAAAACGTGTCGATCAAGTAACCATGCGCGCCATGCACGGCGATGCCATCGAAGCCCACCGACATCGCGGCGTGCGCACTCCGCACAAACGCATCGACGACATCTTGAACCAGCTCGTCGCTCGGCGGCTTGGTGGGCTCGATCACCTTGGCGATGAACTCAGGCGACGTGCTGGTGTGACCACCCCGCGGCCCCCACAGACCCGACGGGCGAATGCTTTCCGCCTCCGGATGCGGTCCCGTGCCCTGCAGCCGATACACGCCCATGTGCCACAGCTGGGGAATGATCAAGCCGCGTGCCGCATGCACATTCTCGACGACACGACGCCAACCGGCGAGCGAGCCCTCGCCATACATCAATGGAATATCGCTCTGTCGTTTGCCGAGACCGCCTTCGCCGATGGCAGACGGATGATCGACGCCAGTGCCTTCGGTGACGATCAAACCGACTTCGCCTTCAGCACGGCGGCGATAGTAAGTGGCCACGTCGGGCCCGGGCACGCCACCGGTGGAGAAATTGCGAGTCATCGGCGACATGACGATACGATTCGGCAACGTCAGTCCACGCACTCGAAGCGGCTCGAACAACGCGGCGACGGCGGTCTCCACTGTTACCGCTCGCCTCTCGCCGCATCCCGACGCGCAACGCTGACGATGAAGGCGCGAATCGCCTCGATCTCCTGCGCGTCGTAGTTCTCTTTGAAGCTGACCATGCCACGCTCGGTCAACGCACCCTCACCGACGATGGCGTAGAACGCTTCCTTGCTGGCAATGGCACCGGAATGGCGCAGATCCCGAATCACGCCGGCACTCTTCACGTTGCCGCCATGACAAGGAGCGCACGTGTTCAAGTAGAACATGCGGCCTTGTTGAATGGTCTTCGCGTCGCCAACCGCGGCCGGCGGATTCCAGGGAATCTGCGCGAGCGTATCGAGCGGCGGCAAGGCAGGCGCGCTGCCATCGAGCGCAAACGTCAACACGCGGCTCTTATTCCGACGCGGCCCTTGCTTGCCCCACATCGCTTCGCCACCGACCAACGCGACGGCACCACCGAAGCCAACGACGACGCTGACGTATTGCTTGCCGTTAACCGCATAGCTGATCGGCGCGGCCAGAATGCCGCTCTGGCCATCGAACGACCACAGCACTTTGCCATTGCGTGCGTCGTGCGCGTTGAACATGCCGTCGGCATCGCCTTGGAACACGAGATTGCCGGCTGTGCTGAGCACACCGCCGTTCACCCAACCCGGATTCGGTGCGCGCCACACTTCACGCTGCGCCACCGGATCCCACGCGATCAGAAATCCTTTCGGAATCTTCAGCGCCTCAGCGCGCACCTTGGGATCGTCGGGCAACTCCAGCGTCTGCAGCTCCAAGCCGAGGTTCATGCCCTGCGGCCGCATCTTGAATGCCGAGTCCACTTTGAAAATGCCCGGCACTTCCTGGATGGGAATGTAGACCAGTCCCGTGGTCGCACTGAGCGACATGGGCTGCCAGTTGTGGCCGCCGACTTGCGAAGGCATGCCGATCCATTGCTCACCGGTCTCGTCGTAACGTGCCGCTTGTTTGATGTTCGGCCGACCGGTGGCGAGGTCGATGCCTTCCGACCAGTTCAACGGAATATACGGCTGCGCCGAAATCAGCTTGCCGGTGGCGCGATCGATCACATAGAAGTAGCCATTCTTCGGCGCTTGCAGCAGTACCTTGCGAGCCACGCCCTCGAGCTTCAGCGTGGTCAGAATCATGTGCTGCGTGGATGTGTAGTCCCACTGATCGCCCGGCGTCTGCTGGTAGTGCCACACGTATTCGCCGGTGTCCGGACGCAAAGCCAGGATGGACGCGATAAACAAGTTGTCGCCGCCACCCGGCGAACGCGCAGCCCGCGATTGCAACGAGCCATTGCCAGTGCCGATGTACAACAGATCCAGCTCCGGATCGTAGGCCATCGAGTCCCACACCGTGCCGCCACCACCGCCGCCCACCGACTGCTTCCACCACTCGCCTTTCCATGAGCCCGCGGCGAAACGTTGCAATGGCTCGTCGGAGATTTCGCCATCGGGACGCCCTGGTTCACCGGGGACGGTGTAGAAGCGCCAGACTTTTTCGCCGGTGGCCGCGTCGTACGCACTCACATAACCGCGCACACCGAGTTCGCCGCCGCCGTTGCCGATGACGACCTTGCCTTTCACGATGCGCGGCGCGCCGGTGATGGTGTTCTTGTTTGCTGGATCGACGGTGAGCGTCGACCACACTTGGGCACCCGACTTGGCATCGAGCGCGATCAAGCGGCCGTCGATGGTGCCGACATAGACTTTGCCGTCCCAATAGGCCGCGCCGCGATTGACGACGTCACAACAAGCCTTCGCGGCAGCCGTGCCCGGCACCTTGGGATCGAACTGCCACAGCAACTTGCCGGTGACCGCGTCGAACGCTTGCACCTTGGACCAGGCGCTGGTCGTAAACATGACGCCGTCGACCACCAACGGCGTCGCCTCTTGGCCTCGATCGGTATCCAGATCGTAAGACCACGCCAGCTGCAAACGCGCCAGCGTGTCCGCATTGATCTCGGTCAGAGGACTGAAGCGTTCCTCCGCGTAGGTGCGTCCGTGCGTGAGCCAGTTCTGCGACTCGGCGTCGGCCTGAGCCATGCGTGCGGCGAACGAATCCACCGCACGCGTTGCCGAGCCCTTGCCTGCCTCATCCGAGCGAGAACAGGCATTCAGTCCGAACGCCGCCACCGCGAGCAAAGCGGCCGTTGCTAATCGCATCGAGGAACTCGTTTAGTAGTTGTAAGACACTCTCAGGCCGACGGTGCGTGGCTCGCCCCACAGGCCGTAGATGCCCAGCACGTTGTAGTTGGGCTCCGCATAGTACTTCTCATCCAGCAGATTGCGCGCATACGCGGACACCGTCAGGTGTTCGTTGGGCAAGTAGCTGAGCGTGAGATCCACCAGCGTGCGCGAGTCTACGTTGAGCACGTTGTCGCCCGAAGTGTTGAGCAGGATGCCGTTGGGCGCGTACTCGCTGGAGTAGCGCGCGTTCGGCGCCACTTCGACGGTGCCAGCGCCCACTGGAATCTTCCAGTTGAAACCGACGTTGAACGCATAGTCCGGCGCCAACAACATCCGCTCGTCGGTCCAATCCTGCGCCACTGCTACGACCAGCGGGCCAGTGGGATCGTTGGGGTTATAGAGATTGCCCACCGTGCCCGGCGTCACCGAGGCATTCGCGTCACGGAACGACGAGTAGCGTGCGTGCAAGAGCGACGCGTTCGCATAGAGCTGGAAGTCCGGCGAGAAGTTGTACGAGATCTGCGCCTCGGCGCCGTAAATCTCGGCAGCAGCCGCGTTTTGCGCGATGGTATTGCCGTTCAAATAACGATTGGTCTGGATGTTGGTCCAATCGTAGTAGAACACGGCGGTCGAGAAATCGTACTCGGCCACCGAGCGCTTGAAGCCCACTTCATAGGTCGTGATCTTCTCGGCTTCCAGTGGCTGCGCCGCCAACTGATCAGGCGACGACAAGCCAGTCGCATCGGTGTTGAACAAGCCGCTCTTGAAACCACGACTGATCGAGCCGTAGACATTCGCGCCATTGTCCAACGTGTAGCGAGCCACCACCCGGGGCGACACGTTGCTGTAGTTCTTCTCCTTGTCGAACACGATGTCACCGCCGACAGCAGTGCGGCGATAGTCGAACTCGCGCTTCTCGTGCGTATAGCGCACGCCGGCGATCAGCGCCAAGTCATCGGTCGCATGCCAGGTCAGGTCGACGAACGGCGCCACCGAGAACGCTTCCTGCCCTGCGACTTGCGCGGCGCTGAGGTAACGCTTGCTGAAGTCGTCCTGGTACAGGAACAAGCCGAACACCGGCTCGAACGCACCGACACGGCCCTGGAAAATGAATTCTTGAGAGAGCGTGCGTTGCGTGGAATCCCACGACGCCACGATGGGTGGCGCCAGCGTCTGGCCCACGTCGACGCGAATGAAGTTGCCGTCATCGCGATACGCGCTCAACGACGAGAAATTGAAGTCGCCAAACTCGCGATTGATTTTCAACGTGAGCTGATCGAAGTTGGCGCGATTGATGGGCGCCAGATTGGCCAACGCGACATTGCGGCCGAGATTGCCGACGTTGCCCGCCAACGTATTCGAAATCGCCGGATACACGACGGCGCCTGGATCGCGCAGCTCGCCGTGCCAATAAGTCAGCAGCACATCGGTGAGCTCGTTCGGTGTCCACAGCAATTTCACGCGCTGGCCGGAATGCTGAATCGCATTGAGCGGCGTGCCGGGGCTGAGCGGCTGCGTGCCGTTCGCCAAGGTATTGCGGCCTTCTTTGATCCAGCCATCGCTTTCGCGATAGTTCACTGCCACGTTGAATGCGAAGTTGTCGGCCACCGGCACATTGATATAACCGCTGCCGCCGTAGCCACTACGCTCTTCGACGTTCGCCGAAACGCGTGTTTGAAAGCTGTTCACGCTCGGATCGGCGGTCATGATCATGATCGCACCGCCAGTCGCATTACGACCGAACAAGGTGCCTTGCGGGCCCTTCAACACGTCGACGCGTTCCACTGCGGCGAACTCGTTCAGCGCGGTGACCGGATTGGGAATGTAAACACCGTCCACATACTGCGCGACGCTGTTCTCGCCCACTCGTGTCGTCACACCGCGAATCGCGGGCGACACCCACACGCCGTTGTGCGAAACCTCGACGCCGGGTACCAGCTTGGGAATGTCCAACGTGGTGCGTACGCCGGCATTCACCAGCGCTTCGGCCGGCAATGCCGACATGCTGATGGGCACGTCGACCAGGCGTTCTTCGCGGCGCTGTGCGGTGACGATGACTTCGTCGACGACGCCGGTGTCTGCAGCCGTATTTGACGTCTGGGCAACGGCGCCCGCTGAGATCATGGTGCCGGCCGCTGCCGCCAGGCCGAACAATGCTCTTGAATACATTTTGCCCCCTCGAAGTGCGCGGTGATTTTGTGAGCGCCGCGATCGCTTCCGCCCGGCTCGCAACGAGTCGAGTCGGGGGCGATGATAAGCAGCAATCCAAACAACTGCCCAATAGCGACTCAAACTGCGACCATCGCGCGATCTTATGACCCATAGTCGCAGGTTGAATCGTGAGGCGCGTCGGGCTCCCTATAATGCGGCGCAAGTTGACCCGTCACTTCTTCAGGCGAGCCCCAGATGCCAGCACCC
>NZ_JAEUPY010000390.1 GCF_016790065.1 Steroidobacter sp.
AGAACGGACGACAGAAGCCCTGGAAGCTGCCGTACTGCGGTGTCGGCAATGAAACGTGGGGCTGCGGCGGCAACATGCGGCCGGAATATTTCGCGGACCTGTACAAACAGTTCGCTACGTTCGTCAAAGCACCCCGTGACAATCGACCTTTGAAGATCGCCAGCGGAGCGAATGTGGATGACTATCACTGGACGGAAGTGCTGCTGTCGCAGGCGGCCAAGCATATGGATGCTTACTCACTGCACTACTACACCTTCCCGGGTCGCTGGGAGAACAAGGGGCCTGCCATTGGCTTCACTGAAGATGCCTGGGCATCGACGTTGAATCACGCATTGCGAATGGATGAGTTGGTGACCAAGCACTCGGCCATCATGGATAAGCATGACCCGGATAAGAAAGTGGCTCTGTATGTCGATGAGTGGGGCACGTGGTACGACCCTGAGGCGGGTCGGAATCCTGGCTTCCTCTATCAACAAAACACTTTGCGAGATGCTCTAGTCGCGTCGTTGACGCTGGATATTTTTCATCGTCACGCTGAGCGAGTGAAGATGACCAACATCGCGCAGATGGTCAATGTGTTACAGGCGATGATTCTTACCGACAAAGAGAAGATGACGCTGACGCCTACCTATCATGTGTTCGAGATGTACATTCCGTTTCAGGGGGCTACGTCGTTGCCTGTGTCTGTGAAGTCACCGACTTATCAGCGGGGGGAGTGGTCACTGCCACAGGTATCAGTGTCCGCTGCGCGGGATGCTGCTGGGAAGTTGCATCTTGCGTTTACTAATGTGGACCCCAATCGTGGCGCTTCTGTTGCTACGAAGATTGCTGGTGTGAATGCTAAGTCCGTTAGCGGGCGTGTGCTCACTTCCTCTGCCCTCGACGCCCACAATACATTCGAGAAGCCGGAGGCGGTGAAGCCTGCGCCGTTTAAGGGGTCGCGGAAGGGTGATGAGATTCGGGTTGAGTTGCCGCCTAAGTCGGTGGTCGTTGTTGCGGTTGAGTAGGAACCGGAGGCTCAGCGGTTCGCAGCGTCGGGGCGGGGGATCTCCTCCCCGGCGACGCGCATAGCCCTTGGCCCCGCGCAGCGGGGCCGTTGCTTCACGTCCCTGTGGCGCTCAGAAAACGACATCCATGTCGTTTTATGCGCCGGGGAGGAGATCCCCCACCCCAACGCTGCCGAGAGGACTGGGGTACGGCACTAAGAGCTCGCACTAGCTATCGCTACTGGACTAGCACTCGTGACAACGGAAGGATGGAGCGCGACTCTGCAGCGTGAACGAATACTCTTTAGTTACGCCCGCTACTCAACTCTAGGTAGCTCAGGCTTCGTTACGTCTGCCTCTTAGCTGCAATCGGCGGAGACTCTTTCTCTTGGGCGGGGTCCGCCACCTAGCTATAGGCCGCGCAGGGGGAAACGGTTTGGTTATGCCTGCCTGTTAGCTGTAAGCAGCTGAGGTTCTTTCTCTTTGGCTGCGTCCACCCCTTAGCTACAGGCAGCGTCGGGGTGGGTTGTCTCCTCCCGGCAATTGGATCCAGCAGGGATGCTGGTCCCATAGCGCTACAGGGAGGTACAAGCGCAGCGACACGCGTCTGCGTGGCGCGGCGGGTGCAGCGGTGCCGGGAGGAGACAACCCACCCCGGCGCTGCCAGCCACCGGCGCTGTCAGCCACCGAGGCCGCAATCCGCCAGCCACCGCAGCAGCAAAGCCTCACATCAGTGATTATGCCGAGGCACACCCTTAGTCTGCGCCAGCCGCTGATATTTAACGGCGGACTCGAGCACGGCACCAGTGTCAGCCTGCCCAACATCAGCTCGCTGCATCTCTTGCCAAGGCGTCTGACTCGCAGGAAACGCAAACCCACCCGCCTCTTTCAGTGCCTGCCGCCGGCGATTCAACTCTTCATCGGCAATCAAAATATTCGCCTCGCCCTTGCGCAAGTCGACGCGCACGCGATCGCCTGTTTGCAGAAGCGCCAAGCCACCGCCTAGAGCAGCTTCAGGGGAAGCATTCAAGATGGACGGCGAGCCGGACGTGCCCGACTGACGACCGTCACCGATGCACGGCAAGTTGTGAATGCCGGCTTTGATCAGATTCACCGGCGGTCGCATGTTCACGACCTCGGCGGCGCCGGGGTAACCGATGGGGCCGGTGCCACGCATGAACAAGAGAGTGCTCTCATCGATCTGCAACGACGGGTCGTCGATGCGCGCGTGGTAGTCCTCTGGGCCATCGAATACGACAGCGCGGCCTTCGAACGCTTCCGGATCCTTGGGATTGGACAGATAGCGCACGCGAAACTCTTCGGAGATCACGCTGGTCTTCATGATGGCCGAGTCGAACAAATTTCCACGCAGCACTGAGAAGCCGGCGCGTGTCTTCATAGGCTGATCGAACGGACGAATCACCTTGGTATCCAAGATGCTCGCGCCGGCGCAGTTCTCGCCGAGCGTGCGGCCGTTGACCGTGAGAGTGGATTCGTCGATCAAGCCCTGCCGGGTCAGTTCCGAAATCACGGCCGGCACACCGCCGGCGCGATAGTAATCCTCGCCGAGATACTCACCGGCGGGCTGCAGATTCACCAGCAAAGGAACATCCAACCCATAACGCTGCCAGTCATCGATGGTCAGCTCCACGCCGATGTGGCGTGCGAGCGCGTTCAAATGAATCGGTGCGTTGGTCGAGCCACCGATGGCGGAGTTCACGCGAATGGCATTGATGAAAGCCTCGCGCGTGAGAATGTCCGACGGCTTGCGATCCGCCCACACCATCTCGACGATTTGCTTACCGGTGAGATAAGCGCATTCCTGTCGATCACGCAGCGGCGCGGGGATGGCAGCCGAGCCGGGCAGCGACATGCCCAGCACTTCGGTGAGGCTGTTCATGGTGGTCGCCGTGCCCATGGTGTTGCAGTAACCCGTCGACGGCGCCGACGATGCGACCAACTTGATGAAACCTTGATAGTCGATCTCGCCCGCCGCCAGCAATTCGCGTGCGCGCCAGACGATGGTGCCCGAACCCGTGCGCACACCGTTGTACCAACCGTTGAGCATCGGGCCGACCGACAGTGCAATCGCCGGCAGATTCACCGTCGCCGCCGCCATCAAACAGGCCGGCGTGGTCTTGTCACAGCCAACCGTCAACACCACGCCATCGAGCGGATAACCGAACAACACTTCCACCAGGCCCAGATACGCCAGGTTGCGATCCAAGCCCGCGGTCGGCCGCTTGCCGGTCTCTTGAATCGGATGCACCGGAAATTCCAGCACGATGCCGCCGGCCTCGCGAATGCCTTCACGCACGCGCTCCGCCAACACCAGGTGATGGCGATTGCACGGCGACAGGTCGCTGCCGGTTTGTGCGATACCGATGATGGGCTTGCCCGACTGCAACTCTTGCAACGACAAGCCGAAGTTCATATAGCGCTCGAGGTACAGCGCCGTCATGTCCGCATTGGAGGGATCGTCGAACCAGGCGCGGGAGCGCAGGCGACGCGGAGCGGACGAGTTGGAGTTGGATGAAGTCATGGGCTCTTAAAAACTGAAGGAGCGGCGGAAAAACGCAGCAGCAGACAATTCAGATACGTTTGGCCGGGGTTCAAACGTGCGTTGCCAAATTCGCTGCGATTGGGCGAGTCCGGAAACGCTTGCGGTTCCAGACAAAATCCGTCGCCCTGTCGATACACGCGCCGGCTTTTGCCGACGCTGGTGGCATTCAGAAAATTTCCCGAATAGAACTGCACGCCCGGCGCGGTGGAGAACAACTCCAGTACGCGACCGGACTGGGACTCTTCGACGCGAGCCACCGGCCGCAATTGCCCGGGCTCGCCGTCGACGATGTAGTTGTGGTCGTAGCCGCGACCGATGCGCAACTGTGCGTCGTTGCCGTCGCGAATGCGCTCACCGATGGCGTGAGGCGTGCGGAAATCGAAAGCAGTACCGGCGACCGGACGACGCTCGCCCGTGGGAATCAGTGTCTCGTCGACCGGCGTGTAATGGCTTGCAAACAAAGTCAGCCGATGCGCGAACACGTCGCTCGGTGTCGCATCGCCGGCCAGGTTGAAGAAGCTGTGGTTGGTGATGTTGACGAGGGTCGGCTGATCGGTGGTGGCGCGATATTCGATGGCCAACTCGTTCTGATCGTTCAGCGTGTAAGTCGCCGTGACTTGCAACGTGCCCGGATAACCGCCTTCGCCGTCCACACTCGTATAAGAGAGCACGGCGCGGCTCGGCGAACCGGAGCTGACCGACTCGATCTGCCACAGCACTTTGTCGAAACCGTGCGAGCCGCCGTGCAAATGATTGGGCCCGTCGTTGGTCTCGAGCTGATAGTGCTTGCCATCCAAAGTGAACTCGCCGCCAGCGATGCGGTTGGCATAGCGACCTACGGTCGAGCCGAAGTACTGCGGCTGGTCGAGATATTGCTGAGCCGTGGCGTAGCCGAGCACCACATCCGCGAGCTTGCCGTTGCGATCCGGCGCCAGTAATTGCTGAATCGCGCCGCCAAGCGTCAGGATGCGCACGACCATGCCGTGAGCATTCGCGAGCTCCACCGACTCGACTGCGCGGCCATCCGCCAGCGCTCCGAACTCTGCACGAGCGGACATAACCGAGCCCCTGACTGCCGCAACACTGCGGACGGGCGAAACTAACTGTTTTTGGGTCACGAAACTCTGGCCGGCGATCCTGGTAGCGCTCATTCTAATACTCAGACAAAATGTCAGCAATTGTCCTGGCAGACAAGCCTGAATTTCCCCCAGTTGGCGCTGAGCCGAAGCCGCAACTGGCCGCTTGGGGCCGGTTGGGGCTGCCCAGCCCGGTCGGATCGCGCACAATCCCCCAGCCCCGGCGGTGCGCGGGGTCCCACCAAGGAGTTGCCAAATGAAGGGAAGTCGAAGGTCGGGAGTCGCGGCACGCCTGGCGACCGCGTTGCTCATGTCCGTCTTGGCCAGCCAGGCACGGGCGGCCGACCTGGTGATCGACCAGGTGACAGTGGTTTCGCCTCAGCTCAACGCGCCCCAGCCCAAGCAAAACGTCCTGATCCGCGACGGCCGAATCGTCGCCGTCAGCGCTAAGCCAGTCAGTGCCGCCGCCGACGCGGTTCGGATCGACGGACGAGGCAAGTTCCTCACGCCCGGCTTGATGGATTCCCATGTGCACGTCGGAGACGTACCCGGCCTGCCCTATGGCGCAGCGGATCCGGTGTCGAATTCACTGCGAGAGGCATACACCCGCCAGCAACCGCGCAGTTATCTGTATTACGGCGTCACTCAACTGCTGGATCTCGCCAGCTTGCCCGAAGGCATCGCGGCTTTCGAAGCACAGCCGCAGCGTCCCGATTTGTTTCGTTGTGGGCCGGCCGTGGTGCTGGATGGCTATCCGTCGGTGTTCGTCGATCCGTCGGTTCGTTATCGGCTGCTGCCCGATTACATCTATGAGCCGGCCAACGCCGCGACTCATCCCTTGCCCAAGGGCGCCGACGCCGCCCAACACACGCCCGAGGTCATCATCGATCGCATTGCTGCCAGCGGCGCGCGTTGCGTAAAGATCTTTATCGAAGACGGCTTCGGCGGTGCCAGCGATTGGCCGCTGATGAGCAAAGAAACATTGCAACGAGTGCGAGCCGCCACTCGCAAACACGGGCTGCTGTTATTGGCCCACGCCAATGCCATCGACATGCAGCGCATCGCCGTCGAGACTCAAGTCGACGTACTCGCGCATGGCTTGTGGAATTGGAACGAGTACTCGACCCCGCAAGGTGTGCCGCCCGCCATCGCCGCTCATCTACGCGACGTGCATGCGAAAAAGATCGGCTATCAACCGACGCTGCGCGTGATCGCCGGGCTCGCAGATTTGTTTCGTGAGGACACGTTGAAAGACCCGGCGTACGCGAAGGTCGTGCCAGCACCGCTGCTTCAGTGGTACGCGACGCCGGCCGGTCAATGGTTCAAAGAACTGTCGCGCCAGGAAATGGGCGGCGTGCCGGACATGAAGGCCATGCATAACTATATGGTGGCGAGTTCCTACGGCATGCGTGCCACCAAGTATCTGCACGATCTCGGTCATCCGCTGCTGCTCGGAAGCGATACGCCGTCGGCGCCGACGTTCGGTAGTCAGCCCGGCTACGACACTTATCGCGAGATGCGCATGATGGCGCAGTCCGGAATTGCATTACCCGCCATCTTTCGTGCGGCCACGCTCAATAACGTCCGGCAGTTCGGCCTGGACAAAGATTACGGTACGGTCGAAGCCGGCAAAGTCGCGAACCTGTTGTTACTTACGGCCAATCCGTTGGAGACGATGCGCGCCTGGACCAGCATCGACCGGATCATCCTGCGCGGCACTGTCATTAAACGCGAATCGCTGGCCGCGCCCCGCGAGTAGTTCCGCCTGTCGGCATCGCGATGTTGCCGGCAACGCCGGTTACAGGAATGCAAAGATTCTTTACATTCATTAGGACCATTTGAGCCGCGCGCGGATGGACACCCACACCGGCCGCGACGCAGACTGCACTTCTCACTGTGGGGGTTACAGCAATGAGAATGAGCATGAAGCACGGATCGAAGCTGCTCGGTATTGCCACGGCGTTGGCATTCTCAGCGGGCGCAATCAGCCCGGCCTTGGCCCTGAATCCTGGCGACCGGGTCGATAACTTTCGGTTGCTGGATCACACCGGCGCCTCTCGCGAACTTTATTATCTCTCGGACATGAAAGCCGTGGTGCTGATCGCCCAGAGCAACGGTTGCGAAGCGGTGCGTAAATCGCTTCCTGAATTGCAGGCGCTGCGTGACAAATATCGCGCGCAGGGGGTGGAGCTGTTGATGATCAACTCCAACCTCACCGACTCTCGCGCCAGCATCGAGAAAGCAGCCAAAGCTCAAGGCATCGCGCTGCCCATCTTGCTGGATGAAACTCAGATCATCGGCGAGTCGCTGGGTTTGAAACGCAATGGCGAATTGCTGGTCGTCGACACCAAAGGTTGGAAGGTTGCGTATCGCGGGCCGGTATCCGCCGGCGGCACGCCGTACGCTGCCAACGCACTGGATTCGGTACTCGGCGCGGCGCCGGTGAAGACTGCGCAAGTCGACGCCGCCAAGGGCAAAGGCTGTGATCTGAAATTCCCGGAAGCCGACCACCGACACGCGCACGCCAAAATCTCTTATGAAAACAGCATCGCGCCGCTACTGATCGACAACTGTGTCACTTGTCATCGCCAGGGCGGTATCGGCCCGTGGCAAATGACCAGCTATGAAATGATCAAAGGCTTCAGCCCGATGATTCGCGAAGTGGTGCGCACTGAGCGCATGCCGCCGTGGCACGCCGATCCGCATTACAACGTGTTCGCGAACGATCGCTCGCTGAGTAAGGACGAGATCAAGACGTTGGTGCATTGGATCGAAGCGGGCTCGCCGCGCGGCGCCGGCAGCGATCCGCTGGCCACGCTGAACAAACATTGGCCGGAATGGGCGCTGGGCCAGCCCGACCTGATCGTCGAGATCCCGGCCTTCGACGTGCCGGCCACCGGCGTGATCGAATATCAAATGCCCATGGTCGACAACCCACTCGATCATGACGTGTGGGTCAGCGCCGTCGACTTTCAGCCGGGCGATCGCACCGTGCTCCATCACATCATCGCAACCATGGGCACCAGTGCCGAAAGCGTGCGCGATGGCGGCAGCCTCGGCGGTTACGTGCCGGGCGCAGGGCCCATGGTGCTACCGGAAAACACCGGCGTGATGATCAGTAAAGACGCCAAGTTCTTTTTTCAGATGCACTACACGGTGAGCGGCAAACCGGCGCGCGACTCGAGCCGCATGGGCCTGTACTTCCGCAAGGACGCTCCGCAGTATCAGATGCGCAGCGCCGTGCTGTTGAATCCCAAGCTGAAGATTCCCGCCAACACCAAAGCACACACCGAGACGGCAGCGAAAACATTCGAGCACGATGTGATCGTTTACAACCTGCTGCCGCACTCGCATTTCCGCGGCAAGGCGTCGGACTTCATCGCGACCTATCCGGACGGCCGCAAGGAAACATTGCTGTCGGTCCCCAACTATGACTTCAACTGGCAGACCACTTACGAGTTGAAGACGCCCAAGCTGCTACCGGCCGGCACCAAGGTCACGCACAGCACGACGTGGGACAACTCGACGCAGAACAAAGCCAACCCGGATCCGAATCGAGTGGTGCCGTGGGGCCAGCAGACGTGGGATGAGATGCTGTACGGAGTGATTCGCTATCGCTATGTGAACGAGAGCGATGCGCCGGTGCCGACGCCGAAGGCCAAGGTGTCGCAAACTTCGGGCGACTGACGCTAGTGAAATAGTCTCAGTGAAACAGCTGCAACGCCTGCGGTGACGCAGGCGGCGGTTTGCCGTCGAGAATGGCCGAGATGACGTCGATGCTCGAGGGCAGATCGGCGGGGTTGTAGGGCTTACCGATGAAGCCCATCGCCAGATCTTGATTCTGGAACGCGGACGGATGCTGTGCACTGACGAATAGCGCGGCGATATTCAATTCTCTGAGGCGTCGCGCCAGCTCCAGCCCCTCACCCGCGTGCATCAGATCGATATCGATCAGCGCCAACTTCGGGTGACCGGAGCGCGCCAGCGCCAGGCCTTCTTCCAGCGTCGCCGCCGGCCCCAACGTCTCGTGGCCCGCCTGCTCCAGTTCAGCAACTGTGCTCAGTGCGCAAATCGGCTCGTCCTCGACTACAAGAATCAACATCTTCGTTCGCTTACTGGTCGCGTCTCCTGAAAAATCAACGTCGCGTCGACGCGAATCGTTCCTGATCTTGCATCTTGGGCAGCGACTTCGGCGGCGACCGCGTCGTCCCAGAATCAATCACATAGCCCAGCGATCGCCAGTGACTAAGCGAAAGCCACGGCGCAGCCGGTAGCTCGGAACGCAGGCAATGCATCGTGGATTAACAACAGTCGCTCCACGAGAAGCCGCTCATGAAATCGTTCATTTGGATCCCGATTGCTTTGTTGATTGCCGCCTGTGGTCGGAACGAGGACGGTGCTTCCGTAGCCACTACATCAGCACCGCAAACC
This sequence comes from Steroidobacter sp., assembly GCF_016790065.1. Lineage (GTDB taxonomy): Bacteria > Pseudomonadota > Gammaproteobacteria > Steroidobacterales > Steroidobacteraceae > Steroidobacter. The sequence continues at coordinate 9,057 of NZ_JAEUPY010000390.1, forward strand.
ACGGCGACTGCCGAAGCCACTGCCGGCGGCGCTGTTCAGCTCTCACCCACTAAAGGCAATACTGCGAATGGCGGCTTGAACGTCAGCGCCGCGGGCTCGGGAGTGAAACTCTCCGGCATGATTCAGGGATTGAAACCCGACAGCGAGTTCGGTTTTCATTTTCATGAGAAAGGCGATTGCAGCGCGCCCGATGCCACCAGCGCCGGCGCGCATTTCAATCCCACGGATCACGATCACGGCAACCCGCAGGCTCAACCCCATCACGCCGGCGACATGTTGAATGTGAAATCGGATGCGCAAGGCGTGGCCGAAGTGAGCATCGACAATCCGGAAGTATCGCTACAAACCGGTCAGCCCAACGACATCTTGGGCAAGGCGCTGGTGGTGCACGCCAAGCCCGATGACTACCAGACCCAGCCTTCGGGCGATTCCGGCGATCGTATCGCCTGCGGCGTGGTCGCGATTCAGACTAACTAGTCACTGCAGCTCGGCTCGAGGCGGCGGCGCGTAGTGATACAGCGCCGCCGCTTTGCCAAGAGCAACACACTCGGCTTTCGGCTGGCCACGCACGATGTACCACTGACTGCGATTCGCCGAGCCCAACGACTTGGCGGTCGCTCCGGCAAAACATTGCTGGCGCGTAGCTTCGTTCACCACCAACTGACGATCCGGCGAGCCATGCAACCACAGCGCAGCATCGGCTGCTTCCAGATCGGCCTCTCGCCAGCGCGCATGGCCGAAGTGAACGATGGGCCGATGTACGTTCAGCAAATACTGTTCTTTGAAGCCGACGAAGCCGAGCTCCGCGGAGGGATCGTCCAGCTGTTCGACGCGAGCAATGAAGGCAGCACCGGAGCGCGCTGCATTCATGTTGGGATTGACCCAATAACTCACAGTCAACAACACGGTCGCCAACAAACCGGCGTATGCCAGCACACCGCGCGACGGCCTGGCAAACGCGCAGACCAACGCACCGACGCCACCGATGAGCAACAGCGGGCCGAACACATCGATCTCATAGTTGGCGAGCAGTTCCTGACGCCGCTCCGGCTGGATCAACATGAAAGCCGCGGCCGCTAGACAGACTGCCGAAATCACCGCCGCCAGTATGAACACGGCTCGTTGCACCGAGCGGCGGTAGACCAGCTCCAATACATACGGCCCACTCACCAACGCCAGCGCCGGCAACGCGGGTAACACATACACGCCGCGCTTGCCGCTGCTGAAACTGAAGAACAGCACCACCAACAGCACCCACGACAACAACAACCCAACGCGTAAGTCACGCGCCTGCAAAGCCTTGCGCCAATGGGGCACCAGCCAGGGCAACAGCAACGTCAATGGCAGCCACAGCGCCGGAATGACTTTGACGATGAAGTACCAAAACGGTTCGCGGTGATGCCACGCATCGGTGTAACGGCCGACGGTTTGATGAAACAGGATCTCGTCGCGGTAAGCCGCCAGCGTCGGATCAGCATTCGCAGCCAGCAACATCGGCACCAACCAGGTGCACACCGCGAGTAAGAACGCCACGGGCCCGATGAACCAAGGAGCGATGCTCGTGCCTTGCAGTCGCGGCGACCAGGAGCCACGCAGCAATGCGAAGGGAATCAAGATCAGCAGCGGCAGGAAGCCGACACCCTTGGTAATTACGCCGAAGCCGGCGGCGGCCCAACCCACGGCATACCAACCCCACGAGGGGCCGAGCAACAAGTGCCGCACCAAGCCGTACACGCCCAGCACCACCCAGAACAACAACGTCGCATCGATCTGTGCCTGGCGAACTTGCCACACGAATTGCACGGTCAGCAGCAACGACAGCGCTGCGGCCAAGCCGCTCTCGCGATTCCACAACCGGCGGCCCAAGTCGTAGATCAACACCAGGCAAGCCAGTCCGCTCAACAACGACGGCAACAGGAACGCCACTCGTAACGAACCGGTGACCAGCAGCGACACACCCATGATCCAGAAAAACAGCGGCGGCTTGTCGCCGTACACATCGCCGCCGACGCGAGGTAACAGCCATTCACCGGTGGCGACCATATCGCGCACGATGAGTGCAAAGCGCGGTTCGTCGGCGGGCCAGGGATCGCGCAAGCCGATGCCGGTGGCGATGAGCAGCAAGCCCAGCCCCAACAGCCAGAACAGGTCGAGTCGCGTATCGTGCGCAGTATCACTGCCGCTCCGAAACAACTTCGCCACCCAACTCGCCTGCGTCATTCGTCGTGCCTCATCGTGGCCGGCATTATGCCTCGGCGCACCGCAAATTAGAGTTGGACGCCACTAGTGGAAAAAACCAATCGCGCTGGGCGGAAAATTTTTCTCGATTGATCGCGGCGACGCTGCCCGTCCAACCGTCGATGCATACACAACACTTCCCCGCCCCCGCCTTGCCGCTCTATGCGCGTCTGCGCGAGCGCTGGTCCGCTGGCATTCCCTGCTCGTCCGACGTCGTGTTCGCGTTCGGCGTGTCGTTCATCTGGCTGGCGCTTTACAACGTGCGCTTCTGGGAACTGACGGCACAGGCGATGTGGCACCCGAGCGCTGGCTCGTTGCTATTCATGGCATCGCTGTTCCTACTGGCCTGGACGGTGCTGTCGTTGCTATTGCTCCTGTCGCCGAGCCGATGGTTGATGCGCGCGTTCGCCAGCTCGCTGTTCATCATCGCTGCGCTCGGCGCGTACTTCATGAGCGAATACGGCGCCATCATGAATCAGGAGATGATGCGCAACGTCATACAAACAGATCGCGCCGAGGCTGAAGCGCTCATGAGCGCCGAGCTTTGGCTGCACGTGACGTTGCTGGGACTGATTCCAGCGGTGCTGGTCTGGCGCGTACGACTGCCCGCCATTGGATGGCGGAAACAGCTGGGCCACCGCGCACTGGCCATCGCCATCGCGTTGGCGCTGTCGGTGGCTGGCATGTTCATCAGCTCGGCCAACTACGCCACGTTCCTTCGCGAGCACAAACCGGTGCGTTACACGCTCAATCCGGTGGCGCAGGTGGTCAGCATGGTGGGCTTGCTCGCCGGCGGCCGCGAGGCCGATGCCAATCGACCGTTGCTCAACCCCGCCGGCAAGTCCGAACGTACCGCCGCGACGTCGGCCAAACCCTTGGTCTTGTTTCTAGTCATCGGCGAAACGGCGCGTGCCGCCAACTTCCAGCTCGGCGGCTATGCCCGCGACACCAATCCCGAGCTCGCGCAGATCTCCGGACTCACTTACTTCGCCAATACCGCGTCTTGCGGCACCTCGACGGCGATTTCGGTGCCGTGCTTGTTCTCGCATCTGCCTCGTAGCGAATTCAAAGTGGACCAGGCCGGGAACTACACCAACTTGCTCGATTCACTCAGCCAGGCCGGCTTCGACGTGCAATGGCGCGACAACAACTCGGGCTGCAAAGGCGTTTGCGCACGGGTCGCGAGCGTCGAATCCTGCCGCGAGTCCAATTGTTTCGACGAAGTCATGCTCGCGGACTTGCCCGAAACATTGCGCAACTTACAGCGCGATACGGTGATCGTGTTCCATCAGAAAGGCAGCCATGGGCCGGCCTATTCCGAACGCTATCCGCCAGCGTTCGAGCGCTTCAAACCGGCCTGCCGCTCCAACCAGTTACAGCACTGCACCGAGCAGGAAATCGCCAACGCTTACGACAACACCCTTGCCTACACCGACCATGTGCTGGCCAGTCAGATCCGGATGCTCCGCGAAGCCAGCTCTCAGTTGGACAGCGTCTTGATCTATGTGTCCGACCATGGCGAATCGCTGGGCGAGAACGGCATCTACCTACACGGCATGCCGTACTCCTTTGCCCCGGCGACACAAAAGCAGGTGCCCATGCTGATGTGGGCCTCGGAAGGTTATGTCCGGCGCTCGCAACTGCAAGCCGACTGCCTGCGCACCGAGGCCAAGACCCCCGTCAGTCACGACTTTTTCTATCACACGGTGCTGGGCGCAGCCGAGGTCCGCAACCAGGTTTATGATCCCCACCTGGATCTGGTCGCCGGCTGCCGCCGCGGTGGTGGCCATGAGTGAGCAACGATTGATTTGCCGACCCGACCGCGTCCAACCCAGCAGTGAGTGCCGAAGTCAGTACCGATGCCGAGTTGATCGCCGCCATGTTACGCGGCGACGAGGTCGCCTTTCGCCGCTTTTTCGACAGCTACTTTCCGCGCGTCTACCGGTTTGCCCTGCCTCGGCTGGGCAACGACGCCGAGGCCTGTAAAGAAGTGGTGCAAGCAACCTTGGTCAAGGCCATGCGCGGCTTGGCGGGCTTCCGCGGCGAGGCGGCGCTGTTCAGCTGGTTATGCCAAATCTGCCGCCGCCAGATCGCCGACTATGTGCGGGCCCATCAGCGCCATCAGCGCAATGTGGTGCTGATCGACGACTCTCCTGGGCTGCGCGAAGCGCTCGAATCGATCGCCGGGCCGGCCTCCGAAGAACCCATGCAAGGCTACGGGACGGCCGAGACGCGGCGCCTGGTGCAGTCGGTGCTGGATCGGTTGCCATCACGCTACGGCGATGTGCTCGAATGGAAATATATCGAGGGACGCAGCGTCGAGGAGATTGGCGCACTTTTGGGCGTTGGGCACATAGCCGCGCAATCGTTGCTGGCACGTGCCCGCACCGCCTTTCGCGAGGCGGTGGAAACGGTGTTCGGTTCGACAGCGAGCGATGTGCTCGCCGGTATGAGAAAGTAGCACCATGACGACGGTACCCAACCAACCTGAGTCTAACGACGCCAGCATCGAAGAGCTGCTGCGAGAGGTCGGCGCGCGCGACGAACCTTCGTCCGACGCGGCCCGCGATGTCATGTCGGCCGTCCATGCCGAATGGCTCAGCATCGTGCAACAACGGCGCCGGCAACAACGCGTCGTTGCCTGGCGCATCGCTGCCGGTGTAGCACTCGCTGTACTGGTCTCGACTTTCGCCTATCGATCCATGACACCAGCGGCCGAGCAAGTCGCCAGCGTCGAGCACATCGATGGCCGTTTGTTGGCCAGCACCGACGATGACGGTCCAATCGCTCGCACCAAAGGCGAATTCATCCGCGTTGGCGACACGGTACAGACCGACGCTCAATCGCGAGCCGCAGTGTCATTTCCTGACGGCTTGTCGTTGCGGCTCGATCACGGCACCCGGCTGACAGTAGATGCAACCGATCACATCGTGCTCGATGCGGGCGCCGTTTATATCGATGCGCCGCCGTCCGCCAAGAACCACGCCTTGACCGTAGCAACGGTGGCTGGCTCGGTACAGCACGTGGGCACTCAATATGAAGTGCGCACTCAAGCCAACGCGATGCTGGTCAGCGTGCGCGAAGGTCGCGTAGTGCTGACCCACTCGAACGGCTCCAACACGGGCGAAGCCGGACAAGTCCTGCGCTTGAGCAACGACGGTGAACTCACTCGTAGCATCCTTGCCTCGACCGATCCTCAATGGCACTGGGCGCTGCAAGCTGCTCCCGCGTTCGATATCGAGAATCAGTCGCTCGCCACGTTCCTGCAATGGATTGCCCGCGAGACCGGCCGGCATGTGGTGTATTCGTCACCGGCTGCCGAGAGTGCGGCGACTGCAGTGAAACTGCGCGGCTCCATCGCCGGCCTCGATAGCGACGCGGCTTTGGCTGCTGTGCTTTCCACGACTCAGTTGCGTCGTTATCAAACAAACGCGACCGAGATCGGGATCGAACTCACGTCGATTGATTCGAGCGCGCCGGCACGTCCAACCCACTGAGCACCGCACCGGTCGCGAACCCTCGCGACCGAGACGGCAGCGATGGGGGTTCGATGAAACGTCTCGCCTGGATTGCCGCTACGGCCGCTACCTCTCTGTGCGCTTCTGCCAGCTACGCGGAGAGTACCGACAGCATGGTCGCGATGCTGCCGGGCAAGATCGCCATCGATCAATCCAAGCTGCCGACGGACGCCGATCTCGAAAAGCGCGGCGCGCGTATCGGCCACATCTACATTCAAGTCGACGACGTGTTCGAAAACACGCTGTCGCTGTCGGCCCCGTATCGGCTCGCCAATGGCCTGCACATCTCGACTCACGACGAGACGGTGCGACAGCAGTTGTTGTTCCGTAGCGGCGAACCGTTCCACCGGCGCGTACTCGATGAAACGGCGCGGCTGCTCCGCGACCAGCGTTATCTCAACGAAGCAAGCGTCACTCCGGTTCGCTACAACGACGACAACACCGTCGACGTGCAAGTGCGCGTCCACGATGTCTGGACGTTGAGCCCGGGCTTTTCGTTCGGCCGCAAGGGCGGCGAGAACAACACGCGAATGAAGTTCGAGGACACCAATTTCCTCGGCTTGGGCAAACAGGTGTCGCTGGCTCGCTCCAGCGATGTCGATCGGACATCGTGGCAACTGGCGTACAAGGATCCGCATCTGTTCGGCAGCTGGTGGGCACTGTCGACCGCGTATTCATCCATGAGCGACGGCTCCGAACAGGCGCTGGCTTTGACGCGGCCGTTCTATGCGCTCGATTCTCGCTGGAGTGCGAACCTGAGCGCATCGGACCAGGACAGCGCGGTATCGCGCTATTCGTTGGGCAAGCGCATCGAACGCTTCAACATGCAGGAGCGCCAGTTCGACGTCGGCGGCGGCCTCTCCTCGGGCCTGCACGACGGCTGGACGATGCGCTATCTCGGCGGCTTTCGTTACGACGCGCGTTCGTTTGCAACCCGCACCACCGAACCAGGCGTTGCCATCCCGGACGATCGCACCCTGGCCTATCCCTGGGTGGGCATCGAGGTCATCGAGGACAACTATCTCAGCACTCGTAATCTGGATCAGATCGGTCGTACCGAAGATGTCTATCTCGGCCGCAGTGCTCGCCTGGAAGCTGGCTTTGCCAGCACTGCCTTCGGCTCGACTCGCGATGCGTTCATTCTCAACGGCACCTTGCAGTCGGGCGCCGACCTGAATCATGAGCGCTATCTGATCAACACGCTGAACTGGCGCGGCAGATTCGAAGGCGGCGAACTCAACGACGCCGTGCTGGATGCCAACAGCCGTTTCTATCTGCGTCAATCCGAACGCAGCGTGTTCTTTGCATCGGTCACCGCATCGCTCACGTCGAATCTGGATCCGGAGCGACAACTCCTGCTCGGCGGCGACAACGGCCTGCGCGGCTATCCGCTGCGCTATCAGGCCGGCACCACCAACGCCTTGGTCACCTTGGAAGAGCGCTTCTACAGCTCGTGGCAGCCATTGAAGTTGTTCAATGTCGGCGCAGCGGTGTTCTTCGATGCCGGTCGCTCGTGGGGTCAGGATAACTATGCGGTCGCACCGGCCGGCTGGCTCAAAGATGTCGGGGTGGGCTTACGGCTGGGCAGTGCACGCTCGGGACTGGGCAATGTATTGCACATCGATCTGGCCATGCCGCTGGATCGCAGCAACGACATTCAATCTCTACAACTGCTGATCGAAACCCGGAAGTCTTTCTAACTCATGCTGACTCGAACCCGTCCGGCCGGAACCTTGTTCTGGCAGCACCTGCGGCTGCCGCTATTTCTGTTTGTAGTACTGGCGACGCTGCTCGCCAGCAGCACGCTCGACCTGAGCATCGCTCATGCGCTGTTCTTCGACGAAGCACAGTCGCGGTGGCTGGGCGCGACCAGTTGGTGGACCAACGAACTGATCCATCGCGACGGCACCTGGCTGATGCGCTCCCTCGCCGCCAGTGCCCTGCTGCTCTGGGCCGCAACGTGGTGGCGGCCGCAGTTGCAAGTATTGCGCAGGCCAGCGCTGTACTTTTTCCTGTCCGTAGTGTTGTCGGTGGGCCTGGTCGGATTATTGAAAACACTGACCAACGTCGACTGTCCGCGCGACCTGACAGAGTTCGGCGGCGCCTTCCCCTTCATCCATTTATTCGAAGCTCGGCCGAGCGCATTGCGGACAGCACGGTGCTTCCCAGCGGCGCATTCCAGCTCCGGTTATGCGTTGCTGGCCTTATACTTCGTGTTCCGTGAGCGCAGCCGCCGGGGGGCACGACTCGGCTTGCTGGCCGGCTTGGGCATGGGCCTGGTGTTTGGCATCGCCCAGCAAGCGCGCGGCGCGCACTTCGTCTCGCACGATGTCTGGAGTGCCATGCTGGTGTGGACGGTGGCGCTCTCGCTATACACTTTTGTTTTCAAGGCTCGTCTGTGGGAATTCAATGAAGCCAGCGCTGCGGCACGTCGCCTGTCTGACGACGGGACTGCTGATCTGCCATGCCGCGCTGGCGCAGCTGCAGGGCCGTAGCGTTGGCGACGTCCTGAATGAGTTGCGCGCCGATGGCTTGATCTTCATCTACAACGATCAGATCGTCCCCGCCGGATTGCGCATCGAGACGGAACCTCGCGCTCAGCGAGGCTTGGCACTGGCCCAAGAAATCTTGGCCGCGCACGGCTTGGCGTTGTCGGAAGCGGCACCACGTGTCTACGCCGTCGTTCGCGATTCGGCCGCCGAGTCAGTACGCCGCCCGCCCGCCGCCGCGCCGTCGCAACCGGATAAGTTGGAAGAGATCGTGGTGCAGACCAGCCGCTACACGCTGGCGGCCGATACCACTGCGCCGAAAAACTTTCTTACCCAAGATGAAGTGCAGGCCATGCCTCGGCTTGCCGACGAAACATTGCGTGCCGTACAGCGGTTGCCGGGAGCGGCCACCAACGGCGTCTCCAGCCTCGGCCCGATCCGCGGCGGCGAGCCGAACGAAACCGCAATCGTGCTGAACGGCCTGCGCTTGTACGAGCCGTTTCATCTCAAGAATTTCTACAGCCCCATCAGCCTGCTGGATTCGCGCCTGATCGACAGTATCGAATTCTATTCGGGCGGCTTTCCGGCGCCGTACGGCGATCGCATGAGCGCCATCATCGATGCCAACTCGATTCGGCCGGGACAACGTTATTACGAAGCCGGCGTGAGTTTGTTTCATACCAGCGCGCTGGCGGCCACCAACTTCGCCGGCGATCGCGGCCAGGCATTGCTGTCCATTCGTCGCGGCAATCTGGGCGAGCTATCGCAGTTCGCCGAGGAAGACTTCGGCAAACCGGATTACGCCGACGGCTTCGCGCGCGCCGAGTATTCGCTGTCCGATAACACGCGCATTTCATTTGACGCGCTGGCGTCGGGCGACCAGATCGTCGCCAAGCGTGACGACGGTGCGCAAACCGCGCGCGCCAAGTATCGCAACATCTATAGCTGGCTCACTTTGGACCATGACTGGTCGCCGGCCGCATCGAGTCGGGTCATCGGTTCGTTCACGGACCTGGTGAACGAGCGGCTCGGTTGGGTCGAGCAACCGGGACAACGCAGCGGGCGCGTGCGAGACGAGCGCACCTTTCACATCGCCGGGCTGCGCTTGGAGAACACGCTCGACACAGGCGGCATCAAACATCGCTTCGGCGCGGAAGTGCGGCATTTGTGGGGCGACTACGATTACGAGCTCGACCTCACTGTGTTTCCGGGCTATCCGTTTCCCAGCTCACCCGGCTCGGTCACGACCCGTCGCGTTTCGCCGGCGCCGCAGGGTTACGAGAACTCCGCGTACTGGGACATGCGCTCGACGCTCGGCCAACGCTGGACTGTAGAAGCCGGCATGCGAGTCGACGTCCAAACCTACGACGGCAGCGACGATGGCGAACAATGGAGTCCGCGCGTCAGCCTGCTCTATGCGCTATCGCCAACCACCAAGCTGCGCGCCGGCTGGGGACGGTTCTTCCAATCCCAGGGCATCAACGAGCTGCAGGTGGAGGACGGCGTCTCGCAGTTCTATCCGGCACAGCATGCGGATCACGCCATCATGAGTTTGGAGCATGCGTTCGACCGCGGCTTCAATGTGCGCGTCGAGGCCTATCGAAAATATTATCGACGCATTCATCCGCGCTTCGAAAACTTGTTCGATCCGCTGGTGTTGTTTCCTGAGGCCGAGTTCGACCGGGTGATGGTCGACGCTCACAGCGCTCGCGCCGAGGGCGTCGAAGTGCTGATGCAAATGCGCCCGATGGGGCCTTGGAGCGGTTGGCTGAGCTACACCTGGTCGCAAGTGACCGACCGCATTGGCACGACCGATGTGCCACGCAGTTGGGATCAGCGACATGCGATCAATCTGGGTGTGACTTGGGCCAGCGGCCCTTGGACGGCCACGCTGGTCAACAGCTTTCATAGCGGCTGGCCGACCACTGCGCTGACCATCGACCCGGTGACCGGCACAGCCAACATCGACCTGGCCGCGCGCAATCGTAGTCGCTTCGCCGACTTCAACTCGTTGGACATGCGTCTGACACGAACCTTCATCCTGCCCAGAGGCGCGCTCGATGTGTTCGTCGAAGTCAGCAACGCCTTCTCTCGGGAAAATCCCTGTTGCGTGGAATACGTAGCCCGGCGCAATGCCGATGGCTCGCTGACCTATCAACGCGACGTCAATTCATGGCTGCCGTTGATCCCGTCGCTCGGCGTGCTGTGGCGCTATTGAAAATCGTGACCGATTCGGTGGCTGTACGCGCCGCCAGTCAACAGGATCTAGCGCCATAGCCGATAACCCGGCGGCGGTAGCGGACAGTAATCCCAGTCTGACAAATTCATGTCAGTATGGAAAAATTACCATGTGAAGTTGACGGTGCCGCGCTGCGCGGCTTTTCGATGACGACCAAACGGAACCCTCCCCGACGGCGCGGTGAGGATTGAGGTTAGATGAAGATCCTGCATCTCGAGGACAACCCGAGCGATTCGCTGCTCATCGAGCGTGGCGTGCAACGCCAAGGCATCCAGGCCAGATTCATCCAGGCGCGCAGTCCCGACGAATTTCTTGCCGCGGTCGAAGCCGGCGGTTTCGATGTGGTCCTGGTGGACAACAACCTGCCGGGCTACAGCTCGCAGGACGCCATCGCCCAGGTCAAATCCAGCTATCCCGAAGTGCCGGTGATCGTCTGCTCCGGCGCCGCCCAGGAGGCGGAAGTCGCCGCCAGCTTCGCGGCCGGCGCCAGCGACTATGTGTTGAAAGATCATCTTTGGCAGCTCGGTGCAGCGTTGCGCCGGAATGCCAAGCCCGTACCGGTGCAGTTAGCACCAGCGCCGCCCGCACCAGTGACGCCCTCACCGATTGCGTCCGCACCGCCGCCGCAAGCGGCCATGCTGTTGTTGATCGACGTGGTCCAGAAGCTGTCGTTGGCTCGAGGCCTGGACGCCATCGTCGACATCGTTCGCAAAGCGGCCCGCCAACTCACCGGCTGCGACGGCGCCACCTTCGTGCTCCGCGACGGTCCTTACTGCTATTACGTGGACGAGGATGCGATCTCGCCGTTGTGGAAAGGACAACGCTTCCCGCTGGAGACCTGTATCAGCGGCTGGGCCATGCTCAATAGCACCTCGGCCATCATTCCAGACATCTATAAGGACGCGCGCATCCCGCACGCCGCTTATCGGCCGACCTTCGTGCAAAGCCTGGCGATGGTGCCGATCCGTTCTTATTCGCCCATCGGCGCCATTGGTAATTACTGGGCCCGTCATCACGAGTGCACGCCGCAAGAGCAGATGCTGCTGGAAGCTCTGGCGAACACCACCGCGGTGGCCATGGAAAACGTCGACGTCTACCAGAACCTGGAACGCCAGGTCCGCGAGCGCACTCGCGAACTGCAAACGGTGAACCAAGAGCTCGAAGCGTTCTCTTCCGCCGTTTCGCACGACTTGCGCGCGCCGCTGCGGATCATGAATGCGGAACTGGATATGTCCCGCGACTATTCGGGCGTGCTGCCGAAGGACTCCATCGAGCGCTTGCGCGAGTCCACCCATAGCATGAGCACGCTCATCGACGATCTACTGCGCCTGTCGCACATCACTCGCACCGAGCTGATGCTGGAATCCATCGATTTGAGTTCGCTCGCCACCAAGATCATGACTCGGCTGCGCAACGCCGAGCCGAAGCGCGAAGCCGACATTCATATCCAGCCGGAGCTGAACGCGCGGGTCGATGCCGGCCTGCTGGGTGTGGTGTTGGAGAATTTGTTGTCGAACGCCTGGAAGTACAGCTCCAAGCGCGAGCGCAGCCGGATCGAATTCGATACCTATCGCGATGAACGCAATCGGCTGGTGTATCGAGTGCAGGACAACGGCGCCGGCTTCAATCCGAACTACGCGGATCGGCTGTTCAAGCCATTCACTCGACTGCACGACGCTCGACAATTCCCTGGTGTCGGCATTGGCTTAGCCACCGTCCAGCGCATCATCCAACGGCACGGCGGCGAGATTTGGGCGGCCAGCGACGGTCGCAACGGCGCGCAATTCATGTTTACGCTGGCCGAACAGACCTGACTAAAGCAGTGGCGCGCCCCGGTCATGTACTCGGGCGGCGCGCCACTCGCCTTCGCCGCTTACTTGGCGGCGTCTTCGAACCCTTGCAGCACGTGCGCCACGTTGTGCCCGATCTCTGAGACGGCATAGCCGCCTTCCAGGATGAACACCGTCGGCAGCTTGAGCGCCGCGATCTGTGCGCCGAGCTTCAAATACTCCGGTTCGCGCAGCTGGAACTTCGAGATTGGATCGTCGGCAAACGTATCCACGCCGAGCGAAATCACCAACGCGTCCGGCTTGAACTCATGGATACGACGCACCGAGTCGCCCAGCGCATCGAACCACAACGCATTGCTGCTGCCGGCCGGCAACGGATAGTTCTGGTTGTAACCCAAGCCTGCGCCCTTGCCGGTTTCATTGGCATGGCCGAGGAAGAACGGATACTCGGTGCGCGGATCGCCATGGATGGACAGAAACAGCACATCGCTGCGCTCGTAGAAAATGCTCTGCGTGCCGTTGCCGTGGTGATAGTCGACATCCAGCACGACGACTCGCTTCGCACCGGCATCGCGGAAGCCCTGAGCTGCCACCGCTGCGTTGTTGATGAAGCAGTAACCACCGAAAAAATCCGGACCGGCATGATGGCCAGGCGGACGCGACAGCGCGAATGCCGATCGCTCACCGCCGCTGACCAACTGCTGCGCAGTCAAAGCGATGTCGGCACCCAACTTGGCGGCCGTCCACGTACCCGCCATCAACGGAGTGCCGCTGTCGTACGAATACAAACCCATCTTGCCCGCGAAATGTTCGGGCTCGATATCGTCGCGGAAGCCGCGCACCGGCCACACGGCAGGCAAAATATCGTTGGTGTTGCCCTCAGCGGCCCACATATCCCAGGCCTTTTCCAGGAAGCGCAAATAGCGCGGCGTATGCACGCCTTCGATGGCCGAGACCGGAAACACCTTCGGCTCGAGGATCGGGCCGAGATTACGCTGCTTCATCGCGTCGTAAACGAAATCGCCACGCTCCGGCTTCTCGAAGCAAGGCACTAATTGGCCGCGATACATTTCCTTGTCACCGCGATGCAAGCGGTGACGGTCGCTATAAATGATTTTCATGAATGACTCTTGAGGCCCACCGCCACCAGATTGGCGATTTCGCGGGCAATGTGTTGCTGTTGTGACGGATCCGTGGGCACGTCGTCCTTGACCAGCCAGCTGAGCAGCCCGGGCAACATCAGTGCCCGTGCATGCACGTCGACATCTTCGATACTGCCTTCGCGCATGCCCTGCCGGATGAGTTCGTGGTACGCATCGCCGAGCTGATCCGAGCGCACGGCGAATTTGGCCTGTCCTTCCGGCGACAACGCGCCGTGGCCCACGAGCGGCGATAAGGGATTCAAATCTTCATTCGGATAAGCGCGCGCCAACGCATCCATGGAAGCCGACAGCGCTTCCAACCGAGTGCCCGAATATTCGAGCATCCGATCCTTGATGAACAGGAAGATCCGGAACGCGCGCTCGTAGCACGCCGACACCACTTCCTGTTTGCTACCGATGTGATGATGAAAGGTGCGCTTGGTCGTGCCCAGCTGCGCGGCGATTTCTTCCAGCGAGGTGGCGTCGATGCCTTTGCGATTGAAGGCACGCGAGGCAGCTCGCAACAGCGCCTCCCGTTTCGCTTCCAACGCCGCGTCCCGGTCGAACGCACTCACCACTTGCGGCGCGAGTTTGGAAAGATCCAGCGGCTGATAAGCAGGCAAGCTCGACGCGGTCGCGAAGCCCTCGAGTACCGTCGCCATCACCGCGGCTCGCAAACGTTCCGCGCCCATCGGCCCAACTGCATGCGCCCACGGCCGAGCCAGCGGCGCCCAAGTGACCAGACTCAGGATCACGCGCGCGTTCACTTCGATATCGCAGGCTCGCAAGACGCCTTCGCGATGACCGGTCTCGAGTAGATGCGCCAAGCGCGCCGTCAAGCCGTCGTACAGACCCTGGATAGTGTCGCGCTGGGTCTGATTCATCATGGCGATTTCCGCCCGCGCAGCGATCTCCGGCTCCGTGGGATCTAACATGCGACTGATGAAATCGATCAACACATCGGCCGAGGTGCCGCCGACGCGCTCGGCCTCGCGCAAATGTCGTGCGATGATTTCCGCCGCGCGCCGGTAACACTGGAACACCAGATCTTCACGATCGGCCACGTAGTGATACATCGCGCCGCGGGTCACACCCAGCTTGGCAGCGATTTCGGCCAGCGACGTGAGCAACACGCCTTTCTGGTTCAATTGGCGAGCGGCCTCGTCGAGCACCCGCTCGTGGCGATTGACCACGCCGGCGGCGGAGGCAGAGGCCTCGGCAGCAGGCTGGGCCGCGCTGTCTTTAGAATTAGAGGTCATGGCAGTAAACCGGGGGACGTCCATAGTAACCGTCCCGACGCTATCGTTCACCTTGGCTGACCCTTGGACGCCCGCCAATTGCGACTTCCCGCCCCACCTACCCCCAGCCGGCCGCCAGCCCGACAGCGGCGAGAGCGGGTTCACAATTCCGGCGACCGCCGGCGGCGGCGCCCGTCGATTGTTGCGGGGGCTAGGGTACATTTGCGCGGCATCACGGATGACCTGAGCCATTACCCGCCAGCTGGCGACCAAGAACAAGGCTGACATGGAGTCATTTTTTAGCTCAGGCGGGCCAGCACCCGATCCTGCCGCCAAGATCAAGGCCTTGCGTTGGCCGGCCAGCCTGCGCGTGGGCCACACCACCACGCTCGCCGGGCGCGCCATTCAGATTTCCAGCAGCGGCATCGGCTTGCTGTTGGATCGGATGGTGCGGGAGGGCGAAGTCGGCTTGGTGCGCGTGGACGCGTTCATCGCCGGCAGCCCAGTGCGGCTGCAGGCGCGGACCAACGTGGTCTGCTGTACCTGTGTGGGCATGGACGGCTTCCGAATCTCCCTGCGCTTCCAGGATCTGGACGACGATGCGCAGGCGGCCGTCGATACGCTGCTGCACGTCCGCTGATTGCAGCGGACGTGCAGACAACTGCAACGGGATTACTTCAACAGACTGCGCAACATCCACGCGGTCTTTTCGTGCACCTGCAGGCGCTGGGTCAGCAAGTCCGCAGTGGACTCGTCACCGCCCTTCTCGGCAGCAGGGAACGTGGCTCGCGCGGTGCGCGCGACGGCTTCATGACCGGCCACCAACAATCGCACCATCTCCAGCGCATCCGGCACGCCTTCGGTTTCTTCGATCGAGGTGAGCTTGGCGAACTGGCTGTAGGTGCCCGGCGCCGGATAGCCCAGCGAGCGAATGCGTTCCGCGATGGCGTCCAACGCGTTCCACAGCTCGGTGTACTGCTCCATGAACATCAGGTGCAGCGTGTTGAACATCGGGCCTTCGACGTTCCAATGAAAATTATGGGTCTTCAAATACAGCGAGTAGGTATCGGCCAGAACCTTGGCCAGCCCACCGACAAT
>NZ_JAEUPY010000398.1 GCF_016790065.1 Steroidobacter sp.
AACCCGTCGGTCTATCTCAACTACATCGCTAGCGGTGTCCTGAGCGTGCGTGACATGGGGAACGATCCTGTGTATCTGCAGAAATTGCGGGCGGGGATCGAGCGTCGAAGCATAGACGCGCCAGATGTCTATCCCATGGGATTCATCGACAAGAGAGGGCCGTACGCCGCACCCACGGGTCGTCTGGTCGATACTTTGGCGGAGGCTCGTGCAGCGGTCGCGGCCTATGCGAGTGAGGGCTATGCGGGCATAAAACTCTACAGCTCCATCGAGCCGAGCTGGATTCCAGTGCTTACCGGGGATGCGAGCGCGCTCGGGCTGCGCACTGTCGGGCACATTCCGCCTCATATCAGTCCGGCGCAGGCAATCCGCAGCGGTTATCGCGAGATCACTCACATCAACATGCTGTTGTTGGAGCTGATTGGGGATCTGACGGTGGACACGCGAACTCCCGAGAGATTCATCGTTCCTGGCGAGCGAGGCGGCTCGATCGACGTTACATCGTCGCAGGCACAGGCATTCATAGACCTGATGCTGAAGTACAAGGTGGCCCACGATCCGACGTTGGCGACGTTTTTGAGCCAGTATCGTTCGCGCCCCGGAGAGGTTGCCTTTCGGGCCGTTCCGTATGCAGACCATCTGCCAGCCAGCTTGCGTCGTGCACAAGTGCGTTCAGTCAGCTACAACCACCACAAGGAGGATGCCTTCCAGAGGACTGGAGAAGTGGCGCTGAAGTTCATAAAGCGCCTTCACGACAGTGGCGTGCAGCTTCTTCCTGGAACCGATGCGTCGCTGCCAGGGTTCGCGCTGGTCAGTGAACTCGAGTGTTATGCGCTTGCCGGAATACCGAATGAGGAAGTCTTGGCACTAGCCACGCTCGGCACGGCGCGATACATGGGGCAAGAAAATACCTTGGGCTCCGTCGAGGTGGGTAAGAAGGCTTACCTGATGCTGATCGACGGCGATCCAGTGGCAAGTCTGTCGGCCCTGCGCAAAGTGGCTCTGGTCATCAAGGGCGATACCTCGTTCGATGCAAAGGAAATCCTGCGAGCGCAGGGAATCCGGCCCTTCTAACGCGCCAACTCAGCCGCGCGGCACCCCGTTCAATGCAGATTCACTAGTGAAGGCGCTAATGTGAAAAGTGTTCTATGCATCGTGTTACTCGCAATAGCGGCTCCGGCTGCACCTGCGGCGACGCTCGAAGCGTACCAACGGGCGGCGCAATTCCAGAACGCGCGCAAGTTGGTCTCGCGTAATGAAGTCAGCCCACACTGGATAGGTGGCGGCGATAGCTTCTGGTATCTCGACCAACATGGCGCAGAAAAAACGTTTGTTCTGGTGAAGCCGAAGGCCAATTACCAGGGCCCCGCATTCGATCACGCGCGCTTGGCCGAAGGCTTGTCGGCCGCAACCGATGAGGTATTCACGCCGACGAATCTGCCGTTCGCAGCGCTCGAGTTCCGGGAGCGAGGCGATGTCATTGCGTTCCGAGTCAAAGAAGTCTCTTGGCAATGTGAGCTGAAGACGTATCGCTGCGAAGCTGCTTCTCATCCGGTTGGCGCGAGCGCAGGGGAGGTGCTGTCGCCGGACGGGACGCTGGCGTTTTTCCTGCGCGCGCACAATCTTTGGACACGTAGCACGCTGCTGAATGTGGAGCAGCCGCTGACCACGGATGGGGAACTCGACAATGACTATGCGACGGGCAATGGCACCAACGCGACGCCAATCACCAGCGAACTCACCGAGCAGTTGCTCGAGCCGCAGGTGTATTTCTCGCCCG
>NZ_JAEUPY010000417.1 GCF_016790065.1 Steroidobacter sp.
CACGATACTGAGCGTGATTGCCATGGCCCATAACTCGCCGATGGTCAGTGGCTGCACCACTTGATAGGCGCGGACGAAACGAATCAGCGAGTCCATGTCGAAGCGGCTGTCGCTGTGCGCGACACAAGCCCACGCCATGCCGAAGACGCGCGGATAGCCGACAAACGGGCCGTCAGCGAGCTTCGGCAACTGTCGATAAAAGCTCGGCGGCAGGTCGCTGTGGATCTTGCGGATCTGCTGTTCGATCACATGATAGTTGTCGACCAGCCATTCCCCGGCGGGCGTGATGTTGCTGCCCTTGCTGGCCGACAAAGTAATGGTTCGGTAGGCACTGAGCAGCACCGCGGCGTTGTCGCCGAGGCGTGCATTGAGCGAGCGTCTGCGTTGTGGCCGTGCCGTGACGGGTTGTGATTGCGCCAGGCTCTCAGCGTGCTGTTCGAGGCGGGTGATGCTGAACAGCTCCTCGCGAATGATCGCAGAGCTGTTCCAAGGCGGTGCCGGCCGGTACTTAAAGACTATCTTGCATACTCCGGAAACGACGGTGATAGATCGCGGTCAAGGACGTTCTCCTGCGCCAGATTCAATGGGCCAGGGTGCACCGAGTCGACCGGGCTGTCGGTGCGGTAGCGAACTTAGAGAAGCGGCATTGCTAGCAGCCGACCGGCAGCTGGATCGAACAATTGTGCAAAGCCGCCTGTGGTGTGCATACTTTTGGCCTGGCCCGGCAGGAACCGAAACGTATGGCAACTTCGACCGGTGACATCCGCTCCCAGGACCTCAGTCCCCAGAGTAATCGCAGCATGGAAGACATGCTGCAAATGCTGGAAAGTCAGCGCAGGGCGGGCAAAGCGGCCAGACGAATGAGCGACGGCTGGTGCCGGCTCATTCCTCCGGGGTTCGGCTTTCATTACGAATACGATCCCGAGGTGGCGAGCGGTAGCTGGGAGTTCTATCAGCTCGGGCACGGCATCTGCGTGAGCATCGTCGACATGACCGTGACGCAGGGCCTGCCTCGCCGGCATAGCGCTTCGGATTACTTGGCGCTGTCTGCGGTGCTGGAAGGCAAGCTGCCGTTGACCTATCAGCTGGGGAATGAAGGTGAGCTGGCGCACGGCTACTGCACCGTCTACGGCGCAACGAATGGACATGAGCTGGAGACTTTTCCGCAGTCGGGGCAGCAACTCCGCTGGGTAACGGTATTCCTTGAACGCTCGCGCTTACTCAAGACGACAGGATTCGAGCCCGCGGATCTGCCGAGCGAGGTGGTGGACTTCCTACGTCACGACGAGCACCTCTCGTGCCGTAACGTACCGTTGACGCAGCTTGCCTTGCTCGCAGCCCACCAGATGATCAAGCCGCCCTTCCAAGGCAGCTTCCGTCACGCATTTCTGACGGCCAAGGCGCTCGAACTGGCCTGTCACATCCTTTTCAATCTTTCTCGTGCCGTGGAAAGCGAGGAGCAGGGATGTTTCTCCGAGACCGACCACAAGAAACTCCAAGAGGCCATGCGCCTGATTCGTAACAGTCTCGATGAGCCTTCCGACGTCAAGGAGATCGCTCAGGCGGTCGGCCTGACGCGCCAGCGGCTGCAGCGCGGCTTTAGGATGATCTATGGCGGCACCGTCGGCGAAATCCGCGACAAGCTGCGCATGGATCTCGCACGCGAGCTGATCTCCGATACGACGCTCTCCATGGTCGAGATCGCACTGGAATGTGGCTACGTGCATTCTGCGAGCTTCACCCGTGCCTTCAGGGCTGCGTTCGGCATGCCGCCCATGCAGATGCGCTTGGCATCGAGCGATGCCTTGCGAGTGAAGAATCAGCGTACCCGCCGAGCCAAGTCTGCTCACTGACCGCGTGAGCCGTGCGATTTGCACGGCCCACGCATCCAACATTTATTAAAGAGACCAACCGATGGTCAGACGCACGGTTCTCGGCCTGCCGTAGTTCACGAACATGTCGGTGAAGGCGCCGGCCGCGTAGAACTCGTCGAGCACATTGTCGACGTTGAGCTGTGCGTTGAAGCCGTTGGCGCGGGCGTAACTGATGTTCGCGTTGACCAGTGTGTACGCCGGGACGAAGAATGTGTTGGCCGGATCGCCCGCCATCTTGGAGTAGCGACTGCCGCCCACGCTGAAGCCGAGGCCGCGTAACGAACCGTCTTGGATGACGTACTTCGTCCACAAACTCGCCGCCTGGCGGGGAATGTTGACTGGCCAGTTGCCTTTCGGCGTCACGTAATCTTCGAGGACTTCGACGTCGGTGTAGGCGTAGGAGGCGATCATTTCCCAGCCTCGCATGAGCTTGATCTGGCTATCGACCTCGAAGCCGCGGCTGCGTTGCCGACCGGAGGTGTCGTAGCGGCCCGCCGGTGCAGGCAGCGCACTGGCGACGTTGGAGCGCGTGATCTCATAAATCGCCGTGGTGACGTTGTATTTACCGTCGGGTGATAGGAGTTTCAGTCCAAGCTCATATTGAGTGCCAGTCTCCGGGTCGAGTGCGCGGCCTTCGACGTCGAGCATGCCGACCTGGGGATTGAAGGACTCGCTATAGCTTGCATAGCCGGCCAAGCCCGGACGTATCTCATAAGTGGCGCCCACGCGTGGCACGAAGGCATCGTGCTTCTCTGTCGACGTTGCCGTTTCCACAGTCACCCAGTCGAAGCGTCCGCCGGCCGTGACGGTCAGTCGACCGAGTTTGATCTCATCCTGGAAGTACAAACCCCGACTCTCGTCCTCGCGCAGCGACGGGAACAGTGCGAAGTCGCCGCGTTGAAAGACGCTGTAGTCGGGAGCAAACAGGTCGAACGCCACCAGCGGCGAGAAAGCGTAGGAGGGTTTGCTGTCGACGCGCTGCCGGCCGTATTCAAAGCCTGCCGCCAGTCGGTGATGAACCGAGCCCATGTCGAACGAGCCTATCAACAGCGTATCGATGCCGA
>NZ_JAEUPY010000429.1 GCF_016790065.1 Steroidobacter sp.
CTTGTCGGCGCCGAGCGCCAGCGCCACAACGCGGTAGACGGTGCCGACCAGTTTCTGGGTCAGCGGTGTTCCGGGCATGCCGGGAACACCGAACGGCATGATGTTCTTTATGATGGTCGGCCCGCAGCACGTAGGAACCGACCGGATGGCTTGCCGAGCGTGTCCGTATAGAGGCGCGGCTGCTTGCCGTCGATGTCGCGAATGCCATAGCCGAAGCCCAGCTCCGCCGCGATCAATGTCTCTCCCGATCGGGCCATGCGCTCGGGATCACGCCACAAGCGTTCGATCACCAGGCCCGAGAACTCCGGTGTCTCGAAGTTCGGCAGGTCATCGAGTACGTGCTGCGGAATATATTCGCGCGGCACTGCCTTCAGCTCGTCGGTCAAGATGAGCCCCGGCCAGATCGAAACCGAGGCGACATCGTGCTCGCGCAACTCAACGGCCATATCGAAGCTCATCTTGTCCGTGCCGGCCTTGGCGGCACCATAGGCTGGCCCGTAGTGGTAGGACACCGCGCCATAGAAGGAGATGTGTGCCATCAGGCTGGCACCGGTCTCGATCATCAACGGCGCGGCGTAGTACGCCGCCACGTAGCTGGAGCGCAGGCCAACGTCGATCATGTCCACCAGATCAAGCGGCTTCTCCCAGAAGCCACCAGGAGCGGTAAGTTCCCGAGCATGTACCTGAGTCGCGTTGTTGACCAGAATATCCAGATGGCCACTCTCGGCACGCACGCGCTCGAACAGCGCGCGCACTTGCGCATCATCGGACTGGTCGCAGGCGACGGGCACGCCCCGACCACCGGCCTGCTCGATTTCCCGAACCGCATTGGCCAAGCCCTCGGTGCTGCGCCCGGTCACGTACACGGTGAAGCCGCGGCTACCCAATGCGCGGGCTATGCCGCGACCCAATCCACGGGTTGCTCCCGTCACGACGGCGATGTGCTTGCTGTTCATTGGATCATCCTAGGTCTGTTGGTTTAAGTGGCCTGATTTCGCTTGCGCAGACGCTACCGTGAGTGCAAGCGACGCATTCGAAAATGCTAGTAGCGGTGCCGATGAATCGCCCCGAGGCGATTCAAATTCGACCTAGAACGTTGTGCTTGAACCGACGTCCCCCCGGATTTGAGTAGCGGCTGACGCTGGAGTCCAATCCCGTACGACAGGAGATTGGACGTGAAGAAGAGATTTACGGAAGAACAGATCATTGGCTTCCTGCGCGAAGCGGAGACGGGCCTGCCAGTGGCCGAGCTGTGTCGCCGACACGGCTTCTCGGAGGCCAGCTACTACCTGTGGCGCAACAAGTTCGGTGGCATGAGCGTCTCGGATGCCAAACGCCTGAAGGAACTCGAGCTTGAGAACGCTCGCCTCAAAAGGCTGCTGGCCGAGTCGATGCTTGAGAACGAGGTGACGAAAGAAGCCTTGAGAAAAAAGTGGTGAGCGCACCGGCACGACGCGAGCTGGTGCGCCACATGGTCGGCAGCGGGCTGAGCGAACGCCGTTCACTGCGCATCATCGGCATGAGCGCCAGCGCCTACCGGTACGAGCCCGCCGCAGACCGCAACGGTGTGCTCAAGGAAAAGATCATGGCACTGGCCCAGCGACATCGGCGGTATGGGGCCGGCATGATCTACCTCAAGCTGCGCCAGGCCGGTGAGATCGTCAACCACAAGCGCGTCGAGCGCCTATATGCCCAGGCGGGGCTGCAGGTCAGGAAGCGCAAGCGCAAGAAGATTCCGCTGGCTGAGCGTCACCCTCTGCAGCGCCCGATGGCAGCCAACCAGGTGTGGTCGATGGACTTCGTCTTTGACCGCACGGCCGAAGGGCGCAGCATCAAGAACCTGACGGTGATCGATGACGCGACTCACGAGGCGGTGGCCATCGTGGCCGAGCGGGCGATGGGTGGCAACCAGGTGGTGCGCATCCTGGATCAAATCGCCACCACGAGGGGATTGCCCAAAGCGATCAGGACAGATAACGGAAAAGAGTTCTGCGGTCGAGCCATGCTGAACTGGGCCCACGCCAGGGGTGTTCAGCTGTTCCTCATCGAACCGGGCAAGCCCAACCAGAACGCCTACATCGAATCGTTCAACGGCCGCTTCAGGGAGGAATGTCTGAACGAGCACTGGTTCACCAGCTTGGCACATGCCCGCGTGATCGTCGAGGCTTGGCGCCGGGAATACAACGAGGAACGCCCCAAGAAGTCCCTCGGCGGATTGACCCCGGCTGACTATGCCCAAAGGCTGGCGCAAAACCCGATAAATTACCCCCCGGACTCCAAAGCCCAGCGCTACTGAAAACGGGGGGACGTCGGAACCACCACGGAACGCACTATATAGCGCATCCGCAGTCATTCAATTGATTGATGGCCCTCGCTGCTTTCCAATCTCCCAAGACACGCCGCTGCCGCGCACCGCCGCGGCGATCTGCTGC
>NZ_JAEUPY010000431.1 GCF_016790065.1 Steroidobacter sp.
AACGATACCGTTCTACGATCATATGAAGTTTGGTGTCGCGCCCGGTGGCGCCATCGGCTCGAGCGCTAATGACATGCTCAAGTACCTACAGATGTACTTGAACGATGGCAAAGCGGGCGAGCGGCAGATCGTCTCAGCGGCACAACTACGCCAGCTGCACAAGCCCGTCACTATCGATGGCCAGTCCAACTATGCCCTGGGCTGGGCAATCCAGCAGCGTGGCGGTGAGCAGTTCATTCAGCACGGCGGCTCCATCAACGGATTCAGCTCCTATATGGCACTGGTGCCGCAGCGGAAGATCGGCGTGGTGGTGCTCAACAACTTGCAAGGCAGCGCGTTGCCATCGCTGTTGGCCGAATACGTGGTGGACCGGCTGGTGAGCGGCGTAGCCGCTGGTGCGTTGGAGGTACCGCCGGAGAGAGAGTGGCCACCCGAGGAGCCGCCCGCGGGTGTGGCCGGTACGCACACCACGCTCGCGCTCGATGCGTATGCCGGAGAGTATTTCCACCCCGCCTACGGCGTCGTTCGAGTCGAGCGTCGCGGCGCTGGGCTGGCGCTCAAGTTCGATGCATTCGAACTACCGTTGCAGCATCAACACTACGACACGTTCTTCAGTGCGGGCCGAGACTATCTGGGAACCGGGTTGTATCAGTTTCAGATGAATACGGCCGGGAAGGTCTCGCACCTGTTGGCGCCGCTGGAGTCCGCAGTGCCGCCTTTCATGTTCGTCCGTCGCTGAGTGCTCAGGTATGAATCAATCCTCTGTGCCTGGTGTCGTTGTTTCGCGTGTCGCAGCGGGGTTGCTTGGCAGCTATGTGTGGACGTGGGGCGCGCTCGCGCTACTCATCGTCGTGCTGTCGATCGCGGGGATGGATTTCGAAGACGCTGAAAGCCTGGGCGGCATGCTCGCGATCCTGATGTATCTCAGCGCTTTTCTATGGGCGTTCTCGGCGGCGAGCTTGCCACGGGTGTGGGGCGTGCTGGCCGGGGGCGGCGTGTTGATGGCGGCGGCCGCGTCACTCGCGCAGTCCGCCTTGCTCCGGTCCCTGGGAGGTTGAGCCGATGATGCAGAGCTTCCGTTTGACGATGACCTGGCTGCACACCTGGTTTGGCCTGGTGCTCGGCTTGGTGCTGATGGTGGCGTTCTTCTTCGGTGCGCTATCGGTGTTCGATCGCGAGTTCGACCGATGGGGCATTGCGCAGACCCGCTTCGAGCCGCAGCCGCTGCCGTCGTTCGACACGTTGCTGCGGCCGGTGTTCGAGAGCATCGAGCCGTCGCAGGCAAGCATCGATGAGATGAGTGACCGGGTATACGGGCCGATGCCTGAACAGTTCGAGACGGTGCGCACCTGGGCCCTGTACACGACTCATCGCGACCCGGTGCTACAGCTGAATGCTTTCTACGAAGTGCCGAATGCACGCGAACCTGGAGAAACCGTTTTTGGCCAGCGGACCATCGATCCGCGCAACGGCGACGTCGTGCCCGACAATCAGCTGCGGATCGGCAGCCAGTTTTTCTTCCCGCTGCATTTCAGTTTGAACCTGCACTGGCTGGATCTGGGCCTGTGGTTGGTCGGGATCGCGGCGCTGACCATGCTGGTCGCGCTGGTGAGCGGCGTGGTCATGCATCGCAAGCTGTTCCGAGAGCTGTTCACCTTCCGTCCCAACAAACAGACTCAACGCAGCACGCTCGATCTGCACAACCTGAGCGGCGTGGTGGCGCTGCCGTTTCATTTCATGTTTGCGTTCACCGGACTGGTGATCATGGCCGGATTGTATTTTCCGGTGACTCAGGTGCAGCTCGAACCCCTGCACGAACGGTACGAGCATCTGGAAGAACAGCAAACGGGCCTGCCGCATGATCGTTCAGGCGTCGCGGCGCCGCTGGCATCGGTGGATGCGATGGTGGCCGAAGCACAGCATCGTTGGGCGCAGCGTGGCGCGTCGGGAGAGGTCGGGCTGCTGGTGGTGAGGCATGTCGGCGATGCCAATGGGTATGTGAGTGTGTTCCGCGCCGGTACGGATCGGATTGGACTGGTGAGCGAGGGGATCCACTTCAAGGCGAGCACCGGCGAGGTGCTGTACGAGCAGCCGCCGACCTCGGCGGTTGGCGGTGTCACCGATTTCCTGATGGGGCTGCATCTACAGCACTTTCGGCATTGGATGCTGCGTTGGTTGTATGTACTCGGCGGTCTGCTCGGTGCGGTTTGTATCGCTACGGGGTTCATCTTTTTCATCGAGAAGCGTAAGCGCCAGCATGCCAAGCAGGGTGTGAGCGGCGCGCGCGTGGTGAGTGCGCTCGCCGTGACGTCCGTAACGGGTATGGTGATAGCGACACTGGGACTGTTGATCGCCAATCGCGTGCTGCCGGAGAACCTGGCGGCCAGGAATTTCTGGGAGCAATGCAGTTTCTGGGTCGTGTGGTTGTTGGCGCTGGCGCATGCGTTCTGGCGCACGGCACCGGTGGCCGAAGGGCGAGCAACACCGGTATGGCGCGAACAATGCTGGATCATCGCGGTGATGGCTGTGCTCGCAGTGCTCATGAACTGGATCACGACGGGCGATCATCTGGTGCATACGTTGAGCATCGGCTACTGGCCGGTGGCGGGGATCGATCTGTCGCTGCTGGTCACTGCAGTGGTGGCGGTGCTGGCGGCCAATCATCTGCGCCGGCGCGCATCGAGTCCTCAGTCGCGCAGCACTCGGGCGCTCGATGACGAGTTGGCGGGGGCGGCGCATGTCTGATGTCACATTGCTGGCGTTCGCGTTGGGGTTGTGCGTCGTCAGCCTCGGCTGGTTGGCGCTGGCGATGGATGTGCATTGGCGGCAGGCGTGCGCCACCGATCCGCCAGGTGGCAGCACGACTCGCTGGCTGCGAGGGATGGGCAGCCTCGGGCTGCTGGGCTCGCTAGTCCTGTGTCTGCAAGTCGATCACGCATCCATCGCCTCGCTCGTGTGGGTGATGAATTTGGCGGGCGCCGCCCTGGCCATCACGATGATTCTGGCGTGGGTCCCGCGTTGGTTGCGGGTGTTGGTTCCCTTT
The DNA here is from genome assembly GCF_016790065.1 of Steroidobacter sp. GTDB lineage: Bacteria > Pseudomonadota > Gammaproteobacteria > Steroidobacterales > Steroidobacteraceae > Steroidobacter. The sequence goes on from NZ_JAEUPY010000431.1 coordinate 3,044, forward strand.
TAGCCTCGCAAAGCGCTCTAATGCATTGGCGGCAGGTGTTACCCCCGAAGGGACCGTGGATTCAGAGCGCACACGACAGTTTGTCTCGGCCCTGGCGAAAACCCATGGCAGCAGCCTGCGTCGCTTCCTGGCGGTGCGCATGCGGCATTCGCAGTCCGATGTGCCGGATCTGGTCCAGGAGGTGTTTCTGCGCCTGTTGCGAATTCCGGATCACGAAACGATTCGCAATGCCCAGGCCTACCTGTACACCATCGCCAGTCACGTGCTGCACCAGTACGCCTTGCGTCGAAAAGCGACCGAACCAGTGGCTGATCCCACGGATATCGTGTCGGAGCTCGAGGCGGCTGTTGAGACCGATCCGGCGGAACGGGTGCAGCTCGAGCAGCAGTTCGAGCAACTCGGCCGAGGTCTGGAACAGCTCTCGCCGCGAGCCTATGCGACGCTGGTGATGTGTCGATGTGAGGGGGCCACTTTCGAGGAAATTGGCCAGCGTCTCGGCGTCAGTAGCCGGATGGCCAAGAAGTACATGGCGAAAGCGTTGAGCTACTGCCAGCAACGATTGCAAGAGATGGAGTAGGGACGCTCATGTCGAAGCATTCCCGCAAGCTCAGCCCGCGGATTCTCGATGAAGCCTCGACTTGGTTCACCGAGCTCACCGCCGATAGTGCAGATCCGGTCGTGCAAGCGCAGTTCAATGCCTGGTTGCGTCGTTCTCCGGAGCACGTGCAGGCGTATCTACAGATCTCTGCGCTGTGGGAGGACGCGGACATTCTTGGCACGCGTCTCGGCGGGGATATCAAAGGGCTGGTCGAACGCGCGCAACGCGAAGGTAACGTTCATCCCTTCGGCCGCGCAGTTCCTACGGGTGCGACGCCAGCGCCAACGATCCGCCCCGCCCGTGGCAGCCTCAGGTCGCTGCTCGCCGTAGCTGCGTCCGTTGCAGTGGTGACTTTGCTGTCCGTCACAATGGTCTGGCTGTACGTGCAACGTGGAGTGTATGTCACCGACATCGGCGAACAGCGGTCCATCACGCTCGACGATGGATCCTCGGTGGAGCTCAATGCCCGCTCTCGCCTCAAAGTACGTTTCACCGAGCGGGAGCGCAGCGTCGAGCTAGTGGCCGGACAGGCGCTGTTCCATGTTGCGAAGGATCGAACTCGAGCGTTCGTAGTTACTAGCGGGGCCACTCAAGTGCGCGCTGTGGGCACGCAGTTCGATGTCTACCGTAAACGAAGTGGAACGATAGTTACGGTCGTCGAAGGGCGCGTCGCTGTTGCGGGCGCTCTCCTACCGGTTTCATCGTCGTCCACTAACTCCAGCTCGAAGCGCCCCGCTGAAGTCCTGCTACAAGCGGGAGAGCAACTCGTGGTCTCGACTACGCCGTCCACGAACGCTGCCGATCCGCCGACACCGCGACCGGCAAATGTCGCTGTCGCCACAGCGTGGACCGAGAAGAAGCTGATGTTCGACGGCGTGCCTTTGCGCGAAGTCATCGAGGAGTTCAACCGTTACAACCGTCGGCAACTGGTGATCCACGATCCGTCGATCTCTGAGTTCCGGTTGAGCGGCGTATTTGCGTCCACCGACTCGGCCCGACTGCTGGATGTGCTACGACGGCGCTTCGATGTGACCTTCAGCGAGTCCGCGAAAGAGATCGTGATTGCTCTACGCACGGATCCTTCGGGTGAGCGATAGTCCAGAAAAAATCTTTCCCGAGTTCCTCATTCCAGGAACAAACCACTCTTATACGCATGAAGCCGACGGTATCCGCCGTCACCCTCGTTGCCAACGAGGGCCAAGGCCACCGAGCCAACATAGCTCAATCGGGGAGCGGAGATTCTTCATGCGCACTTTGCTTGCTGCGGCGATAGTCTGTCTGACGGTTGCCGGTCCGTCGCACGCCGCCGATTCTCAATCGGCGATTCGAAAAACATTCAACATTCCGGCGCAGGGCTTGGGCTCGGCGCTGCAAGCGCTGTCAAAGGAGCAGGGTTTCCATGTGGTGTTCATGCTCGATGATGTCGAGCGTCAGAACACGGCGGGCATCAGTGGCGAGATGACGGTACAAGAGGCGCTCGAGCGGCTGCTGAAAGGCACGGGCCTCGGCTATGAGTATGTGGACGCGCAGACAGTCACGATCGTGCCGCTGGCAACGCAGTCGGCGCGGCGCCAGACATCCGCGGTGTCCAGCAACGCTGGGGACAGCACGATGCGGCTTGCGCAGGCGAATGCCGCCTCTCAAGAGAACGGCGCGTCGGACTTCGAGGAAGTGGTCGTCACTGGGGTGCAGTTCCGACACGCGGAGGTGCTCAGCGCCACCAAGATGCCACAGTCCGTGAAAGATACGCCGCAATCGGTGAAGGTCGTGACCAACGATCTGATGGCGTTCGCCGGCATTCGTAACTTCGAAGATTTCGACCGGGTCGATGCGTCGAGCGGCAGCACTCATCAGGGCTTGGGCGTGCCGCGCAACTACTTCAGAGGTTTCGCCACACAGAGCGTCAACGCCATCAAGGTGGACGGCTATCGTCAGATCGGTTTTGTGACGCTCGATCTCGCGCCTTTCGAGCGCTTCGAAGTGGTGAAGGGCCCGACCTCGATGCTGTACGGCCAGAATCCCATCGCCGGCACGCTCAATGCCATCTCCAAGTTGCCGCAGCAGGACTTCGGTCTGGATGTGGGTCTCGAGTACGGCAGCTTCGCTCACCGCCGCGGTGATTTCGACGTGCACGGCTCGCTGACCGATGCCGGCGAGCTGAGCTATCGACTGATCGCCGCCTTCAAAGAAGAAGATTCCTACCTCGACTTTGGTTTCAGCCGCACGCTGGTGCTTGCGCCATCGCTGCAGTATCAGCTGAGCGACGATACGTCGGTGACGGCGCGCGTGATCTATCAGCGCGATCGTTATATGCCCTACGGTGGGTTCGGCGCGCAGTTCCTGGGTGACGATCTGTCGGATCCGTCGCAGTTGACGCCGGCCAACTTCCGGATTCCAGATGTGCCTGAATCGCGCGCCGGCAATGCGCCGACCGATCTAGCGCGCGACGAACTGATGATTTCTCAGCTCATGCTCGATCACAAGATGGGGTCGTGGTCATTGCGCGGCAACGTGCAGTACAACGAGCTCTCTGAGCGTGATGCGAGGGGCGCCTTTATCCTCGGCACCGACCGCGATGGCTTCACTACCACCCTGCCGTTTCGCGAGAGCGAACCCGTCAGTGTCTACTCCGCGGAGATGAACCTGTTCGGCGATGTCGAGCTGTTCGGGCGGCGGCACACGTTGTTCTTCGGCGCCGACTACGCGCAACTCGAACGCGATCTGACATCGATGTCCAATTTTCTGTTTGGCGCGTCTTCAGGCTTCAGCATTCTCGATCCCGACTATGACCTGATCTACACAGCGCCGCAGCCGGAGAACTACTTCGAGCACTACACCTCGAACACCAAGCAGACCATGTACGGCCTGACCGTGCAGGCACTGCTGCGCCCCTTGGATGGGCTGACGATTAGCGTCGGCACGCGCTACTCGCATGACGTGCAGAAGACGCGAGCAGTGTGTTGCGATCTCGGCGCGACGCTGGACGGCGTGACCGCAGATCGGTTGAAAGAAGATGCGTTCACCGAACAGGTGGGTATCACCTACGCATTGACTCGTGATTTGAATGTTTATGCGAGTTACGGCACTACGTTCGAACCGCAGTCCGGCTTCGAGGCGCTGAACAAGCCCATTGATCCGCAGGAAGGATCGTCGTATGAGGTCGGGCTCAAGGGGGATACGCTCGGGCGGCGCCTGTCCTACTCGATCGCGCTGTTCGACATGGAACGTAGCAATATCGCCCAAGGCCAGGCAGGCTCGCCGTTCCTGGTGCCGATCGGAACGCAGCGGAGCAAAGGCGTGGAGTTGGACTTCCAGGGTGAGTTGTTGAAAGGCTGGCAAGTGTTCGGCTCGCTGGCGGTGATGGACGCTGAGTACACGCAAGGGCAGTACAAAGGTGCGCAGCCGACGGCAGCGCCGAAGCGTGGTGTTTCACTGTTCACCAGCTATGAGATCCAGGGTGGCGATCTGCGCGGCCTCGGCTTCGGTGGCGGCGTCATCCATAAGGGCGGGCGTAACACCAACGACTTCGACTATGGCGCGAACACGCCGATCACGTTCCTTGGCGACTTCACGGAAGTCGATCTGCGGGTGTTTTACACACGGCAGAACTGGACGTTTGACGTGACTGCGACGAATGTCTTCGACGAACGTTACTACTCGGCGGTGTTCGAGCGATTGTCCGGCTCGCTCAACATCAATCGGCCTCGCGCGATCACCGCATCGGTGCGCTACCGGCTCTAAACGAGTCGAAGGAGTCTCCGATGAGCCGGATGTCCATTCTGGTCGGATCCCTATTGCTCAATACTTTTGCAGCGACGGCAGCGATGCCGTCGGCTGTCGAGCAACCGCTGTCGGTGGCCGATACGGTGAACTCGCGGCAGTTCGTGCCGTTCGAGCCGTTGAACCTATCCGCGGATGGCAAATGGATCGCGTACACGCTGATTGAACGCACTCGAGTGCCCGTCGAGCTGGATCCACTGTACGCAAACACGATCGCGCGCTCTGGCGCCACGGTCGATGCCAAAGGCACCGATGTCTGGGTCGTCGACGCTCGAGGCGGTTCGCCACGAAACATCAGTAACGGTCAAGGCAATAGTTGGCGCGGTCGATGGTCCCCCGATGGCCGGCTGTTAGCTTTCTTCTCGGATCGCACCGGCTCGGCGGCGTTGTGGGTTTGGGATCGCGAACGGGGTCAGTCGAGACCGCTGTCGACGGCGATCACGCAAGGCGTCTCCATGCCCATCTGGTCGCCCGATGGGAAAACGATTGTCACGAGCGCGCTGACGCAAGGGTTGATGGTGGAGCAGGCAGCGCTGCTGATTCGAGGTCAACAACAGACTCCCGTTGGAGAGACATCCGCGACCGCCTATCGGTCGGCGCGGGCAGCGGAGGTTTTCGGAGCTGTAAGCAGCGATGCGAGTGTGGCGCTGTCGGTGCCGGCTGATCCGCCGATCACGGATCTTTTGGCGATCGATGTCGTTACCGGCGAGCCGCGCTATTTGGCGAAGCGAGTGGGGCTCGTCAACAACTATTACAGCGTGTCGCCCGACGGTCGCAGGCTGGTTTATATGCTGCGAAAGCCAGCGCTCGACCCGCGCTCTCAGCAGCGCATCGTCGATATCGTCGTCGTTTCGCTCGTCGATGGTCAGGCGAAGACTGTCGCGAACAACGTCAAGGGCGAATTCTCCATGGAGATCAGTTGGTCTCCGGACTCGCGCCGGGTGGCGTATCCCATTACCGGGCCTGATGCACCTTCGCAGCTCGCGATCGTCGAGATGGATGGAGGCGAGCCGCGCGTCTTCGATACGGGCGGTGATAAGAGCGGCAATTCAGGTGGTGTTGGTGTCATTCCTTTGTGGAGCGAGCAGGGTGACCGTGTGACGGTCATCGCTGATGGCAAGCTCTGGCTCATCCAGCTGGCGGATGGCAAAGTGAGATCGTTCGCAACGGACCAGGTGTTGTTGCGAGCATTGCGACGACAGACGAGTGGACGTTATGAGTCCGCCGATGCAGGGCGCTCCATCTCCTTGCTGGTGCGTGATCCGGTCACGTTTGAAGAAGGGCTTGCCGCGCTCGATCTGGTCAGTGGCAAGCTGCGGCAGGCGAAGCTGGAACGCGCTCACTACGGCGGTTCCTGGGATCGCGGCCACGGTGTCGATGTTTCAGCTGACGGACGTCTGTCGGTTGCAATTCGCGAGAGTGCGTCAGAGGCGCCGGATCTGTGGGCTGCTAACGTTGCTACGGGTAAGCGCCAGCGCATCACGCAAATCAATCCCGCGTTCGATCGAGTCAAGTTTGGCGCGAGTCGCTTGATCTCATGGTCAGGAACGCGCGGCGAGAAACTGCAAGGAGCGTTGCTATTGCCGCCGGGGCATCGTGACGGACAGCGGCATCCTCTGGTGCTGGACGTTTATGCCGGTTCTTACCGCTCGGAGAGCGTGCATCGCTTTGGCCTGGGGTTGTACGCCGCTGAGAACAGCCAATTGCTGGCCACTCGCGGCTACGCGGTGCTCTATCCGGATATTCCATCGAGTCCGGGCAATCCCCTGCGTGGTATCGCCGATAACATCGAAGCAGCCGTACAGCAGGCGGTTGCTTTGGGTTACGCCGATCCCAGTCGTCTCGGCATCACCGGCTTGAGTTACGGAGGCTACTCCACGCTCTCGGCCATCATCAGTTATCCCGAACGCTTTGCCGCGGCGATTGAGCGCGCTGGCCCGAGCAATCTCACATCGATGTATGGCGCCTTCACCGATGAAGGCAGGAACTACGGCGTGGGCTGGTTGGAGGAAGGGCAGGGAGGGATGCACTCGAACCTGTGGGAGCAGCGCGACTTATATGTCAGAAACTCTCCCGTCTTGTTTCTGGATCGTGTCAAGACGCCGCTGCTGATCATTCATGGCACGGCCGATCCAATCGTGCCGACGTCCGAAACCGGACAAGTGTTCGTGGGCTTGCGTCGGCTGAATCAAGCCGTCGAGTACGTGCGCTATCACGGTGAAGGTCACGAAGAATTTGAATGGAGCGGCGCCAACCAGATCGATTACTGGGAGCGCGTGCTGCGTTGGTTCGAGCATTACCTGCAGCGACCGAACTGACGGAATCGACGTATGCGTTTATTGCTTTTGGGTTCGTCGCTGGCCTTGGCAGCTTGTGCAACGACTGTCAACGCGAGCACCTATCCCTCGACCTATCAACCGCTTTCCGGTCCGCCGACGGTGATTCGAAATGCCATCGTACTCACCGGCACGGGCGAGCGCATCGATGGCGGAGATGTGCTCATGATGAATGGCAAGATCGTGGCCGTCGGTCGCAATCTTGCAGTAGCACCCGATGCTACGGTCATCGACGCACGAGATCGCTGGGTCACCCCGGGGCTCATCGACGTTCATTCGCATCTCGGCGTCAACGCTGTGCCGTACACCGATGCTCTGCGTGATACCAACGAAGAGAGCGATCCGGTGACGCCCAATGTATGGGCCGAGCACTCGATCTGGCCGCAGGATCCTGGCTTCCAAGCGGCACTGGCAGGCGGTGTGACGACGCTGCAGGTGTTGCCAGGTTCCGCCAATCTCATAGGCGGGCGCAGTGTCATCGTTCGCAACGTGCCGGCCGTCAGCTACCAGGCGATGAAATTTCCGGGTGCGCCACACGGCTTGAAAATGACTTGCGGCGAGAACCCGAAGAGAACCTATGGCGGCCGCGATCGTGCACCCAAGACGCGTATGGGAAACATTGCTGGCTACCGTCAGGCCTTTGCGGATGCGCAGGACTATCGTGAGCAATGGCGGAGGTATGAAAGCGAACGTCAGGTTCATGCAGCCAAGCGGCCCGTGACCGATGCGCAACCCCCATCGCCTCCCCAGCGGGATCTGCGTTTGGAAACATTGGTGGGCGTGATGAAGGGCGAGATTCTGGTTCATGTCCACTGTTACCGCGCCGACGACATGGTCACGATGCTCGATCTCGCGGACGAGTTTGGTTTCAAGGTGACGGCCTTCCATCATGCGGTGGAGGCTTACAAGATTGCCGAGCTACTCGCGGAGCGCGGTGTCTGCGGTGCGCTGTGGGCGGATTGGTGGGGATTCAAGATGGAGGCTTACGACGGCATCCAGGAGAATCTGGCGCTAGTGGACCATCCCGCCAACGGCTGCGCGATGTTGCATTCGGATTCAGAGACCGATGGCGTGCAGCGCTTGAATCAGGAAGCGGCAAAGGCGATGGCTCGCGGTGTGCGCATGGGGCTGGATATACCACGCGAGCGCGCAGTTCGTTGGATGACGGCCAATCCGGCGAGAGCGCTGGGTATCGCCGATCGAACCGGCACGCTGGAGGCGGGCAAGATGGCCGACGTCGTCATCTGGAATGGTGATCCGTTCAGCGCCTATGCGCTCGCGGATCAGGTCTTCATGGACGGTGCGCTGGTGTTCGATCGGGGACAACCGGTTGCCAGGCCGCGCTCGGACTTCATGTTGGGTCAGCCAACCTCGGCAGCAGCGCCATGAATGTTTGTCGGCTGCTCTGGGTTGGCTGGTTCCTGATTCATGGCAGCTTGGCGTTCAGTCAAGACGTGGTGATTCGCGGCGCACGTGTTCACACGCTCGGGGCGCAGGGAACGCTCATCAATTCGGACGTGCTCGTGCGCGACGGATATGTGGTAGCTGTAGGGCCCGGGCTGGTTGTGCCTGCGGGTGTCAGCGTCATCGATGCGAAAGGACGACCGCTCACTCCGGGACTGTTCGGCGGGCTGTCCGCGATTGGTCTGGGGGAAGTCAGTATCGAAGCTCAGACGATGGATGGTGCGTTGTCGTTCGGGGCTCCCGGATGGCAGCAGCAATGGCGCCCCGAATTCGATGTCACGCTCGCGTACAACCCGCGATCGACGCTCGTCCCGGTGGCGCGCATCGAGGGTCTGACTTGGACGGTGCTCGCACCGGAGAGTCGAGACAGTCTTATTGCAGGCGAGGGTGCGGCCGTATCTCTCGATGGCAGCTTCGATGCCGTGCTCGCAGGGAGCCGAACCTTGTTCGTGAGTGTGGGCAGTCAGGTAAGCGAGCGATCGGGCGGTAGTCGCGCAGCTCAGTACATGCTGTTGAGCCAAGCGATTCGCGAGGCGCGAATGTCAGGTCCTGTTCAAGCGGGCGCCTTGTTGCACTTGGCTGGTCGCGAGGTGCTGAGTCGATACCTGGCTGGCGGGCGAGTGTTGTTCGAGGTGAATCGTGCGGTCGACATTCGTGCAGTGATCCAGTTCGCTCAGCGCAATGGGATGCGGCCTGTGATCGCCGGCGCAGCGGAGGCCTGGATGGTGGTGGACGAGTTGGTCGCTGCAGGAGTGCCGGTCCTGCTGGACCCGCTACAAAACCTTCCCGAAGACTTCGATCATCTCGGTGCACGTGCCGACAACGCAGTGTTGCTGCATGAAGCAGGTGTACGAGTAGCGTTCTCGGGCAGCAACAGCAGTAAGAGTGAAGATCACAACGCTCGCAAGATTCGTCAGCTTGCTGGAAATGCCGTCGCTCGCGGGTTGCCTTGGGACGCAGCGCTCGCCGCGATCACAGCTACTCCCGCTGAGATCTTCGGACTGAACTCGGCTCGCGGTCGCATCGCGCCGGGACAGGTCGCCGATCTGGTGCTTTGGAGCGGCGATCCGTTGGCGCTGACCGAGATGGCCGATCAGGTGTGGATCGCTGGGCGCGCCGTGCAGATGCGCTCGCGCCAGACTGAACTTCGCGATCGCTATCTGCAGAGATTGCAGCGATCCTCGGTTCGCTAGGAAAGAATCAAACGATGCGTTTCATGTCGACCGTTGCCTTGCTGAGCCACTTCTTGATTGCCGCCTCCGTGGCTGCAGCCACTCCTGAGGCGGAGGTCGACCGCAACGTCTTCGTTCCCATGCGCGATGGAGTGCGGTTGGCTACCGATGTTTATTTGCCGGCGAATCGTGGCAACGCACGTGTGCCTGTCGTTCTCATCCGCACGCCTTATCGTAAGGACCGGGCCTACAAGTATTACGATACTCCTTCGACCATCGTCAAATTCTTGAACCATCATGGCTACGCTGTGGCCGTACAGGACAAGCGCGGCCGATTCCACTCCGAGGGGGTCTACGTCGTCTCCGGCGGAGACGCCAACGACGGCTATGACACCGTCGACTGGTTGAGCAAGCAGCCCTGGTCCAGCGGCAAGGTGGGCGCGTTTGGTTGCTCGTACGAGGGCGACGTACAGATCTTCATGGCGCAGACCAGGCATCCCGCGCTCAAAGCCATCATTCCCCAGGCGGCCGGCAGCTCCGTGGGCTCGCTCGGTGGACACTATCGATATTTTGGTGGGCGAGTCGGTGGCGTCAACGAGTTGGTCAGCAACTTGGGTTGGTTCGCGCAGTATGGCGAAAAGGTTTTCGCACGCCTGCCCGCGGATCTGCCGCGCGACCAATACAACGCGCTGGCGGCGTTGTGGGAAGGCAAACGTGCGAATGAACTCATCGATCTGCAAAAGGCCTGGACGCATTTGCCGATGAAAGATGCATTGGCGGCGCAAGGAATGGCGGCGACGGATTTCGAGGATAACGTGACCAAGGCGGCCGACGATCCGTACTGGAGCGCATTGCCGTACATGACCGAAGGCTACGTCTCGGATGTGCCTGCGCTACATATCAATTCCTGGTACGACTTCGGCGCCGACATGACGTTGCTCGAGTTCAATCACATGCGAAGTAACTCGGCTTCGGCGACCGCGCGCGACAATCAGTTCGTCATCATGAGCCCGCATACGCACTGCGCGTTCGAGTCGCAAATGGCCGAGCGCACGCTGGTCGGCGAATACGACGTAGGCGACACGCGCTTCGATTATCGAGAGGCCTATTTGACTTGGTTCGATGCGTGGCTCAAGGACGATGCGCAGGCGCATCGACGTATCAAACAGTGGCCACGCATTCGCTACTACGCGATGGGGCGAAATCGCTGGCAGAGCGCCTCGGAGTGGCCAGTCAGCACGACACGCGACCGTGAGTTGTTTCTTGCCAGTACCGCTGGAGCCAATAGCGTTCAAGGCGATGGCCGCTTGCTCGATGCGCCTGCGATACGTGGGCGCGGTGCGGACAGCTTCATTTACGATCCAGCTAATCCTGTGCCGTCACGCGGCGGTCAACTTTGCTGTACGGGCACGCCGGATGCCGAGCCCGGTGCGTTGGACCAACGTCCGGTGGAGGCACGCCACGACGTACTCGTCTATTCCACCGATCCGCTGCGCGACGAGGTGGAGATGACCGGGGAGCCGCGCGTCGTATTGTTTGTTTCCTCGGATGCCATCGACACCGATTTCACCGTCAAGCTGGTCGACGTTCATCCCGATGGGCGTGCCCTGAACCTGCTCGACAGTGTCTTGCGTGCCCGCTATCGAGAAGGCCAGCAACGCGAAGTATGGATGCGTCCCGGGGAAGCGTACGAGCTGACGATCCCGCTGGGCGCCACCAGCAATGTCTTCAAGGCAGGGCATCGCATCCGCCTCGAAATATCGAGCAGCAACTTTCCGAGGTTCGAGCGCAACCTCAATGTCGGTGGGATCAATGCCGCGCAAGCCAACTGGGTGGTTGCGCGCAACACGGTTCATCACACGCAGCTGCGGCCGTCTCGATTGATTCTGCCCGTGTCGAACTAATTAGTCGCTCCGTGTTCGGCGATCCAGCGCGGCCGGGCTTGAATCGCGCTTTCCGGGAGTATGTATCAGAGCTTCTCTTGCAGAATCTGTAGCAGATGCGAGGTGTCGAGATGACCGCCGGAAAGCACGCAGACGATGGGGCCATCGCCTTCGGTTCGTGCCAGTGCGGCCGCGACCGGCACGGCTCCCGCGCCCTCGGCGATCAGATGATGTCGCTTGATCAACAAGCGGATGGCCGACGCAACCTCGGCCAGTTCCACGCACAGAGCGCCATCGACCCAAGTACGGATTAGCGGCCAGATCGGCGCGAGCACCTGCGGGCTGCCCATGCCGGTGATGAATGTTTTGTTGTCGAATGCCACCGGCACCGGGTTGCCAGCGGCAAATGCCGCAGCCAGCGGAGTGCCGGCCGTCGACTCCACGCCATAGGCTTTTGCATTCGGCAGTTCGCTCTTCAACGTGGCTGCGATGCCAGTGAGCAGTCCGCCGCCGCCATAGGGAACCAAAACTTCGGCCGGCTCGATCTCTTCGAGAATTTCCAGCGCGATGGTCGCGTTGCCTGCCAGCACCGCTGAGTCGGCACAAGGATGGATGAACCCAGCGCCATAACCCTGCGCGGTGGGGTTTTCGAGAATGCTCCACCATTGCCTATAGGGGATGCGTTCGACAGTGACGCCCAAGCGTTCGAGCGCTTGCAGTTTCGATTCGGCGGCCGAGTCCGGCACCAACGACTTCACCCGAATGCCCAGCCGACTCGCAACGTATCCCAGTCCCTGCGCGAAGTTGCCGGCGCTCGCTGTCACGACCCCAGTGGCGCGTATCTCTTCGCTCTGCGCCAGCAGTGCGTTCGCTGCACACCGAATCTTGAACGAACCGATCGGCTGCAACATCTCGAGCTTGAGATAGATCGGCCGAGGGGCATCGCAGTTCAGTCGCACCAGTGGCGTTCGGATTGCGAAGTCGGCAATACGCTCGCGCGCAGCTTCGACTTCAGATCGGTGTGGGGGCGTAAGTGTCGACATCGAGTGCTCGCTTCTCACCAACCCACTGCCTGACCATCTTTACGGAAGTCCGACCCGCCGCGATAGTGGACGGCATCGGTGCCCGGGAATTCCACTTGGATGACTTGTACGCCGCCGACGCTGGCGCCGTTGACTGATTCGATCTTGTGTCCCATCGCGGCGAGTTGCGCGCCGACCAGTGCGTACAGCGACGCTTCCATCCTGAGCGTGTTGGGAATCTGGCTGTGCCGGAATCGGGCCATGTCCGCGGCCGCTTGCACATTGGCGCCGAGGTCGATGATGTCTACCAGCATCTGTGCGTGGCCCTGTGCCTGCATGTCTCCGCCCATCAGAGTCACCGTCATTGCAGGTTTGCCATCGCGCATCAGCATCCCAGCCGAGAGCGTGTTGAAAGGCCGCTTGCCGGGAGCGATGACGTTCGGGCTGTTCGGGTCGAGCGTGAATAGCGTGCCACGATTGTGGAGCACGAAGCCGTAGCCGGGCACCGTGATGCCAGAGCCGAACAGATCGAAGTTGCTGTTGACCCAGGACACCATGTTGCCTTCTTTATCTGCCGTAGACAGCACGATGGTGTCGCCTTCCATGTCGGCCGGGCCCGGCGCGCCGGTCGAGGAGGCGCGCTTGGGATCGAACTTCGAGCACAACGAAGTCGCGTGTTCGGTGGACAAGAGGCGCGCCAGCGGAACCTTCGAGAAATTAGGATCGGCGTTGTATCGAACCAGGTCGGCGTAGGCGAACTTCTTGGCCTCGATGAGCATGTGCCAGTACTGCGGATCTTTAGGCCCGATGGAGGCGAGCGTTTTGCCCGGCGCCCAGCGCGGCAGGCACGCCTCCAGAATGTTCAGCGTCTCGTTGGCCGCCCACGCTTGCGAAGGCGGCGGCAGCTCCAGCAATTCGTAACCACGATACGTGCTGCGCGCGGGCTCGACCCACTCGCCACGATAGTTCGCGAGGTCGCTCAACGTCATCGTGCCGCCGAGTGCCTTCGACTTTGCCACGATGGCCTGTGCAATCTCTCCTTTATAGAAAACATCCGCGCCGTGTTGTTGTAACAGGCGGAAGGTTTTCGCCAGATCCGGATTCTTGAAGATCTGGCCGGCCTTGGGAGCCTGCCCATTCACGTACCAGGTCTTGACCGAATCGGCATCGAGCTGCGTGCAGCAGCCTTTCAACGGTAGCGCTTTCGGTAGCTGCCAATCGGTCGCGATGCGTTCCGACACCGGAAAGCCTCGCTCCGAATACTCGGCAGCGGGTTCAAGCACTTGTTTAAAGGTCATCGTGCCGAAGCGATCGAGTACCGACTGCCAGCCCCACACCGTGCCCGGCACAGTGACGGGCAGGATGCCGGCGGTGGGCATGCCCGAGGAGGGGCCCCAGTTGCTTGCATCCCAGCGGTAGCCGAGATCGTTCAAGTGTTTCAGCGTAGCGCCGGTCGGGGCCGTGCCGCTGGCATTCAGCACGTAGACCTTGCGTTCCTTGGCGACATAAATGACTGCGAACAGATCGGACGCGACGCCGGTCATCATCGGTTCGACCAGACTCAGCACGCTGGCGGTGGCGACGGCCGCATCGATCGCGTTTCCTCCGCGCATCAGCATCTGCAGGCCCGCTTGTGCCGCAAGCGGTTGGCTGGTGACCACCATGCCGTTCTTCGCCATCACTTCGGACCGACTCTGCGCTTCCCATCCGCTCGCTCGCACACCGCGCGCGGCCTGACAGAAGGCGGCTTCGGGCTTTGATGTACACCATGGACTGGGCTGGTTGGCCGGCGTTGGCACTGCGTTCTGTGCCGAGGCGATGCTCA
>NZ_JAEUPY010000438.1 GCF_016790065.1 Steroidobacter sp.
GCGGCCGGCCGTCGCATCGTCGGAGCGAAAATCGGTCTCACGTCACAGGCCGTGCAAAAACAGCTCGGCGTCGATCAGCCCGACTTCGGCATGTTGTTCGACGACATGGAATTCGGCGACGACGCGCCCATTCCCATTTCGCGGTTGATCCAGCCCAAAGTCGAGGCTGAGATTGCCTTCGTGCTGGAAAAAGACTTGGACTCGGAGCGTCCGACGCTTGCGCAAGTGACCACTGCCATTGCTTATGCGTTACCGGCCATCGAGATCGTCGACAGCCGCGTGCGCGATTGGAAGATTTCGTTGTTCGACACCATCGCGGACAACGCCTCGTCGGGCTTGTATGTGTTGGGCGGCACGCCGCGAAAGATCGATGCCATCGATTTGAAACTCTGCGGTGTGAGATTGGAAAATCGCGGCGAGCCCGTGTCGACGGGTTGTGGCGCAGCGTGTTTGGGCAATCCGCTAAACGCGGTTGTGTGGCTGGCGGGCACGATGGCGCGACTCGGTCAGCCATTGCGTGCTGGCACGACGATTCTGTCAGGTGCGCTCGGCCCCATGGTGCCGGTGAAGGCGGGCGAGGTGTACGAAGCTCGCATCAGCGGTTTGGGTCGCGTCGCCGCTGCGTTCACCCAGGAGTGATCCTATGAGCAAGGCAAAAGTCGCCATCATCGGTTCGGGAAATATCGGCACCGACTTGATGATCAAAGTGATGCGCACCTCGCGTCATCTGGAAATGGCAGCGTTGGTGGGCGTCGATCCGAGCTCCGAAGGCTTGGCTCGTGCGCGGCGCCTCGGTGTGTTTGCTACCGACAAAGGTCTCGAAGGCCTGCGCAGCGAATCCGTTTATCAAGACATCGATATCGTGCTCGATGCGACGTCCGCCAAGGCGCACGAACATCACGCAGCCATTCTGAAGCAGGACGGCAAGCGCGCCATCGATCTCACGCCAGCGGCCATCGGGCCCTATGTGGTGCCGAGTGTGAATTTGGATGAGCACCTGCAAGCTCACAACGTGAACATGGTGACCTGCGGCGGGCAGGCGACGATTCCCATCGTGGCTGCCGTTCGTAAAGTTGCGACTGTGCCGTATGCGGAGATCGTTGCGTCGATTGCGTCGAAGTCCGCTGGCCCGGGCACGCGCGCCAACATCGATGAGTTCACTGTGACGACGTCGCGTGCCATCGAAGGCGTCGGCGGCGCGGGACTGGGTAAGGCCATCATCGTGCTGAATCCGGCTGAGCCACCATTGATCATGCGCGATACGGTTTATTGCTTGGCTCAAACTGAAGACGACCGAGCGATTACTGCATCGGTGACGGCGATGGTCGCGGCCGTGAATCGTTACGTGCCAGGCTATCGGCTCAAGCAAGCCGTGCAGTTCGAGCGGCTCACGGAGAAAGATGGTGTTCGCCTACGCAAGGGCGACGCGCCGCTGACTGGCTTGAAGGTGGCGGTGTACTTGGAAGTCGAAGGCGCCGCGCACTACTTGCCGGCGTATGCGGGCAATCTCGACATCATGACGTCGGCGGCGCTGACAACCGCTGACCGTATCGTCGAGACTCAGCTGCAGAGGGCCGCGTGATGACGCAGCTTTATATTCAAGACGTCACGTTGCGCGATGGCATGCATGCCATTCGGCATCAGTACGGGATCGATCACGTCATCGCCATTGCTCGTGCGTTGGATGCCGCCAAGGTTGCGGCCATCGAAGTCGCGCACGGCGACGGCCTGGCCGGGTCGAGCTTCAACTACGGCTTTGGTCGTCACACCGACCTGGAATGGATCGAGGCGGTGGCGGCGAATGTCACGCATGCCAAGCTGACCACGCTGCTATTGCCGGGCATCGGCACCATCGAGGATCTGCATGCGGCCGCGAAGGTGGGCGTGCGATCGGTGCGTGTCGCGACTCATTGCACCGAGGCGGATATTTCCCGTCAGCACATCGAAGAAGCCCGGAACATGGGTTTGGATGTGTGCGGCTTCTTGATGATGTCCCACATGAGTTCGCCGGAGCAGTTGGCCACGCAGGCCAAGCTGATGGAAAGCTACGGCGCTCATTGCGTTTACGTGGTGGATTCGGGTGGCGCGCTCACGATGCGTGCCACCGAGCAGCGCGTGCGAGCTTTGCGTCACGCGTTGCAGCCGAGTACGCAGATCGGCATTCATGCGCATCACAACTTGTCGTTGGGCGTGGCGAACTCGATTGTTGCTGTCGAGAACGGCGTGACGCGAGTCGATGCGTCGCTCGCCGGCATGGGCGCGGGTGCGGGTAATGCGCCGTTGGAAGTGTTCATCGCTGCTGCCGATCGCATGGGTTTCGAGCACGGCTGCGATTTGTTCAAGCTGATGGACGCCGCTGAAGAGTTGGTGCGTCCGCTGCAGGATCGTCCGGTGCGGGTGGATCGTGAGACGCTGTCGCTCGGCTATGCCGGTGTTTATTCCAGCTTCTTGCGGCATGCCGAGAAAGCTTCGCGCGACTATGGCGTCGATGTGCGTGAGATTCTGATGGAGCTGGGTCGTCGACGCATGGTCGGCGGGCAGGAAGATATGATCGTCGACGTGGCGCTGGATCTGAAGGCGCGCTTGCAATCCAAAGAGGCCGCGGCATGAGCGCCGATATCACCCGTTTAGCCACGCTGCTCGATGACGCAGCTCGGCATGCCACGGCGGTGGCGCAGATTTCCGCGACTGAAACGCTGACGTTGGCGCAGGCTTACGAGATTCAGAAGCTCAGCATCGATAAGCGGCTGGCGCGCGGCGAACGTCGCGTCGGCATGAAGATGGGCTTCACCAGTCGCGCCAAGATGGAACAGATGGGCGTGTCCGATCTGATCTGGGGTCGCTTGACGCATGCCATGCTCGCCGAGGACGGCGGGTCGATCAGCAAAAAACGTTTCGTGCATCCGCGCTGTGAGCCGGAAGTGGCGTTTCTGTTGAAGAAGCCGCTGTCCGGTATCGTGACGCCGTTGCAGGCGCTGAATGCGGTTGAGGCGGTGGCGCCGGCGCTGGAGATCATCGATTCGCGTTATCAGAACTTCAAGTTCTCGCTGACCGATGTGGTGGCGGATAACAGCTCGTCGTCGGCGCTCACCATCGGGCCGTGGAATTCACCGCATCAGGCTTTGGATAATCTGGGCATGATGGTGACCGTGAACGGCCGGGCGCAGTCCTTCGGTTCGACGGCGGCGATTCTGGGCGATCCGTTGCGGTCGCTGGTGTCGGCGGCGCGCTTGGTGGCTGAGAGCGGTGAAGTTTTGGAAGCGGGCCACATCGTGATGGCCGGCGGTGCCACCGCGGCGTTCGAGTTGCAGGTGGGTATGTTCGTGCAGTTGGAAGTCGAGCGGCTCGGACGGACGTCGTTTAGCGTCCTCGAATAATTTATTCGGTTAAAGACCATGCCCATCATTCAAGTCAACATCCTGGCGGGTCGCTCGCCCGAGCTCAAAGCGGAGCTGGCGGCCAAGATCACTGAGGTGGTCAGTCAGACTTTGCAGGCCAAGCCTGAGACCATTCGCGTGCTGTTACAGGAGTATGCGGATGGCGAGTGGTTCGTTGCCGGCAAGGCCATGCCGGTCGTGAAGCCGCCTGGGTCATGAGTTCGGTCGCTGACCTCGATGGTTTGATTCGCACTGCCGGGTGGGCGTTGTCCCGCCATGGTTTGTTACATGCCTACGGTCACTGCTCCGTGCGCACGTCGGCG
The DNA here is from genome assembly GCF_016790065.1 of Steroidobacter sp. Classification (GTDB taxonomy): domain Bacteria; phylum Pseudomonadota; class Gammaproteobacteria; order Steroidobacterales; family Steroidobacteraceae; genus Steroidobacter. The sequence continues at coordinate 3,701 of NZ_JAEUPY010000438.1, forward strand.
ACCACGTTTCGTGTTTCGCCTTCGAAGCCGCTCGGGTTGGTGACGGAGAGCGATGCTTGTCATGAAGTGTCGCTCGATGGGCCGTTGCCCGAGGGCGTGCTTGGGGAAGTGCGGGCTCATCGTGAGATCTATCGGCTGCGGCCGGAGGTCAATGGCATCGTTCGTTGTATGCCTCCCAAGGTGATGAGCCTCGGCGCTCTGCGCCGCGTGCCCCGGCCCCGGCATGGGTTTGGGAGTTATTTCTATCCGTCGCCTGTGTTGTGGGATGACCCTCAGCTTTTGCGCGATGACGAACAAGCACGGCGGTTCGCTGTGGCGATCGGGCAGTCGCGTGCCATTCTGATGCGCGGGAATGGTGCGGTGATTGTTGGCGAGTCGCTCGAGGCGGCGGTGGTGCTTGCTTGGTATTTGGAAGATGCCGCTCGCGTTGAACTCGACGCTCTCTCCGCCGGCCTGGCTGACGAAGGCCTGCTTACCGAGTCCGACGCGAAGCTTCGCGCTACTTGGTCTGGTCGAATCCTAGAGCGGATGTGGGACTTCCTGACCGCAGACAAGAAATAGAGGCTTCTCGGAGTGCTACTTGCCGGGGACGAAGGCTGTACCGGGTAGGTCCTCCCGGCACCGCGCACCCGCCGCGCCACGCAGACGCGTGCCGCTTTGCTTGTACATCCCTGTAGCGCTGCTACGAAAGGTCCGTGCTTTTCGAAGCTGCCGGGAGGACCTACCCGGCACAGCCTTCGTCGCTGGCGTTTCATTGTCACCGCTACTTTGCAGTCCCCTCGGAGCGGAAGGCGCTATCCATCTCTGCTCCGGGGCGGCGTAGCGGCCGCTAGACCTCCCGGCTCCGTTTTCTTCCTTGCAAAACCTCCTATCCGGACTAGGATCGGAGCTCCAACCAAAAACAAGGGCCGGCCATGCTCCACCTGCTCGCGCTGTCGATCGGAATCGTGGCTGGGTTGCGGGCGATGACAGCCCCGGCGGCGATAGCATTCGCCGCTCACTATGGAAAGCTGGATCTAAACGGCACCTTCCTGGCCTTCCTGGGCTACAAGTGGACGCCCTGGATCCTCCTTGTCTTGGCAATAGGCGAGCTGATCACCGATCAGCTGCCGACAACCCCAAGTCGTAAAGTCCCAGTCCAATTCGGCACTCGCATTCTGATGGGTGCAGTCACCGGCGGAGCCATCGGTACCGCAGCGGGTAACTTATGGATCGGTGCCATCACCGGCGTCGTCGGCGCGATCATCGGCACGCTAGGAGGCGCAGCGGTGAGAGGAAAGCTGGCGGCGGCATTTGGCAAAGACCCACCGGCAGCGTTCATTGAGGATGCAGTGGCGATTGCAGCCGCAGTCCTGATCGTACTGGCATTGCCATGACCCAAAACTTCGACGCCATCGTCATCGGGGCGGGCCAGGCGGGGCCGTCGATGGCGGGTCGCCTGACGCAGGCGGGGATGAAGGTGGCGTTGATAGAGCGGAAGTTCTTCGGCGGCACATGTGTAAACACCGGCTGCATGCCGACCAAGACGATGGTCGCGAGCGCATATGCTGCGCATCTTGCGAGAAGGTCATCCGAGTACGGTGTTGTTACGAGCGGCACTGTCGGCGTAGACATGAAGAGAGTGCAGGCACGCGCGGCGACGGTGACGTTGAACGCTCGTAACAACACGGAAAGCTGGCTGCGTAACATGGCCGGTTGCACAGTGTTCGACGGGCATGCCCGCTTCGAATCGGCGAACACAGTGAGAGTCGGCGAGCAGCTGTTAACCGCCAAACAAATATTCATCAACGTCGGCGGCCGAGCGAATGTCCCGAATATGCCGGGCGTGAACATCGTGCCGTTCCTGACCAACACGACGATTCTGCAAATCGACTTCGTGCCGGAGCACCTGGTCGTGGTGGGTGGCAGTTACATCGGCCTCGAGTTCGCGCAGATGTTCCGGCGCTTTGGGGCGCAAGTGACGATCGTCGAGCAAGGTCAGCGGCTGATCAGTCGCGAAGACGAGGACGTGTCGACCGCGATAGCGGAGATCCTAAAGAACGAAGGCATCGCATTACGGGCTCACGCTGAGTGCATCAGCTTGTCGCCGCATGCGGAAGGCGTCGAGGTTCATGTGAGCTGCAAGCAGGGCGAGCCGACAGTGATTGGCAGTCACGTGCTATTGGCGGTGGGGCGCGTGCCGAACACACAAGATCTCGCCCTCGATCGTGCGGGAATTGAGGTCGATGAGCGTGGCTACATCAAAGTCGACGATCATCTCCAAACCAATGTGGCGGGTGTGTACGCGCTCGGTGATTGCAATGGCCGAGGCGCGTTCACTCACACGGCCTACAACGATTTCGAGATCGTCGCGGCGAATTTGCTCGACGGTGAGGATCGTCGCGTCAGTCAGCGAATCCCGGCGTACGCGTTGTATATCGATCCACCGCTGGGTCGCGTTGGCATGACGGAAACACAAGCTCGCGCCAGCGGCAGGAAACTGCTCATCGGCACGCGCCCCATGACCAAAGTGGGCCGAGCCATCGAGAAGGGCGAAACCCAAGGGTTCATGAAAGTGATCGCGGACGCGCAGTCCAAACGCATCCTCGGTGCGTCGATTCTGGGCGTCGGTGGGGACGAGGCAATCCACGGCGTCATCGATATCATGAATGCCGATGTGGCCTACATGAAGCTGCAAACGGCAGTGCCCATCCACCCGACCGTGTCCGAGCTGATTCCCACCGTGCTCGGTGACATGCAGCCGGCAAAATAGCCGCCACCAGGCCAACGCAAACCTGTCGAAATTGCACGGCAGGCGGCTGAGCGACGCCAACGGGTCATAAGTTCGGGCAGGGGGTGTCCGGCGCGCACCAACGGCGTCGCCTATGGCATCCCCTGACGACTGGGGGCCTGTGCTTCAATGGCCGACAGTGTCAAATGCCCGGAGCTGCATCCTCATGCGAACGTTGCGCCATTCCGTGGCGGCCCTGTTGTTGGCCGCGCTTACCCTCAACGCTGGGTCGGGCCAGGCGGCCTCGCAGGATTCGTTGCAGCCGCTGCTCAATGCCGGGGACAAGAATCTGGAATTCGACTGGCCGATGCTGAAGATCGGCACCGGCGAATATGCCGAAGGCCCGACCGGCGTCACTGTGTTCCGATTTGCGCGTCGTGTGCTCGGTGCGGTCGACGTTCGTGGCGGTGGGCCGGGCACCGTCAACACCGATTACTTGCGACTCGGTTATTCGTTGCCCGAAGTGGACACCGTGGTGTTCTCCGGCGGTTCTTGGTATGGCCTCGAATCGACTACTGCAGCGGCGACGGCGTTGAAAGACGACGGTGAGCGCGGCGGCCATTGGGACAATATTTCTTTGTCGGTGGGCGCCATCATTTATGACTTCGGCGACCGTCGCTTGAATGAAATCTATCCCGACAAGCGTCTGGCGCAGAGCGCGTTGCGTGCCGTACGGCCGGGGGTGTTTCCGCTCGGTGCGCAGGGTGCGGGTCGCAATGCTCGCACCGGTCAGTTCTTCGGTTGTAACGTGCACTCGGGCCAGGGCGGTGCGTTCAAGCAAGTGGGCCCGGTGAAGATCGCGGCGTTCACGGTGGTGAATGCATTCGGCGTGGTGACGGATCGCGACGGCAAAGTGGTCGCGTGTAATCCGGGTGAGAACTGGCCGAAACCGTTGCGGCCCACCGATCTGCTCGCCGGCATGCCCGACAGTCGCAAGCCGGGTTGGCAACCGCCCAAAGAAGCGGCACGTAACACCACCATCAGCTTGATCGTCGTGAATCAAACCTTGGAGCCGGCGTTGCTACAACGGATCGCCGTGCAGGTTCACACCTCGATGGCGCGCGGCCTGCAGCCGTTCGCAACTGAATACGACGGTGACGTGCTCTACGCCATCTCTACCGGCGAAGTGGATGACAAGACCCCGGGTGCGCTGACTTCGGTGGATCTAGGTGTGATCGCGTCTGAGGTGATGTGGGATGCGATCTTGTCGTCGGTGCCGGAACAGCCCAAGCCGTTTCAACCCAACAAGCGCTTCAAGGGGGCCGCGGCGGATCTGGAGAAGTACGCCGGCGACTACAAGTTCAGCGATCTGGTCAGCGTAAAAGTCACCACCGAAGGCGGCAAGCTCGTTGCGCAAGCCACGGGTGCGC
>NZ_JAEUPY010000446.1 GCF_016790065.1 Steroidobacter sp.
CCAAAGGCGCGGCCCACTCAGCTCAAGATCTTCGGCCACGCCATGAGCGGCGAACCAGCTTCGCCAGCGATCGTAGTTCTCCTCACGCAACAACTGATGAGCCAGCAAATCTCTCGGCTGTCGGATCTGCATCACACGTGCGAGATAGTCGCGACTGGCCACACTAATAACCCGGGCTCGCGCAATATCAAGTACTTTGTAACCTGGCCGCTTGGCGGCGGGATCACCATAGTCGGTGACGAATCGGAACTCGACATCTGCGTAGTGAGCAGGTGCATCGAAGCTGCGATCCGCAGGACACACTTCGACATCGATATCGGCGTTGTCTCTCTCGAAGTCAGCGAGCCGCGAGGATAGCCAGTTCAACGCCAACTCCGGCGTGCAACGAATACACAAGCGTCGTTTATTGCCCTTGCGCATCACGCCTAGCGTCGCATTCGCTATCGACTCGAGGGCATTGGCAATCTGCCGATGATATCGAGCGCCGTCTTCAGTCAGCGACGCCCCGCTAGGCGTACGCTCCATCAGCTTCGTGCCGGTCCATTCCTCGATCGTTCGCAAATGCCGGCTTACGACCGCGTGATCGCGATTTAGGTACTCCGCTGCGCGCCGGACGCCGCCAAACCGGGCGACGGCATCGAAGGCGCGCAGCGACTCGAATGGAGGCAAGGCCTTGCGTGGCGGCGGAGACGCGGGCGCCGCGGCCGGCGCTGACTCACCAATCATCTCGGGCTCAACTCTTTGCTCCGCCAGCATGGCTTCTCCCAATATTAATAGCGAACCGTGTACGTGATCGTGCCGGTGCGCCCCACACCCTGAACATACTGGGCGTTGTTGACTTGGCGCTGCGAGGAGAGCGTGAAGTAGTCCTCGTTCAACAGATTCTTCACACCAATACCGAGTGTCCCACCCAAGAACGGGAACGACGTTGTCAGATCCACCAGCGTATATCCTTCGATCTTCGCCCGCCCGGAAATGGGCCGCGGATCATTCGGGAAACGATTGATGGTACTGGCGTTCATCAGCTGCAACCGCACAGTCCAATCAGGCAACGGCAGGTAGTCCACATAAGCCGTGAGCTTCGGCGGACCGATGCGCGTCGTATCCAGGCGCTCATCGAGCTCTCCATCGCCATTCAGATCGCGCAGGCCACCGGTGTGCGTGTAGGTCGCGCCGGTTTTGATGTTGTCGGTCACCGTCCAGTCGAGCGTGGCCTCATAGCCATCCACTTTCTCATTGGCGCGGATGACTACGAACGTGCCGATGGCGTAGGTCGCACCGAGATTGGACTTGGAGATGAACGTCGCGAAGCTGCCCTGCACCGGGCCAACGTGCGCGCGAATGCCGACTTCGTAGTTATCGATCAGCTGTGCCTTGGGACTGAAGGCCTCGACCGAACTCACCGTGGTGGTGCGCAACGAGCCACCGATGTCAGCCACCGAGAAACCTTGGCTGTAGCCCGCGAACAAGCTGATATTGTCCGTTACGTCAACGACCGCACCGAAATTGAACACCGTCTCCGAGTATCCGAGCGTCCCGCCTTCGACACGCCTCCCGCCAGGCAAGGTCACCGAAGCGGGAATCGTCGTGAACGTGGGAATGTCCAGTGAGAGATCTTCATAGCGCACGCCACCGCGCAACTTCAGCCACGTCGTCACATCCAGCTCCGCCTGTACGAACGGCGCGTAGCTGGATTGCTTCATCAACGGTGCATACAGTCGGCCATCGTTCAGCGGCTGC
>NZ_JAEUPY010000461.1 GCF_016790065.1 Steroidobacter sp.
TCCGCATGACCATCGATGACGGCGCCATGATTCCGCGCCTGGCTGAGTCGCTGGGATACTTGCGCGAGCAAGGCTTGGAGCTGGAAGAGATCGATATTCACGGGCTCACGCCCAATGACTTCGAGATGCAGCAGCCGTTGATCGACGGTCGCGTCGATGTCGCTTATCACTGGTTCCAGCATTCCGTGTTCGGTGCTCGCCATGACCTGCCGATCAAGGCCGTGATGGCAATCACTGACGCGCCCGGCATGACGGTGCTGGTGGCCAATCGAGTCAAGGATCAGATTCGAGGTGCCGCGGATCTCAAAGGGCGTCACGTTGCTGAAGGTGCGGCTTACGCGACCAAGAGCACGCTCATGAACTATCTGGCACTTCGCGAAGGACTGGCACCTCGCAGTTACGTCGCAGTGGCTCAGCAAACAGCCGGGCGGCAAGAGAAAATCATTCAAGGCCTCGAGGCTGGCGGCGTGGACGTAGTTGCGTGCATGGAACCGCAGACGGCTGCGATCCGGGCGACGCAAAGAGTTTCGACACTCTATGACTTGACCAGCAAGGCGGCAACCACCGAGCTGCTGGGGGCGTCACTGCCGTCGGAATCCTTGCTGATGGCGCCGGCATTCATCGAGCAGCAGCCGGAGACCGCACAGCGCATCGTGAATGCGTTCGTGAAGACCATGCGCTTCGTGAACAGCTCCACCGCGGAGCAGATCGCCGATGCTCTGCCGTCGAACTACTTCGAGGGCAAGGTGCGCGATGCCGAGATCGAACGCATTCGGAATACTCTGCCTAGCTACGCCCAGGGTAACTACGCCTTCGCAGACAAGGACGTGGCCTTGTTGGTCGACACCATCGTGAAGTTTCCCTTCGATGACAGTCCGGCCGGGCAGTGGCGCAACACGTCGCTGCATTCCAACCTCGAGCCTGCGGCGCTTTACACCAATGACTTGGTGCTCAAAGCGATGCAAACGTTCCCCGCCAACTGAGGTGGGGCCGTATGCGTCTTGGCGACGCACGGCCATCAGCTGACGAGACATCCGGCCGGGGGCTTCATTGACTGCATCAGCTACCAGCGTGCCGTTCTATCGGACGCTTTATTTCCAGGTGCTCGTGGCGATTGTCTGCGGGGTACTGCTGGGCCATTTCGCCCCGGAACTCGGCGCGTCGCTCAAGCCGCTCGGCGATGGCTTCATCAAGCTGATCAAGATGCTGATCGCGCCCATCATCTTCTGCACGGTGGTGACCGGCATCGCCGGCATGGAGCACATGAAGCAGGTGGGCCGAACCGGTGGGCTGGCACTGCTGTACTTCGAAGTCGTGAGCACGGTGGCGCTGATCGTCGGCTTGGTGATCGTCAACTTGGTTCGTCCCGGCGACGGCATGCATGTCGATGCCAGCACGCTGGACGCTGCCGCAGTCAGTCAATACGCCGGTCCAGGAAAGATGCAGAGCACCACCGAGTTCCTGCTCAACATCATTCCAGTGAGCGTGGTGGATGCGTTCGCGAAGAACGAGATTCTGCAGGTGTTGTTGTTCGGTTTGTTGTTCGGTTTCGCTCTGCAACGGCTGGGCGGCCGCGAAGCGCTGGTGTACCAGTTCATCGATCGCGTGTCGCACGTGTTGTTCGACATCGTCAACATGGTGATGAAGGTGGCGCCTATCGGTGCGTTCGGCGCGATGGCTTTTACTATCGGCAAGTACGGCGTCGCGACGCTGCTGTCCTTGGGCAAGTTGATGCTGTGTTTCTATGCGACGTGCCTGATTTTCATCCTGCTGGTGCTCGGTGCCATCGCGCGGCTGCATGGTTTTCGCATTCTGGCGTTCATTCGCTATATCAAGGATGAGTTGCTGATCGTGCTGGGCACTTCGTCTTCGGAGTCTGTGCTGCCGCGGATGTTGGCGAAGATGGAGAATCTGGGCGTGCGCAAATCGGTGGTCGGCTTAGTGATCCCCACCGGCTACTCCTTCAACTTGGACGGCACATCGATTTATCTGACCATGGCTGCAGTGTTTCTGGCGCAGGCCACTGACACTCCGCTGGATCTGTCGCATCAGTTGACGCTGCTAGCTGTGCTGCTGCTCACATCCAAAGGTGCAGCTGGTGTTACCGGCAGCGGCTTCATCGTGCTCGCGGCGACATTGTCGGCGGTGGGTACTGTGCCGGTGGCAGCGTTGGCACTGATCCGTGGCATCGATCGATTCATGTCTGAGGCGCGTGCGCTTACCAATCTGATCGGCAACGGCGTCGCGACAGTCGTCGTCGGCAAGTGGAGTGGCGATCTCGACGAAGCTCGTTTGCGCGAACAATTGTCGGAGCGCCAGTAGCAAATGTATGAGCTGACGATTCGCTGACGGTTCTCGTAGAGCTGCCGTCAGCTTGTATCTAATAAAATTTGTTCGCGGCGGCGTGCGCGCTGCCGATTCTCGAACAAACAGTCATGATCAGGAGACCGAGATGAAGCATCGATCAGTTGGAATTATCGCGCGCGTCGTGGGCGCGGTTGCTCTTACGATGACAGTCGCATTGCCGGCGCTGGCGCGCCCTGTGTTCGCCATCATCACTGTGCCCGTGGGCGCCAAGGCGCCGGCGGGGTTGCAAGCGAAAATTGCCGCAGCTCGAGAAGCGGGCACCGTGACGAACTCTTTGTGGATCGACAGCACCCAGGCGAAAGATGCCGGATTTGCGTCGCTCGCGACGTTGGAGTTCCCCAATGAGGGCAGCTATGCCGCATGGACCAAGCAGAATGCAGTGACGGCGCCGGTGACACTCAAGCGCGCGGAGTTATTGACGCACGGTGACAATCGACCGCGCGATTCCAGCAAGTCGGTGTTCAAGGTCAACCACTATCTGCTCAAGGTCGATAACGCCAAGTATCAGGACTTCGCCGACGGCTATATCGCGCCATTGATGGAAGGTCAGCGCGATGCGGGCCTGCTGGCGAGCTATGCCATGTACAGCGAAGTGGGCGCGGTAGGTAAGTCGCAGGCGTTACTGATCGCCGAGTATCCCAACCAGGCGACCTTCGATCGCACCACGCCGATCAAAGACGCGCTGCGGACCACGCTGCTGAAGAAGCATCCCGAATACGCGAAGTACGATCCGATCAAGGATTCGCTCCGTGACAGCGTGAGCGAGACGCTCGCGGGTCTGGGCAAGTAACGCAGCGAGCTGCGATCAAGGCGGCCCAACCCCGTGTTGGGCCGTCGACAAGTAACTAGATAGCCCTAACGGCTACAACTTCAGGGGTTACCCATGCTGACGATCCTCGGTTTCGGGATGGTCGCGACATTCATGTTCCTGATCATGACCAAGCGCCTGTCGCCGCTGGTCGCGTTGATCCTCATCCCGGTGCTATTCGCACTGGTGGCCGGTTTCGGCGGCGAGGGCATCGGCACCATGATGCTCGAGGGCATTCGCACGCTGGCGCCGACCGGCGTGATGCTGATGTTCGCCATCCTGTACTTCGGCATCATGATCGATGCCGGTC
>NZ_JAEUPY010000507.1 GCF_016790065.1 Steroidobacter sp.
CCGCCCGGAAATTGGATCCAACCGGGTTTTTGGACCAATAGCGCTAATTGGTTGTACAAGCACCGCGCCCCGCGACCGCGGGCGCGGGGCGAGTGCCGGGGTGCCGGGAGGACACCCCTGATCCTCCCGCTGCCGGCCACCGACGCCTCCGGCGACGTCTTCGCGAAGCGCAAAACTCACGGCCGAGACACCTCAATCTTCCCGGACGCGGAGCGACCAACAACGCTCCGGTCGTACATCGCTTCACCATACGCGGGCGGCGTTACAAACGAACCGACGTTGGTCGCTTTGATTCGATACACGATCTCAGAAACATCGCCAGTAGCACTCGCATAGAACACCACGCGATCCTCTCGCATGTCGGCGTACTGCAGCGATGCATTGACGTTGCCAACGCACACCTGGCACTGCCAGCTGATATAGCCGTCCTCGCCGTCACCTCCCTCTTCGCCTTCGGAAGGAGCAGCTTCAGAGAACGGAGTAGCAGCCCCCTCCGTGGGCACAACCAACTCGAAGCCGCCAGGCAACAAGTCCACCAGAGCGATATTGGAAAGACCGCCTTCCTTCAAGCCTCGGAACTTGAGGTGAACATCGATCTGCTGTCCCATCTTGATAGAAGTCACCGCCTTGCCGCTCGCATCCGTGTACTCACGCAGCACCTCCAATCCCTGCTTGATCGCCTGCGAAGGCGGCTTGCGATCGAAGCCCGACTGCTCGATCAAGTAATAGGCATTGAGATTGGTATTGTTGGTGAACTTCAACGAAGTCGCTTGATCGGTGAACTTCACGGTCGGGAACAACCCCTCCGGCAAAGTCAGCGACCGCACCTTCTTATCCTTCAGCACCTCAGCAATCGCCAGATTGCGTGCAGCGCCCTCAGTCGCAGCGGCATAAGCATCAAGAGAAAGCAAAGTCGTACCAGCAGACAGCGAATGGTAATAACCATCCGTCACGCGCTTGGCCATCGTCGTGAACACTTCAGAAGGCACGCTCTTCAAGCGCTCTGGGAAATGACGGGAGATCACGAATAGCAACAGCGCATCTCGGGTCATCGGATCGTTGTACAACTCATCTGCCGTCGCATCGAAGCGCGTGGCCGAGATCAAGTTCTCAGCATCGCGATCCTGTCGCATCAAATCCAGCGACGCCGCCAACCACGCGGCGGTGAGGTCCTTCTCCCACTGGCCCTTGTAACGCTCCGCCAACCGCTTGCGAGCAGCAGCGACTTCCGCGGCCATGCGCTGACCTTGGCGAGTCAGCAGATAAATCGCATATGCGCTCTGCCGCTCATCAGTGAGGTTATTGCCATCTCGTTGCGCGACCTCGCGCAGATAGTTATTGCCATTGGTGACCAGGTCGCCAGGAATAGCCTGTCCACGCTCGCCCGCCTCAATCAGCAACTGCTGTGCGTACAGCGACACGAACTCGACGACTTCATCGCCGCCCGGCCACAACTTGTACGCGCCGGTTTCAGTCTGACGAGACCGCAGTTCGCCGAGCAACGAAGCAACATCCGCACCGTCGCGCGATTGGACATACCCAAACTCCGGCCGTGAAGTCAGCAGTACTGCCGGCATGGACATGCTGACGATCTGCTCGGTGCAGGCATACGGGTAATTGGACAGATACGCCACGAAGCCATGCGCGAACTGCAGCGGCAGCATCGACGCGCCGGTTTCGAGCGTGCGGTGATGTGGATACATCTGGCGTTCGATACGCAGCTCGCGATCGCCCTTCGACAAGACGCCCGCGCTCAGCTGAGTCATGAACGGCGTCGCCGGTCGCACGCTGAGATCGATGCGCCGCTTGCCGCTGGCATTCCCAGTGCGTGCGACGAAGGTCATGTTCGCCGCACCCGGCA
>NZ_JAEUPY010000551.1 GCF_016790065.1 Steroidobacter sp.
GCCACCTGGCGTTGTGGATGAGTTACGAAGACACCATTCGAGTGGCCGATCTCAAGACGCGCAGCACTCGAATCGATCGAGTTCGCTCGGAGGTCAAAGCGGAACAGCAACAGCTGTTGGGCGTGACCGAGTTCATGCACCCCCGGCTGCAAGAAGTGTGTGAAACGCTGCCGCGTCGTTTGGGGCGCGCCATCCTCGACTCCAAATCGTTGTCGAGCGGACTCGGGCGGTTTTTCCAGAAGGGTCGATATGTTGAAACGACCAGCCTGCGATGGTTCCTGGTGCTGCGAACGCTAGCGAAGCTTCGGGTCATGCGCCGAGGTTCGCTGCGCTACGCCGAAGAGCAGGCGCGGATCGAACTGTGGTTGGCGGATGTGGTCGCCGCGGCGGCGAGAGACAATGCGCTCGGGCTCGAGTGGGTCAAATGTCAGCGCCTCATCAAAGGCTACGGCGACACGTTCGAGCGCGGTCTCAAGAACTACTCTGAGATTCGGTCTGCGTTTTTCGCGTTGCCGGCGGCCAAGCAAACCGCGGAATGGTTGGCTCAGGCGCGTACCAAGGCACTGATGGATGATCGAGGCGAGGCGCTGCAAGGGCACCTCGCGCTGGCTTCTTAAGCAGTCGTGCTGTGAATCCGTTGTAGCAGTCGGTGAGCCGCCTCGGCTTTGACCGGCCCGAAGCCTCGCACCTGCAATGGCGCCTCGGCCAGCTCGGCCAATGTTTGGTAGTTGCCAGCGTTCAACTGCGAACAGGCGCTGCGAACCCAGGCCAGGTAGGTATCGCGCAGCGCGCGTTCGAGTCGTCGCTCAGCGGTCCAGCCAAAAACATCCAGTGGCGTTTGGCGCAAATGCTTGCCATGAGCCAGCAAGCGAAAGACCGGCAGCATCCACGCGCCGAGCGTGATCTTGCGAGGGCGACCGGTGCGAGCATCTGTACGCGTCAGTAGCGGCGGCGCGAGATGAAACTGCAGTCGGACGTCGCCTTCGAATTGACGGGTGAGCTCAGCCTGAAAGCGTCCATCGGCATACAGACGAGCCACTTCGTACTCATCTTTATAGGCCATCAACTTGAATGCGGACCGTGCCACGGCCCAGGCAAGGCGCTCGGCCCCGGGATCCAGGCGCGCTTCGCTTTGACGAACCTCACGGAGCAACTCGACATAGTTGGCGGCATAAGCCGCGTTTTGATAGGCGGCCAGATCGTCGGCGCGGCGAGTGATGAACGTATCGAGATCTATACTCGGCACACTGGGTAACAATGCCTCAGGCGATGCAGCGGCGAGTCGACCGAGCGCGAAGGCACGCAGGTTGAATGGAACCGCCACTCCGTTGAGAGCGATGGCGCGTTCGAGACTCGCGCGCGACAACGGCAGGCGACCCCTCTGCCAAGCAAAGCCGAGCATGATCATGTTGGTCGCGATCGCATCGCCGAGGAATCGCGTGGCGAGCTGGCCGGCGGACAGTGCCTCTGGTGGGCGCTCGCCAGAGACACTTGTCAGCGTCGCAAGCAAAGGTTCGATGCCCAGTTGCATGTCACCGCGTGACTGAAAGTCCGCGGTGGCAGTCACATCGCGATTCACGATGACGACGGTGCGGTCGGCATCGATGGTCTGTATCGCGTCTTTGTGAGTAGCGGCCACGGCATCGCAAGCGAGCATCAAATGCGCTTCGTGCGATCCGATGCGAGCGGGAACAGTTCGCCCCGGTCCCTTGCTGAGTCGAACGTGGCTGAAAACCGCGCCGCCTTTTTGGCTGAGGCCGGTCATGTCATAAAGATT